>JAHHRZ010000014.1 GCA_020025515.1 Oscillospiraceae bacterium | reverse complement strand
AGTTTTTTATGGTTTCCGTGAATTACGGAACATCCCGTTTTGAATGGCAAAACGGTACATCATTAGTACAGCTTAGCACCTGCCGGAATATGAGGATCAACCATCAGGCAATGGAGCTTTTCAACGCCTTCCTCATGATGGACAGCGGAAATAATCATACCGCAGGAATCAATACCCATCATCTTGCGAGGAGGCAGGTTGGTAATGGCGATCAGAGTCTTGCCGACCAGTTCTTCCGGCTCATAAGTGTCGTGAATACCGCTCAAAATGACCCGATCAACGCCTGTACCATCGTCCAGAGTGAACTTTAAGAGCTTCTTGGACTTCTTCACAGCCTCGCATTCCTTAACCTTAACGGCACGGAAGTCGGACTTTGCGAAGGTATCAAAATCGACGAAATCAGCAAACAGAGGCTCAATTTCAACCTTGGAGAAATCGATAGGCTCATCCGACACAATCGGTGCTTCATTTACATCATTTTTGACTTCGGGAGCAGCTTCAGGAGCCGCATTCTGTACATCATTTTTCTTCTTTACATCATCCAGGGGTTTCATTGTGGGGAAAAGCAGAACGTCACGAATAGAGGCCGAATCGGTCAAAAGCATTACCAAGCGGTCCACGCCGAAGCCCAGGCCGCCCGTAGGGGGAAGGCCATATTCCAAAGCTGTCACATAGTCATAGTCCACCTGTGCGTTGCTGTTGGGATCCAGTGCCTTCCGCTCCGCTACCTGACGTTCAAAGCGACCCTTTTGGTCAATGGGGTCGTTCAACTCAGAGAATGCATTGCCAAACTCAGTCGCATTGATGAAATACTCAAACCGCTCGGTGAATGCAGGATCATTGGGCTTGCGCTTAGCAAGAGGGCTGTTTTCCACGGGGTAGTCGTAGATGAACGTGGGCTGAATCAGCTTTTCCTCTACAAATGCATCGAAGAACTCTGCCAGAATGGCACCCTTGCTGGGAATCTCAGGCAGCTCCACATGGTGCTCCTTTGCCACGGCAATGGCCTCTTCGTCAGAAGAAATCGCAGCAAAATCAACACCGGAGTACTTCTTAACCGCTTCAACCATGGTCAGGCGCTCCCAATGGTTCAGGTCAATCATATTGCCCTGATAAGGGATGGTGAGGCTGCCGCAGACCTTCATGGCCACGGTCTTCATCATATCTTCAACCAAATCCATCATACCGTGGTAGTCCGTATAGGCCTGATACAGCTCAATGGTGGTAAATTCAGGATTGTGCTTGGGGTCCATGCCCTCGTTTCGGAAGATACGGCCTACCTCGTAGACCTTGTCCATACCACCCACAACCAGGCGCTTTAGGTACAGCTCTGTTTCAATACGCAGAACCATGTCCATATCCAGGGTATTATGGTGGGTGATGAAGGGGCGAGCGGAAGCACCGATCTCAAAAGGTGTCAGAATCGGGGTGTCCACCTCCAGGAAGCCTCTGTTATCCAGGAAGTTCCGCAGCTCACGCATAATCATACTGCGCTTTACAAAGGTATCCTTGACCTCAGGATTCACAATCAGATCTACATAGCGCTGGCGATACCGGGTCTCACGATTGGTAAGGCCGTGGAATTTCTCAGGCATAGGCAGAAGAGACTTGCTTAGCAGCACAGCCTTTCTCACCCGTACAGAAATCTCGCCTTTTTGCGTACGGAACATATCGCCTTCTACACCGACAATGTCACCGATGTCATTCTTCTTAAACCGATTATAGCTTTCCTCAGACTCCATTTCGTCCATTCGGACGTAGAGCTGTACACGGCCGGAGCTGTCCTGCAGGTCGCAGAAAATAACCTTCCCCATGCCGCGCTTGCTCATCAAACGGCCTGCCAGCCGGACAGTCTCGCCCTCCAGCTTCTCAAAATTCTCCTTCACATCCTTTGCAAAGGAATCAAAATCAAACTTCGTCTGTGCGAACGGGTTCATCCCGTCGGCTTGAAGCTGCTCAAGCTTCTCACGACGGATCTTGACCTGATCGCTCATAGACATTTCAGACGCAGGTACAAACTTTCCCATGATTAACCTCTCAACTCTATTTATCTTGTGACACGCAGAATCTTAAATTCAGTGCGTCCCACCAGGGAATCGATGACTACAGATTCCCCAGCAGTCTTGCCGATCAGGACTCTGCCCAGAGGAGAGTCATCAGAAAGCTTGCCCTGCATGGGGTTGGCCTCCTGAGAACCGGTGATCCGCAGCTCCAAAACCTCGTTTTCACGGGTATCTTCCACTGTCACCTTGCAGCCCAGACCGATACGGCCATTGGACTCATTTTCATCCTCGATCAGCACAGCATGTGCCAGAATGTCTTCGATTTCATTGATGCGTCCAAACAGCTTTGCCTGTTCGTTTCTGGCCTCATCGTATTCGCTGTTTTCGGACAAGTCACCCTGGGACCGGGCTTCTTTAATGTCCTCCACCACTTCCTGCATACGGGTGGTCTTTAAATATTGCAGTTCCTCCTCCAGCTCTTTCACTCTGGCAGGGGTCAACTTAAATTCTTTTGCCATAGCAATCAAATCCTTTCCATACATAGGTTCTAACCTTATCCAGCTAATTATAGAGGATTTTTACCTTCTAGTCAAGGTTCTTCCGTGAATCAAGTGCAGAAATTGCCGCCTGAATTTGAGGGTCCTGTTCCGGAGACAGCAGGCCCACCAGCAAGTTTTCTGACATTTCATCGTCCAGCTCAACTACCACATCCGGTGTGATACCAACGCCCTCCAGGTGGAGGCCGCTGGGTGTATAATACTTTCCGGTGGACAGATTGACTCCGGAACCGTCATTCAACTTAAAAGTCTGCTGAAAATAGCCCTTACCCGTAGTTTTCTCACCCACAACAACAGCCCATTCATATTCCTGCAAAGCCGCCGCAAAATACTCGGCCGCAGAATAGGAATCGCCATTGACCAGCACTGCCATGGGAATTTCTACACAGTTTTTATCGGATTCATCGATTGTTATGCGTCCGTCGTGGGTCTCGCTGCGGAAAACCTCGCCTTCTGGCAAAAGATAGTCCAAAATAGAAACCAATTCGCTCTTCGCGCCGCCGGGATTAAAGCGCACATCAAAAATAATTCCCTTTACATTTTGTTTCAATAATGCCTCTACCGCCTCATTGGTTTCGGTGTAAGCTTTATTCTGAAAATTTTTGATTGTGACCAAGCCATAGCCGGAATCCAACACCTGATAATTCACCACGGGGACATCCACTTTCATCCGCTTTAAGCTAAATTCTTTTCTCTCACCATTGCGGCTGACTGCCAGGGTGACTTTGGTCCCCTCTTTTCCACGAACCAGTTCCGCCGTCCCGTCCCGGCCCAGTTCTGTACAGTCCTTTCCTTCTACCTCCAGCAGGATATCCTTTACCTGAACCCCTGCCTGATCCGCGGGGCCGCCAGGCACAACATCAATGATCTCCAACGCCCCCTGCTCTTCATCCTCACGAATGGTGATGCCGACACCCACATATTCATTCTTTGCAGCCTCAATATGTGCGGCATACTCTTCTGCCGGAATATAGTAGCTCCAGCGGTTGCCCAATGAATCCACCATAGCTTCTGCTCCGACGTCGCCCAGTTCCTTTGTATCCACATCATCAGCAAAATTCTGCTCAATCAGCTGATACAGCTGAGTCAATTTGTTTGTCGGTACAGGAGGCTTTGCCAACCTTTTTTCCACTCGGCTCTCCACAAAAAATGCAACACAGAACGCAGTAATCAAAACCGTCATGAGATATGACAGAACCTTCATCAATTTCTTTTCGTTCAAGAGATTTCCCTCACTTCATTAAATATGACTTTGCCCACAGCCCCATCTGGGGCTGTGGGATTGGAAATTAGATATAATCCATAGGGTTCACATGGCTTCCATTGTAGTAAATCGTCAAATGCAGATGGGGGCCAGTGGACCAGCCAGTGGATCCAACATAACCAATGATCTGCCCTTGCTCCACATACTCACCACTGGATACCACATAGTGGGTCATATGGGCAGACAGGGAGGAATAGCCATCTCCATGATTCACCGTAACATAATAGCCGTAAATATCGGAATATGTAGCTGTCGTTACATAGCCGCTGCGGACCGCATAAATGGGAGTACCGCTTCCGGCACCAAGGTCCACTCCAGTATGGAAGCTCTGCTCTCCGGTGATGGGGTGGATACGCCATCCGTAAGGACAGGTAATGGGAGCCTGGTAAGGCAGCGGATACATCCACCCGGAGGAAGAGCCTCCGCTGTTTCCGCCTCCCCCAACATCTTCATTTTCTTCCCCGCTGCCTGAGTTATTATTCTGATTTTCCGCCTCTTCCTTTTCGGCTTGTTCCTTCTCGGCCTGTTCCTTTGCGGCTTCTTCCTGTTTCCGTCTTTCCTCTTCTTCTTTTTTCAGAGCGGTTGTGTACTCCTGCTCCTTCAGGGCAATTTCGTTGGCCAGACTGTTTTCCTTGGCTTCGTATTCTACAAAGGTACCTTCCATATCACGAGCTTTGTAGTTGAGTTCGTCCAAAAGCTCTGTCGCCTCTGCGCTGCGAGCATCCAATTCTGCCTGGCTCTCGTTCAGTGCGGTTCTCTGCACTTCCAGCCCATCTTTCTCCGCTGCCAACTCCGTCTGAGCGACCTCAATGGCCTGGGCAGCCTCACGAAGCTCGTCCATCATCTTCTGGTCCGCTCTTGCAATATCGGCTACCATGCTCATATTTCCAAGGAACTCGGAAAAGTTGCTGGAGCGGAACAGCACGGACCAATAAGAGACATCGCCATTTTCTTCCATGGCACGAATTCTTGCCTGATAGTGCTGATTCAGATCTTTCTGACGAACCTTTGCAGCATCCAGCTCCTTTTGCTTTTCAGAAATCAGCTGGTTATAGCTTTTGATCTGCGCATTGATATTGTTGATTTCTTCATGGATCAGCTTGATTTCCTGGTCAATTTCCATTTTACGGTTCACCAGACTCTGCTGCTCCTCCGCATTCTCCGCCTGCTTCTGTGCCAAAGCTGCCTTAGCCGCTTTAATATCTTCCGCTTCTTTTTCCAAGCCATCGATTTCACTCTGAATGGAAGAAGAACTTGCGGCAAAAACCTGAGCAGGAATGATACTCAAAATCAATCCCAGAATCATCATTAGTGCCAGAAAACCGGCGACAATTGATACAAATTTCTTTTGTTTCATATTATCCTCCTTATCAACACATGATACATCATACGTCCAAGAATTTCCGGATAGAAGAGAAGCTTCCTACCAGGCCAACAAAAAGACCTGCTGCAATAAAGACAGCCAGCAGAGGCACCAGCAGCGTTTCAAAAGGCACAAACTGGAAAAGTTCCTTGCTTGCGACGCCATTCATCCACTCAACCAAAGCATCATAGAGCGCCCACTCCATAAAGAACGCCAAAGCCGCACCAAACAGGCCCAGAAGCATTCCCTCAACCACGAACGGCAGTCGAATAAATCCGTTGGTAGCGCCTACCATTTTCATAATGGCAATCTCATCTTTCCGGTCATACATAGCAAGCTTGACTGTATTCGCAATAATAAGCAGGGACACAACAAGAAGCAGCGCAATCACAACACCGGATATGATCCGCATAATGTACTGCAAGGATGAAAAATCTTCCGCCAGCTCCATGGGGGCGACAACTTCTGCCACGCCGGTCACCCCCCTCAACTGCTCCACCGTTTCCTCCATCAGATTATTGTCTTCCAATGTCAGGGCGAAGCGGTCCCGCAGGGTCTGCGGATCTACCGTGGCAAAAACATCCTCATGCTTCTCAGAGAACTCCCTGAGGGCCTCCTCTCGGGAAACGAATACAGCTTGCTTCACATTGGGAATCATATTCACCTTTGAGCCAACACTCTTCGCTTCGGCCTCAGAGAAGTTCTCGTCAATGATGCAAAGGATCTGCGTACTTTTTGCCTCCTCCTCTACTTTGACATTGACATTGTAGAGAAGCGCAGAGATACTGCCGATAATCAGCAGGCACGCCACCGTGACACACACAGCAGCAAAGGACATAAACCCGCGCAGAAAGATTCCACGGATGCCCTCTTTCATCAAGTAGCCAAAATTATTCATTTTCATAGTGATAATACCCGTCCATTCCGTCGCTGATTACCTTGCCATCATCAATCACGATGGTCCGTTTCGTGAAGCGTTCCACCAATTCCCGCTCGTGAGTCACTACCAGAACCGTGGTGCCCAATTCATTGATCTGCTCCAGAAGAAGCATGATTTCATAGGATCTGGCAGGGTCCAGGTTGCCGGTAGGCTCATCCGCAATAATCATAGAAGGGTTATTCACCAGAGCACGGGCAATGGCAACACGCTGCTGCTCACCGCCGGACAGCTCGTTGGGGTGGCGTTTGGCTTTATCCTCCAAACCGACCAGCTCCAGAACATAGGGAACACGCTCCCGAATATTCTTTTCCGTTGCACCGATGACACGCATGGCGAAGGCAACATTTTCATATACTGTCTTTTTTTCGATCAACCGGAAATCCTGAAACACAACGCCGACCGTACGGCGCATATACGGAATGTCTTTTTTTCGCATATGCTCAAGGTCATAGCTATTGACATGAACGCTACCTTTTGTAGGCTTGATCTCACCGGTAATCAACCGGATAATGGTGGATTTTCCGGAGCCGGAAGGGCCCACCAGGAAGACAAACTCGCCATCCTCAATGCGCATAGACACGCCCTGCAAAGCCGTGTTGCCCACCGTATAGGATTTTACAACATCGTTAAATTCAATCATTTTCTATATCAGCTCCAATATATAGCGTAACCGAATTGTAACACATTGTAATTAAGAAGTCAATGGAAATTCCCAATCCGATGTTCTTTTCCGTCTTTTTTCATAAAAAATGTGCGGCAGGAAAACCTGCCGCACAGAAATTTAAGGCGCATTATGTGGTTCCCGGGAGGCCAGATATTTCCGAACCATCAGGGCCACCTTGAATATAATTGCATGGTCAAACTGCCGAAGATCCAAGCCTGTCAGCTTTTTGATTTTCTCCAGACGGTAGACCAAAGTATTGCGGTGGACAAACAGCTTTCTGGAAGTCTCAGACACATTCAGACTGTTTTCAAAGAACTTATTGATGGTGAAGAGCGTTTCCTGATCCAGGGAATCCAAGGGATTTTTCTTGAATACTTCAGACAGGAAAATTTCACACAGCGTGGTGGGCAGCTGATAAATCAGGCGTCCGATACCAAGATTCTCATAGTTGATGATGCTCTTCTCCGTATCAAAAACCTTGCCCACATCGATGGCCGTCTGCGCTTCTTTGTAAGCATCTGCCAGTTCCCGCAGATGCCCGGAAACGGTGCCAATGCCGATAACCGTCTTGATGAACAGCTCTGTCTTCAGCACATCTTCCATAGACTGTGCAATTTTCTGCAAGTCTTCGGATGTGGTTGTGGGTCCAATCTGCTTCACAACAGCAATGTCCGTCTCGTTGACACTGAGAACAAAATCCTGAAGCTTGTCCGGGAACATGCCTTGCAGCACATCCACCGCCGCCACATCTCCATGCCCCACCTGTCGGACCAAAAACACCGCTCTGGGCGCATCCGTAGAGAAATGCAGCTCCTTGGCACGGATATAGATGTCACCTGGAAGGATATTATCCATAATAATGTTCTTGACGAAGGTTCCTCTGTCATGCTTCTCTTCATAGAACACCTTGGCATCATTCAGCGCAACATAGGCCATACAGCACAAGCTGGCAGCCAGCTCATCCTCGCCGGAGACAAAAACAGCATACTCATAGTAATTGCTGCTGCCCACCATTGCCTTGTAGGTCTTGCCCTCAAATGTTACCATGGAGTCAAAAGAACTGCCAACCTTCAGAGCGGCTTCCTGCCACTTCTCCCCCAGCATAACAGTCTCACTGCATGATACAATATTTCCCTCCGCATCGATCACACCAAGCACTCGATCCGTGGCTTCCTTTAATTGAACAATTACACTCTGAAAAATACGATTGGACATCGGTAGTGCCCTCCTCCTGAAAATTGCATAAAAACGGTTTACACAAAATCACGGATATATGATACACCTTTTTTGCGCATTTTGCAAGTACCTTTTGACATAATATTGCAAAATCGTACTTCTTTTTTATGGAATATCACAGGATTTGTCCATTTGTGCCCTTTGCAGGGGCATTTACTCATCGGAAACATGCTCAATTTCCCCGTCGGAGAGCCATTTCTTCCCCTTGGGTCAACAATCTCACCTCGCCTCTCGGCAAATCCCCAAGGGTGAGTCCGCTTTCGGACTGCCGCTCCAGATAGGTAACAGACATTCCGCGGCTGGCCATCATTCTGCGCACCTGATGATATTTTCCTTCGCAAACCGTTATCCTGCTCTCGCCGGGACCAAGGGGTTCCAGGCGTGCCGGAAGGCAGCTGGTCCCATCTTTCAGCGTCAGGCCCTGAGAAAAGGCCGCCACATCCTCCTGGGTGGCTTCCCCTTCGTGGCGTGCGTAATAAATCTTTGGCACCTGATGCTTGGGAGAAATCAAGAAGTGCGCAAGGTCCCCGTCATCAGTGAACAGAAGAAGTCCTTCCGTCTCCTTATCCAACCGCCCCACAGGTGCAACCCGGCGGCGGTACTGAGACGGAATCAGCTCCATGACAGTCTTATCCCTGGGGTCCTGGGTGGAAGTTACAAAGCCTGCCGGCTTATTCAGCATTAAAATGACGGTGCCAACCGAAATCCGCTCTCCATCTAAAGTAATGGCCTGTACCTCCGGATCTACCTTCACAGCACCGTCCCACACAATCACACCGTCACACTGAATTCTCCCCGCCTTTAGTGCGTCCTTGGCCTGACTCCGAGTGAGGAGGCCCGTATTGGAAAGGGCCTTATCCAATCTCTGCAACATTCTTTTCACCTTCTGTTCTATTTGTCCCATCCGTACTCATAGATTGTACAACCAAACATAACTGGAGGGATCTGTATGGTCGTGATGACCGCAAAAATCAATAAAAAAAGAGTTCTCATGGTTCTGGGGGCACTGATTGCCCTGATCGTTCTGCTCTGCATAATCACCGGCAACAAACCAGACACAGATCAGACTGAACCGGTATCTCTGCGAACCAACGATGCCAGGGTACAATACCTGGAAGACTGCGGCTGGAACGTGGTGGTCTCCCCGGTTAAAACCCAGCAGGTTCTGATCCCTGCTGAAAGCTCCGAAGTTTTTGGGCGATACAACGCGCTGCAAATTAGCCAGGGCTTTGATCTCACAAAGTACGCCGGAAAAACCGCAACTCAATACGTCTATGAGATTCAAAACTATCCCAATGCCTCGGACCCCGTTTATGCTACCCTGCTCCTTTACGACAATCGTGTCATTGGCGGCGATGTGACAGATACCTCCGCAGGCGGCGTTGTCCAGGGACTTCAGCAGCATAACTGATTACGGAATTTATTATAACACAGAAAATAACTCTTGACAATCTGCAGTTGTAAGAGTATGATGGAACTACAACTGAATCGTACTCTTCAGGGCAGGGTGGAATTCCCGACCGGCGGTATAGTCCGCGAGCGGCTCTACGGAGCTGTTGAGCTGGTGTAACTCCAGCACCGACAGTATAGTCTGGATGGAAGAAGATACGCACACTTAGTGCGAGTATTTTCGCTGCCCGGAGAATCTTTCTCCGGGTTTATTTTTTTGCGTTGGAGGAATTATCTATGAAGTCTCGCACAATGTCCGTCAAAGAACTGGTTATGCTGGCCATGCTTAGTGCCATCGCCTTTGCTGTGGTCTCCGTCTGCCGAATCCCCCTTGGATTTGCTGATTTTCTCAAGTATGAACCCAAAGATGTAATTATCACCATCGGCGGTTTCCTCTTTGGGCCCCTTGCTGTGATAGCAGTTTCCCTTGTGGTGTCCCTGGTGGAAATGATTACCATTAGCGTCACCGGCCCGATCGGCATGATCATGAACGTCCTGTCCACCTGTGCATTCGGCTGTACTGCCACCTTTGTCTATAAGAAAAAGCACACCCTCAAGGGTGCCATTCTGGGTCTTGCTCTGGGTGTTGTGCTTGCCACCATTGTCATGATGCTCTGGAACTATCTGATCACCCCCCTGTATGAGGGCCTTCCCAGAGCCGCCATTGCCCAAATGATGATTCCCGTGTTCCTTCCCTTCAATCTTCTGAAGGGAACCATCAACGCCGGCATCATTCTTTTGATCTACAAGCCCATTGTGACCAGTCTGCGTAAGTTGGGTCTTGTAAGTCAGAACGAAGATCCCAATGCATCCCGGGGAAAACTGCGTATGGAGGTTGTACTTCTGGCACTGCTCCTTGTGGCCAGCTGTGTGCTCTTCATACTGGTCCATATGGGAATTATTTGATATATTGGATTCAGCTCCGCCGGAATCTCACCCGGCGGAGTTTTTATCTGCGCTCCAAAATCCACATATCGCTCTAAAAAAGCAGGTGCTGTCTTCCACTGACAACAGAAAACAGCACCTGTTTCTTATTTATTTCAAAATGCAGCCTTATTCTCCCTGCTTGCCCCCTGCATTGCCTCCATCCTGTGGCTTCTTGGCGCGATGGTTGGGGCGTCGGCGGTAATTGCCGTGCGGACGGCGATTATTTTGCTCTCCCTCTGCTTTGGGCTGTTTGGGCATTGCTTCCTGCTTCTTACCTTCACCGCGGGGCTGTTTGGCGGATTTGTCCTGCTTCGGCCGCTCCAGTCTGGGCGGTCTGGCAGTGCCATTTTTTTCTGTTTCAGGCTTTCCTGCCTCTGCCTCTTGTCGAGGTTTGGGGCCCCGGCTCCCTCTGGCTTTATTGGGACGGTTTTGCGGCTTAGGCTGCTCGTTTGCTTCGGCAGCTGCCTCTTCCTGTGCCTGCTGGGGTTTCTGAGGCTTGGGGCGATTTCGGCGGCGGGACTGCTCCGGCTTTCCCTGTGGGGCGTTGGTTTCCTGACTGGCCTCCCCTTGCTTGGAAGACTCCTCCCGGGGGGACTGCTCCTCCGGTTTCCGCTCCGCAGACTTTTTTCTGCGGCGCTGCTCCTCGGCCTTGGGCGTTTCCTGAACCGATTCTTGCTCTTCCTCTTCTACAATGTCATCCGGACGATAGCGGAAGCGAATGGGATCCAGATGCATGGAGGGTTCCTCCGCAGCCATAACCGGCCTCGGCCGTTTCCCATTTCCGGAAATGGGAGCAAGATCCGCCGGAATGGGAGGATCATTCTTCTTTGCCTTTCCGTTTCGCAGAACACAGATCTCTGCGTTGGGATAGACATTGATATTTTCAGGTTCCTCCTCCATACGGACCTTCACACTTTGCCGCAGGAGATTGACCTCTACCACAGTGCCACGGCCATCTGGGGTATCCACAAAGGAGTCTGCCTTGGGGCTGGTTTTGAGCAGGTCTTCATAAGCCTCCTGCTCATATTTGAGGCAGCACATCAGTCTGCCGCAGGTCCCGGAAATCTTTGTGGGATTCAGGCTCAGGTTCTGGGTCTTTGCCATTTTGATCGAGACGGGCTGGAAGTCATCCAAAAACTGAGAGCAGCAAAATGGTCTGCCACAGATTCCGAGACCGCCAATCATCTTAGCCTTGTCCCGGACACCGATCTGCCGCAACTCAATGCGGGTACGAAAGATCCCCGCTAGGTTCTTTACCAGTTCCCGGAAGTCAACCCGGTCGTCAGCGGTAAAAAAGAAAAGGATCTTGCTACCGTCAAAGGCATATTCCGCAGACACCAGCTGCATTTCCAGGTTGTGCTCCTGAATCTTCTGCTGACAAATCTCATAGGCCCGCTTCTCCTTGGCACGATTGGCGCTCAAGGTCCGTTTGTCGTTCTCCGTAGCCAGGCGCATCACCTTGCGCAGAGGCGGAACAATATCCCGGAACGGAACCTGGTGATTCCCGGCGGTACAAATGCCGTATTCCGGGCCCCGGGCTGTTTCAATGATCACATGGGCACCGGCAGGAACCTCAAATTCTGCTGGGTCGAAATAATATATCTTGGAGCCGGATCGAAACTGGACATCTACCACGTCCACCGGGGTATTCTGATCCGGCGCCATAGGTCCACCGGCAATGACCGGAGAGTTTTGATTTTCTTCGTTCATGGTATTCTCCTTCTGCCCCAAAAGGGCGCACATATGGACTGAACAGCAGGCAATTACCGAAGCTGCCAAACCAGATTTCCGCAGATCGCTCCCACTGAAAGATTCCCCTGCAAATATTCCAGACTTTTTTGCAGGATCTCCACCCCCTGAGTCAGGTCTCTGGAGGTGCGTCCCATGGCCAGCTGTCTGCTGTATGGGTCCATGGGAGGCAGTCCTGCTCGGCAGGTAAGCGCCGAGGACAAGAGATCCCGCCACTGGCTCAAAATAGGGGCCACCTGTTCCCGCTTCATTTTCTCCATGGGAACCAACAGCCGCAAAAGGCGCTGGTGATTCTTGCTGCAATAGCTCTCCACAAATTCTATGGTCTGGGGATACCAGCCGCCTCCCTCTTGCATCAGGATTTTGGCCTGACCCAGCCAGCCGCCGCTTCGGTTTGCAGCGGCCATCCGGGTTTCCCGGGTAGAATCCGGAAACTCCTTTTGAAGTTCCTGTTCCACAACAGCCACAGGCAGAGGCTGAAGCTTCAGCTCCACACATCTGGAACGCACGGTTGGAAGCAGCTTATCGGGATTATCCGTAAGAAGCAGAAACACCCCGTAAGAAGGCGGTTCTTCCAGCACCTTCAGAAGGGCATTTTGTCCTTCCAGATTCAAATTCTGAGCTCTCGGCACATAATAGATTTTCCGATTCCCCTCGTTGGGGCGAATAAACAGATCATCTCTGGCGCTGCGCACCAGTTTCACAGGGATATTTTTGTGCTCTGTATCATCTACGGTAATGAGGTCAGGGTGCTGATTGCTCAGGGCCTTTCGGCACTGGCTGCACACACCGCAGGGTTTTCCTCCCTGGCTTCTGCACAAAAGCGCCGCAGTCAAAAGTCTGGCCAGCGTCCGTTTACCGGACCCTTCCGGGCCGGAAATCAAATAAAAGTGGGCAGCTCGCTGACGATCCACCGCCGCCGACAGATTGTGCTTTAGTTGTTCGTTGCCCAAAAATCCCGGAAACTCCATGCCTGCCTCCTGCTGATAAAATCCTACATGATATTATAGCACATTCTTTTCATTTTTCCATGTTTATTTTCTCACTGCACCTGAGATTTTTCCATATCGGGAAAATATTTCCGGGAAAGCGCACGAACCATCTGGGTATAGGTCTCCAGACAGCGTTCCCAATTTCGGTTTTGAAGATCCTCATAGCAGGAAGAAAGGTACCGTTCCCAAATCCGGGGATATACCCGCTGAGGGCAATCCGTGTAATCAATGGCCGTCACAATGGCGGGTGCGATCTCATAATACTGCTGAATCAGATCCGGGCAGTGTTCTTTCATATAAATATCTCGGAACTGTCGAAACGCAGTCAGTTCCGGGCAGTCATCCGGCTTATTGGCAATTTGGCAGACTGCCGTGGTGATGAAACAGAGTTTCCTGCTCTCGAAACCGCTCATAATCGCTTCATAGCTGGTGAGGGAGAAGACTTTTTTTGGATAGGCTTCCATCCACTTTTCATGCAGAAGCTGACAGAACGCTTCCCCGGCAGGATCTTCCAGAGACCGAAGTGCCGGGATCAAAAGAAGGCAAATGGTGATTTTTGCATCGTCCAGCAGGCTGTCCCGACTTCTGGCAGGCTTCTTTTCTCTGAGGCTCCATGCCTGCAAAGCTTTGATGAGAGCCTCTGTCAGCTCCTCTAAGGGGGCGCCGGGCACTTGGGCCGCCAGTGGCAGAGCCTCCAGTACCTCCCGGTTTTCCTGTACGTACTTTCTGAAGTGATTGGGAAATGACTTGGCATTTAAATAGCGAAATACATTCAAATATCCGGTTACTGCCTCAGGCAGGCCCTTTTTTACCTTTTCCAGGGAAGCTTGGGCCTCCAGGCAATCTACCCGCTCCTGCTTTTGCAGTTCCTCCGCCTTCATTCGTGCACCGCAGTACAGGCAGGAAAACTCCGTGAGCTCAGCGGGAATTTCCAGATAGTTGCCGCAATGTCTGCAAAAACCGGATTTTGTATGTTTCTCCATTTCACATTCACCTCAGGGAAATTTGTATTTTCTATTGTTTCATATTTTCCGTTTCCTGTCAAGGTCCGTATTTTCAAAAGAATTCCAGACTAGGCACATGATTTTCACAAATTCAGGAAATACTAGAGCAAGACAAACCACAAGAAAGGGGCGGTAAGATTGCACAGCTTTCTTTGTGCCACCCGAATCATTACAGGGCCGGGTGCCCGGAGGTCTCTTGCAGACCTGAAGGCCCAGCGGGTCCTTTTGGTAACGGACTCCTTCTTTTCCTCCAACGGCATGGCCCAGGAGATTGGGGCTCTGACTGGGGCCACGGTGGAGCTGTTTGATGAGGTAACACCGGATCCAAGTCTGGAGCTGGTGGCCCGGGGCGCCGCAAAAATCAAAGCCTTCTCCCCAGACTATGTGCTGGCCTTAGGGGGAGGCAGTCCCATGGACTGCGCCAAAGCAATGCTCTATTTTTCAGAATCCAACAGTACTCTGGTGGCGATCCCCACCACCTCAGGTTCCGGTGCCGAGGTCACAGACTTTTCCATTATCACCTATAAGGGCATCAAACATCCTATAATCAGTGAGACTCTTCGGCCCAAAATTGCAATTCTGGACAGCGAGCTTTTGACCAAACTTCCAAAGGGGCTCATTGCCGATACAGGTTTTGATGTGCTTTCCCACGCCCTGGAGGCTATGGCAGGCACAAAGGCCGGTGCCATTACAGACGCCTTGGCCCTGGATGCCTTTGCAAACGCATTCACGCTGCTCCCTTCTTCCTACCGAGGGGACCTTTCAGCCCGTCTTCCTGTCCACGAAGCCGCAACCATGGCGGCCATGGCCTTTTCGCAGGCAGGTCTGGGAATCTGCCACGCGCTGTCCCACAGTCTTGGGGGACGGTTTCATATCCCCCACGGCAGATTGAATGCCATTTTGCTTCCCGGCGTGATTACCTGTAACGCACGGGAGGCAGGACACAAATACGCCCAAGCCGCAAGAGCCGCAGGCCTGGCAGGCTCGGCAGATGCCATCTGTGTCCGAAATCTGCGGTCCTCCCTGATTCGGCTTCGCCGGGAGCTGGGGCTTCCTGCCACCTTAGAGCAGGCAGGTATTTCTCCGGAGGAAGTAAGAAAGCACAGTGGCTCTATTATAGAGGCCGCACTGGCAGACCCCTGCTGTGCCACCAATCCGATACAGCCGACTGTTCAGATGCTGGAAAAACTGTTGTCAGAGGTGACCGCAGATGGGTGAATCCATGCTTTCTGTGGGCATTGATGTAGGCACTTCTACCACTCAGCTGATTGTCTCCCGTCTCACAGTGGAAAATCAGGCCAATGCCTACAGTGTGCCGGATCTGCAGATCAAAAAACGGGAAATCCTTTATCGCAGTCCCATCCATTTTACCCCTTTGTTATCCGAAACCACTTTGGACGCCGCTGGAATTGAAACCATTGTTGCGAAGGAATACCAGTCTGCCCACATTGTCCCCGAAGAAATCACTACCGGTGCTATCATCATCACCGGAGAGACGGCCCGAAAGGAAAATGCCAAAGCCGTCCTGGATGCTTTGGAAAAATTTGCAGGAGACTTTGTGGTGGCTACGGCAGGACCGGATCTGGAAAGTATTCTGGCCGCCAAGGGCGCCGGGGTGGATTTGTACAGCGCCGGAAGTTCCCTTCCGGTCCTGCATATGGACATCGGAGGCGGAACCAGCAACTTAGCCCTGGCCGAAGATGGTGTGATTACAAAAACCGGTTGCCTCAATGTGGGAGGCCGCCTGATTCGGATGGAGCATGGGATCATCACCTATGTCTCACCTGTTCTGTCTTCTCTTTCTTCTCTTCGCCCGGGAGATGCGGCAGACCCTTCCCGACTGGAAGCCGTTGTTGCAGTCCTGGTGAATGCGCTGGAATCTGCGGCAGGTCTTTCCGACAATCCTGTTCCTCCCAGCCTCATTACCAACCGCCTGTTTCCTCTGCCCGGCCCTGTGATTCTTTCCTTTTCCGGGGGCGTTGCTGATCTCATTGAGAACACCCCGGAAAACCTCTATATCTACGGGGATATCGGCCCCATGCTGGGCAGAGCCATCAAACACAGCAGGCTCTGTTCCGGCTCTTACCGTCTGGGGGCAGAAACCATTCGGGCGACCGTCATTGGAGCGGGCTGCCACAGCACCCAGCTTTCTGGAAGCACCGTTTATGCCCGGGAGATTGCATTTCCTCTGGAGTCCCTGCCTGTGCTGTGTCTCACCTCTGAGGAGCAGGAGTTTTCTTCGGAAATGCTCCGCAGCACAGTGGAGTCCCTCAAACGGCCCTGGCCCAACAGCCCTGCTGCGCTCTTTCTTCCCGGCTTCAACGGTCCAAGCTATGATCGTCTGCAAGCACTGGCTGATCGACTGGCAGATATTCTAACGGCCCTCCCTGCGCCTCATGTGGTGGTGACGGGATATGACATGGCAAAAGCTTTAGGCCATGCCTTGGCCTCACGACTCCGTGGACCTCTTCTATGTCTGGACGGCTTAGAGCTGACCCCGGAAAGTTTTTTGGACATTGCGCCACCGGTGGCCCATGGAGCCGCCTTCCCCGTAGTTAAGAAAACACTGGTACTGGGATAACCATTAAAGGAGCATCGCAAATGATATTAAAAACCAGACTGTTGGGAACAACTTACTCGTTTCCTGACCTGAAAACCGCCTTAGCCAAGGCAAATGAAGAAAAAACAGGCGATCAGCTGGCAGGGCTTGCCGCTGAAACCGCGCAGGAGCGGGTGGCTGCAAAGATCGTTGTATCCAATCTGCTTCTGAAAGACCTGCGGGAAAATCCTGCCGTTCCCTATGAAAGCGACGAAGTGACCCGGATCATTATGGATGATCTTAATGAGCCCCAGTATCAGAAAATCGCAAACTGGACCGTATCTCAGCTTCGGGAGTATATCCTCTCCGAGACCACCACACAGGCAGATCTGCACCGCCTCAGCCGGGGACTGACTCCGGAAATGGCGGCCGCCGTTGCAAAACTCATGAGCAATCTGGATCTCATTTATGCCGCGCAGAAAATCCGGGTCACGGCTCACTGCAACACCACCATCGGCCTTCCCGGAACTCTTTCCTGCCGTCTCCAGCCCAACCACACCACCGACGATGTAGACGGAATTCTTGCCTCTACATTGGAAGGCCTCAGCTTTGGTGCAGGCGATGCGGTGATTGGCCTGAACCCTGTCACAGACTCTGCCCAGAGAGTGAAGGAGGTTTTGGAGCGGTTTCGTGAGGTGAAGGAGCGCTGGCAGATTCCCACTCAGACCTGTGTGCTGGCCCATGTGACCACCCAGATGGCGGCGTTGGAAAAGGGTGCCCCCATGGATCTGGTGTTCCAGTCCATTGCTGGCAGCCAGAAGGGCAATGAGGCCTTTGGTTTCTCTGCCCAGACCATAGAGGACGCAAAAGCAATGGCCCTTTCTCAAGGCACCGCCGAGGGGCCAAATGTGATGTATTTTGAGACGGGCCAGGGCTCGGAGCTGTCCTCAGACGCCCATTTCGGAACAGACCAGGTTACCATGGAGGCTCGATGCTACGGTTTTGCACGGCACTTCTCTCCTTTCCTGGTCAATACTGTGGTGGGCTTCATTGGGCCTGAATACCTGTACGATGCCCGACAGGTCACAAGAGCCGGATTAGAAGATCATTTTATGGGAAAACTCTTAGGGATTCCCATGGGATGTGATGCCTGTTATACCAATCACATGAAGGCCGATCAAAACGATATCGAAAATCTGGCAACCCTTCTCACCGCCGCAGGATGCAACTATTTCATGGGGATTCCCCACGGCGATGATATCATGCTGAACTATCAGACCACGGGGTTCCGGGAAACGGCTGCCTTGCGGGAAATCTTTGGCCTCACGGCCATTGCGCCCTTCCAGACCTGGTTGGAACACATGGGGTTTGTTGAAAACGGGCATTTGACCAAAAAGGCCGGAGACGGTTCCTGCCTTTTATAATCAGCAAGGAGGAACAACATGAATCAGGAGGAGCTCAAAACGCTGGTGGCCCAGATGCTCAGAGAGATGGCACCTCTGGAAGAGCCGGCAGTGAAAGCAAGTGAATACCATCCCACCGCTACAGCCCCGGAGAGCACCGAGGATGACCCGGAGGACCTGTCTAAGGTGGACCTTCGCAAACTGTATCTGGTCCGTGATCCGGCAGACGGCCCCGGTTTTCTTCGGTTGAAAGCCAAAACTCCGGCCCGTCTGGGTGTGGGACGGGCAGGCCCCAGATACAAAACAGAGACCTTTCTTCGCTTTCGTCTGGATCACGCCGCTGCTCAGGACAGCGTCTTTGCAGAGATCGGCCCGGAGTTTGCCAAAGAAAACGGGCTGATCCCGGTAAAAACCTGCTGTGAAAGCCGGGAACAATACCTCACCCGACCGGATCTGGGCAGAAAGTTTGACAAAGAAAACAGCGAAATCATTCAAAAGAGCCTTCCCAAGGCAGGAAAAGTGCAGCTCATCATTGGAGACGGCCTTTCCTGTGCCGCCATTTTAGCCAACGCCATGGACTGCGCCAAGGCCATTCGGCAGGGCTTACAGGCCCAGGGCATTGAGACCGGCCCCATTTTGTATGTGGAAAACGCAAGAGTGGGTTCCGGCGACTTTGTGGGAGATCTCATCGGTTGTGAGCTGGTCTGCATTCTGGTGGGCGAGCGGCCCGGTCTAGTCTCCGCAGAGTCTATGTCAGCCTATCTCACCTATCATCCCCATACAGGTATCCCGGAATCCAAACGCACCGTGGTATCGAACATCCATCGGCAGGGCACTCCCAGTGTGGAGGCCGGAGCCCACATTGCGGAACTGATCGGAACCATCCTGCGCAAACAGGCCTCCGGCGTAGATCTTTTGCGGGGGGCGGTATAATGAATCTGATTCCTGTGCAGGTGTTGTCTGCCCAGTTTCTGCCCAACGCAGACCCCAAGCTCTGCGAAGCGCTGGGCGTTCCCGATTCCTGGCGCTGCCTGGGCCTTATTGCAACGGACTGTGACGACGCCACCTATATTGCCCTGGATGCCGCCACCAAAGCCTCTACCGTGAAAGTCACTTACGCAAGAAGCCTTTACGCCGGTTCTTCCTACCCTTCCAGTCCCATTTCCGGCGAAGTTCTGGGAATCCTTTCCGGCTCAACGCCGTCGGAAGTTCGAAGCGGCATGGATGCGGCTCTGGATTTACTTTCTTCCGGTCAGGTTGGTTTTGGGAAAGAAAGCCACTGTCTGGCCTATACCGTCAGCCGCACCGGGTCCTTTCTGGCAAAGGAGGCGCAGGTGCCGGAGGGCAGCCCCCTGGCCTATCTCATTGCCCCGCCCTTACCTGCCATTTCTGCACTGGATGCGGCACTCAAGGCCTCTGATGTGACCCTTGCCAAGCTCTATGCACCGCCCACAGAGACCAACTTCGGCGGCGGACTTCTCACCGGGACCCAGTCTGCCTGTGTTGCTGCCTGTGAAGCATTCCGACTGAAGGTAGAGGAAATTACCGCTGCTTCCCATTCACATCTGATATAAAGGAGAATCACCATGGATCAGGATCTTGCCTCCCGCCAGGAGGCCAGAGAGCTGGCACAGCTTGCACAGCAGGCACAGCAGAAGCTGCGCACCTTCTCTCAGGCTCAGCTGGATCAAATTACGAAGGCCATTTGCCAGGCCTTTTCCGCCAATGCCGCCAGATTGGGCAAAATGGCCCAGGAGGAAACCGGGTTCGGCAATGCCAAAGACAAAGAAACCAAAAACCGCTTTGCTTCCGAAAAGGTCTATGAAGCAATCGCATCGATGAAAACCGTGGGTCTTCTGGAAGAGGACCCGGAAAAGAAACTCTGGGAAATCGGCGTTCCCGTGGGCGTGATTGCCGCCATTGTTCCATCCACCAATCCCACTTCCACTGTCTGCCATAACGCAATGATTGCTCTGAAAGCCGGATGTGCCATTGTATTCACCCCCCACCCTGCCGCAGCCAAATGCACTGTGGAAGCCGTGGAGGTGGTGGCGCAAGCGGCCCGGGAGGCCGGCTGTCCCAGCGGTGCCGTATCCTGTATGAAACTGTCTACCATGGAGGGCACCAGAGAACTGATGACCTGTCCTCAGGTGCGGCTGATTCTCGCCACCGGCGGCCCCGGTATGGTCAAGGCGGCCTACTCCTCCGGAAAGCCCGCCATTGGTGTGGGTGCAGGCAACGGGCCTGCCTATATTCACGGCTCTGCCGATGTGTCCAGGGCCGTGGAACAGATCCTTTCCTCCAAGACCTTTGACAACGGCATCATCTGCGCCTCCGAACAAAGTATTCTGGTGGAGCGGAATCTGGATCAGCGGGTACGGCAGGAGCTTAGCAAGCAGGGCGGCTATTTGATGAACGATCAGGAAGCTCAGAAGGTTGGGCAGCTCCTTTTTCGTCCGGATGGTCGGCTGAATCCCAAAATTGTGGGGAAAACAGCGGCCGATATTGCCCGGCAGGCAGGTATTTCCATTCCTTCCGGCACCCGGGTGCTTCTGGCACAGCAGACCCAGGTGGGAGATTCTGCTCCCTATTCCTGGGAAAAACTCTGTCCCGTCCTTGCCTACTATGTGGAAGAGAACGAAGCGCAAATCCTTCGCAGAGCCCAGGAGCTTTTGTATCTGGAAGGTGCAGGGCACAGCTTCATGATGCACGCCCAGGATGAGGCGGTGGTGCGCCGTTTTGCTTTGGAGATTCCCGTTTCCCGATTCCTGGTCAATACCCCCGGTGCACTGGGCGGTATTGGTGCCACCACCAATCTGTTCCCCGCCATGACACTGGGCTGCGGTGCTGTAGGGGGAAGCTCCTCTTCCAATAACATTGGGCCTATGGATTTGATCAATGTGAGAAGGGTGGCCTGGGGCACCGAGCCCCATAGCTCCCAGCCTCTTCCGAATGAAGATCTCATTTCTGCTCTGGCGGCAGAAATCATGAAAAAATTTTTGTAAGGAGAAATGAAAATGACTGATCTCAACAATACAAATGCACTGGGTATGGTGGAAACAAAGGGTCTTGTCGGTGCCATTGAAGCAGCCGATGCCATGGTAAAGGCCGCAAATGTCCTTCTGGTTGGCAAAGAGCAGGTTGGCGGCGGCCTTGTGACTGTCATGGTTCGGGGCGACGTGGGAGCTGTGAAGGCCGCCACAGATGCAGGCGCATCCGCAGCAGAGAAGGTGGGCGAATTGGTTTCTGTCCATGTCATTCCCCGCCCCCATGCAGAAGTTGCCGCTATTTTACCCAAGGGCCGCACCACTCAAGAGGAAGCCTAAGTTATGGCTCTGTTTACAGAAGAAGCCGTAAAAGCCAATCTGCGAAACAAGGATGGAAAACGGGTCTTCTATCTTGCTGCCGGGGATCGTCTGACCCCGGGGGCCAGGGATTATCTTCGCACCAATCATGTGGAAGTCCTTCCCGCAGAAAAAGCCCGGCCTGCATCCTACCACACACTCCTGGGTGCCACATTGCAGGACAAGCCGGAATCCATGACCCATCTCAATTCAGAATATCTTGTGCCCAAGAACCACCCCAGGATTCTCTTTCGGGGCCTGGTGGACAGTCTGGAGGCCGATCTCCTTCTGGCTCAGCAAGAGGCCCGGGAAGCAGGATTTCCTTCCATTTGTGTGGCTCTTGGGGAAGCTCTGGACTTTGCCAGAAAAACCATCCGCCATGATGTTCTGGACACACCTCTGGAGGACTGTTCCTTGGGTGGGCTTTCTCCCCAGGAATTGCGGCTTCACAGCCAACAGCCACAAAAATATTACAATCAACCCCATTTTATGCCAGACCATACCCAGCCTAAAACGCTGCTGCTCATTCACAAGGCAAGAGCCACCGCCCGGCAGACAGAGCTGCAATGCTATGAGGCCTTCCGTGACCGGGAAGGCCGGTGCACCAGAGACGATCTGCTCCAGGGCTACAACCGCCTCAGCAGTTTCCTCTGGATTCTGGAAATTCGTCTGGCTGCCGGGGAAAAGAAGGTGAACACTCTGTGACATCCGATCTGGAACAGCTGGCATTACAAGTTGTCAGCCGCATGTTTATTGAAGTGGAGGCCTCCGGCCGCCATGTCCATCTGACCAAAGAGCAGTCTCAACTCCTCTTTGGATGCAGTCTGGAACCCCTTCGTCCCCTGTCACAGCCCGGTCAATTTGTGAGCAAGCAGCGTGTGTCCGTCATCGGGCCAAAAGGAGGCTTTTCCAACGTGGCCGTTTTAGGTCCGGAGCGAAAAGATGGACAGGTGGAAATTTCCCTGACAGACGCTGTTTTTCTCGGCCTCACTCCCCCCATCCGCCTGTCCGGGCAGATTGAAAACACACCGGGTATCCTCCTACGGGGGCCTGCAGGAGAGCTGACACTTCCGTGTGGTGTCATCATTGCCCAGCGGCACATCCATTTAGATCCGGACAGTGCCCGGATCCGAAAGCTCAAGGACGGGGATGTGGTGAAGGTAAAACCCATCACCAGCAGACCTGTCATATTTGAAGATGTGGTGGTGCGCGTCCACCCCAGTTTCTCTCCCCGGGTTCACATTGATTTTGATGAAGCCAATGCCTGTGCCTACCATAAGGGGGATTGGGGGCTGATTCTTCGTGAATGAAGTTTTGATCCAAGCCGTTACCGACCGGATTCTGAAGGAATTGGGGCTGCCTCCTGCCCTTCTGGTGGGAAAAGAGCCTCCCGAATCTCTGGGGTACCGCTATGTGAGCCAATCCCCTTTTGAAGCCGTTGTCATCGGCAGTCTGACACCGGGACAACTTCTGTATTTCCGAAACGACGATGTTTTGCAGGCCCTGGATGCAGGAATTCCCGTCTTTCTCTATTCTCCGGGGCTTCCGGGGAAGGACTGCAAAAATCCCGGACTTCGGAATCGATATATGAGTGCCAGACGGGAGCTGAAAGCACTGGGAATTCAGTTTACCAAGGAAACCGGAAAGGCTCATCTCATCTGTGCAAAAGAAGCCCAGAGGCTGAAAGACCGGGGGTGCACCCCGCCGGAAGGGGCCAGACTCACACCTCTGGCCAGAGACATTCTGGATTCCAATTCCACATCACTGAAGGGAGGCTAACCCATGGAAATTGGTACCGTTACCGGAGCAGTCTGGGCCACCCGAAAAGCCAGACAGCTCACAGGTCATACCCTCTTGGTAGTTCGCACCGATCAGGGTAAACGGGTCGCCGCGGATTTTGTGGGAGCCGGGCCGGGTGACCGGGTGCTCCTGGTTTCCGGCTCTACTGCCAGAATCTACTGCGAGGACTCCCCCGTAGACACAGCCATTGCTGCCATTTTAGATCAGGAGGTAACCCATGTCTCCCCATGAAATCCTCATTGCCATTATGTGCATCTTTGCCGTTTTAGGTGCCATTGACCGAATTTTCGGAAACCGAATTGGTTTGGGTGTAGAATTTGAAAACGGCATTTTAGCCCTTGGCTCCCTGGCTCTGTCCATGATCGGCATGATCTGTCTGGCTCCTGTACTGGCCAATGTACTGCGGCCCGTGGTGGTGCCGGTATACCGCTTTCTGGGAGCAGACCCCGCCATGTTTGCAGGAACCATTCTGGCCAACGACATGGGCGGTGCTTCTTTGGCCCAAGAGTTGGCACAAACCCCGGAAGCCGCCGATCTGGGCGGCCTGCTGGTAGGGGCCATGCTGGGAGCAACCCTGGTCTTTACCATTCCCGTGGCACTGGGAATTCTGGAGCCGCAAGATAGGCCCTATCTTGCCAAAGGGGTGCTGGCCGGCATTATCACCATTCCGGTGGGTGTCTTTGTGGGTGGTGTGGCGGCCGGATTTCCTGTTTTGATGATCCTGAAAAACTTAATTCCCATTGTCCTCATTGCCCTACTCATCGCCCTGGGCCTGTGGCGTTTTGAAACAGGTCTTATCAAAGGATTTCATGTCTTTGGCAAACTCATCATTGCGCTGATTACCATTGGGCTGGCTGCCGGATTGGTGGAGTCTCTTACGGGTCTGGTGCTCATTCCCGGGCTGGCACCCGTAGAGGAAGGGCTGAAAATTGTGGGAGACATTGCGCTGGTGCTGGCCGGGGCGTTTCCCCTGGTTTGGGCCATTACCAAACTATTCCGAACCCCTCTGATGAAACTGGGGGCACTTTTGGGTATGAATGACCGAGCTGCCGGAGGATTGATTGCCAGTCTCGCCAATTCCATCGCCATGTTCGGTATAGTCAAGGACATGGATCAAAGGGGCAAGGTGCTGAACATTGCCTTTGCCGTCTCGGCAAGCTTTGTATTTGGAGACCATTTGGGCTTCACCGCCGGATTTGCGCCCCGGATGCTGATTCCGGTGATTCTGGGAAAGCTTGCTGGAGGAATCTCTGCCATTCTGGTGGCAATGGCCATCACAGGAGGTGTGCATCATGACAAAGAAAGAGCTTGAAGATATTCTGCGAACCCTCATAAAAGAGGAGCTTTCCGGGCCTAAGGTTCTGTTCTCTCCCCTCTCTTCCCTGGAGGTTCGGCCCGAAGATCGACTGGATACAGGGGACCCCAGCCACAAAGTCTGGACCCGGGATCTCTTTTCTCTGGAACAAAGTCCCCGTCTGGGTGCGGGCCTTATGGTCATGGAGCACACCACCTTTCCGTGGACACTCTCCTATGATGAAATCGATTATGTGATAGAAGGCACCCTTACCATTCAGTCTCCCAGTGGTTCCGTAACTGCCGGACCCGGTGAGGTCATTTTCATTCCCAAAGGTAGTCACATTGCGTTTTCCGCCCCGGAAAAGGCCCGTTTCCTCTATGTCACTTATCCTGCCGACTGGCAGAGCAAATAGAAAGCAAATACCCTCAAAACAGAACGCCGCCGCTTGTGGACTGTCCAAAGCGGCGGCATTCTATATTCTTCTTTATCTCTTTATCAATCGATACATTTGGTTCGTCTGTTTGTATTCTTCATAGTATATTTCATCGTAGTTTATTACCTTAAAATAAGTACTCAGAATCTCACGCCACTGTTCTTCTGTATTGTTCCAGAGGATCAAGCCGTCATCCAGAAGATTTCCCTCAATCACCTTGATGTTCCATTCTTTGATTTGCTGGGCTGTGATGTATGGATTTAGTTTTACCAGCATTTTTCCGCCCGGGATCAGCACCCGATTCACTTCTTCCAGCAGACAAAGGGCATCCTCCGGATACAAATTATCCAGAATATTAGAAAGCACAACTGCATCCATAGAATCGGGAGCAAGTTTCTGCATTTGCTCAATACTTCCGCATACAAACTGAAATTCCCCGCCATTCATACGCTGACTGCGAAGCTCCGCACTTTTGATTGCTTCCTTTGACAAATCAATCCCGATATGCTTTTTTGTTCCGTATAGATAGCACCAAAGCAATATGACTCCATTGCCGCAAGCAAAATCTAAAACCGAATTTGTCCCCTCTGTAAGCCATTTCAGGCCTGCATCGAATGCAGGATTTCCGCTTTCTTTTTTCGCTGGTACTGCCAATTCATCCTTTTGAAAAATTTCATCCCATGCCTGGATTACATGATCATAGCGACTCATTTGATTCTCCTATCGTCTTTGCGCATTTTTCATGCTCTTCTTACCATAACTCCGATGTTCTGGATCATACTATACTTTAGATTTTATCATTTCTTTCGTGTCCTCACCTCCGGGCTTTATGATAACATAAAAATTCACTGCCGGATCATTCAGAGGACGAATCGTTCAAATTGGGGGACGAATTGAAAATCAGTGTTTGCTGTCTGTTTCCACCGGGGGTGCAACATTGGCAGCTGTTTGCAAATCACTCCATTTGCTATTGCTTTTATCATGAAAGTACCACCTTCACCGGACGTCCGGTAAAGGTGGTACATATCATTTTCATTTTGGTACTGCCTGTTTTGTCTGCAATTCTCGGCTTTTATTCCATAATGGTTCCGTCGGGATGGAACAGAGGAAGCTTCTTCAGATAGATGATATCCTCCCGATCCTGGGCCTCACCTTCCGCCAGAATGGCCATCCGGCCCACGATTTCACCGCCGGCCTTCTCCACCAGATTTTCCAGTGCCGTCAGGGATTCGCCAGTGGAAATCACATCATCCACAATGAGGATCCGCTTGCCCCGCATGAGCTCCGCATCCGCGGTGTCCAGATAGAGCTTCTGCTCCTTGGCGGTGGTGATGGAATGGACCGTGGACTCAAACACACCGGTCATGTACAGCTTGGGACCCTTCCGGGCCAGCATATACTTCTTGTCCCCATGCTGCCGGGCCATCTCGTGAATCAGGGGAATGCCCTTTGCCTCAGCAGTAATGAGGTAATCATAAGCAGGGGCCTTTGCCAGCAGATCCCGGGCAGTCGCCACCGTAAGCTCCTGATCGCCGAAAATCACGAAAGCACCAATATAAAGGCTGTCGGAAACCTTACAAATGGGAAGATCCCGTTCCAAGCCCGCAACTGTCATATGATATACCATAATTATGCTCCTTTAATCAGAAAAATAAGGGCCTCACGCCCCAAATGACTCACCTGTACTTGTATAGATATTATACCACTCCCCCGGAAAATGTCAACTGGGTTTCCGGCAGGATTGTTCATTGTCCGTGCCGTTTCTGCCGTTTCCTATTTACTTCCCGCCGAATCAGTGGTACAATAGTCTCAAGTTTCAAAAAGGAGTCCCATATATGCAAAGAATCATTCGGATTTTGCAGAAATTCTGTAAAAAGGGCGACTTGGTCCTGTTGTTTCTATGTCTTTTGACCACAGGCTTCGGTTGTGTGGTCATCGCCAGCACCACCAACTATATGGGAAGCAATCGCTTTCTGACCGTGCAGATCGGCGCAACTGTCCTGGGCGTTCTATCCTATATCCTCTTAACCAATGTGGATATGGACCGTCTGGCAGAGCGGCGTGAAGTGCTTTTTGCGGTGGATGCGGTACTGCTTCTCATGCTGATCCCCTTCGGTACGGATGGTGGTACCGGAAACCGCAGCTGGCTGGATATCCCCGGCTTTCCCGTAAACATTCAGCCCGCTGAAATCTGTAAGATCATTTTTACCATTCTCCTGGCCAAGGTCATGCAGATCCATCAGAACAACATCTCCTCCCCAAAAGCCGTATTTCCCATGGGCTTTCATTTGGTGTTTCTGGTGGGCCTCAACATGGCACTTTCAAAGGATGCCGGTGTCTCCCTGATTTTCGTCTTTATCTTCCTTGTCATGGCCTTTGTGGGTGGCGTGAAGGTTTGGTGGTTCATCGGCGGCTTTGCCATTCTGGCGGTTATCGCCCCCTACTTCTGGAACAACATCATGCACGATTATCAGAAAAACCGAATCCTGGTAATCTTTGACAGTGCCATTGACCCGGACGGTCAGGATGAACGCTGGCACATGAAGCACAGTCTCCTCTCCCTGTCCGGCGGCGGGCTTACAGGCCAGGGACTCTTCCATGGCAACCGAACCCAGGTGGGTGCTTTGAATGCCCAGCATACCGACTTTATCTTCTCCGCCATCGGCGAGGAACTGGGCCTTTTGGGCTGCATGTTCACCCTGCTGCTTCTGACGTCCATCATTGCCCGGACCATTTATGTGGGTCTCAAAGCCACCGATTATATGAGCCGCCTGATTTGCGTGGGCATCGCCGCAGCGCTCATTTTCCAGATTTGCATCAATGTGGGAATGTGTCTGGGTGTCGTTCCCGTCATTGGTCTGACCCTCCCCTTTATCAGCTACGGCGGCAGCTCCATTGTCTCCATGTATCTGGCAATGGGCGTTGTGTCCAGTATCCACGCCCACCCTGCCCCAGCTACCCGTGACTATTATATTCGTCCCACCTACCATCCCTGATTGCAAGTACGAGGCTGTAACCCCAAAAAGGTCACAGCCTCGTTTCTTTATTTTAACTTTTCCGTCAGGGTCCCATCGGGGGTCACAAATACAGTGCGGTAGGTCGTATAGACCACCATACCGGGCTTGGCCCCGCCGGGCTTCTTCACATATCGAACGGGGGTCACATCCACGGCTACATTCTGGCTCTGTCTGGCCTGAGAGAACCAGGCCGCCAGCTGCGCCGCCTGCGTGATGGTTTCATCGGGAGGCTGGGGCCCTGTGCAGGGAACAATCACATGGCTGCCACTCTGCTTCTGCACATGAAACCACAGGTCATTTTTCTGTGCCAGTTTCGTGGTCAGCTCGTCATTCTGTCGATTGTTCCTTCCCACAAAAATGGGATAGCCGTCTGTAGATACGAACCGCATGGGTTTTGTACCGGATTGCTTCATACGCTTGCGGCCGTGGTCCTGCCGGACATAGCCTCCGGCTGCCAGCTCCTGGCGGATTTCCTCCAGCTCTGCCTCCGATTCTGCCCGCTCCAGCTCTTCCAGAACGCTTTCCAGATACTGAAATTCCTCCGCTCCCAGTGCCAGCTGGTGGGTCAGCTCCTTTTCGGCGGTCTTTGCTTTGGCGTAATCCTTATAATACTTGGCTGCGTTCTGCTGCGGAGACAGCAACACCGACAAGGGAATGGAAATGGGCTTCATTTCCGGATCATAGAAGTTCTCCGCCACAAGCACCGTCTGCCCCTTGGTAATGGTGTGCAGATTGGCTGTTACAATGTCGCCCATCTGCCGCAGATGCTCCCGGTCCTGGGCTGTGGACAGTTCCTTCTCCTGCAATGCCATTTTCCGGCGGATTCGGTCCCGGAGATTCTGCACGGTTTTCCTCACGGACTGTGCCTTCTGCCGCATGGTGTCCCGGCGATCCCGCAAGGTATGATAGCGGTCAAGCAGGGTCCCAAAGGACTCCGCTTCCCGGCAGGTATAGCCGGGACCGTACTGCATAATGGGAACAAAGGCATAGGCCTTCGGGGTGCCGTCGGGCTGCTCCAAAAGATAGGGTTTCAAGGTGCGCAGATGGGAAGCAAAGTAAGCTGCCAGCTTCTTGGCAATCTGCGCCAAATCCTGATTTTCCAGCCTTCCGTCCACATTTCCCAGCGCATAAAGCGCCGCTTCCCGACACACCAGAGGAGAAAGGCCGCCCAGGCCATCCATCAGTCGGTCTGTCAGCTGATCAGGCCCCGCCTCATTGAGAAGCGCATAGAAGTCCTGTTCCTCCATCTGGGCAGGATTCCGTTTCAGGACAGGCTCCGGGTCCTGGTAATACAGCCCGGGAAGCGCCTGACGCTTGGCAGAATCATCCAATCCCACCCGGCGCAGGCAGTCCAGAATTCGGCCGTCGGCACTCAAAAGATAGACATTGGTGGTCCTTCCCATAAGCTCAGCCACCAGGGTTCTTTTGACCAGGTCTCCCATTTCGTCGGTGCACTCAAAGGTAAGACGTGCAATTCTCTCCATGGGAGGCTGCTCCACCGCAATCAGCTTGCCGCCGGACAGGTGTTTTCTCAGGAGCATGCAGAACATGGGCGGCTGGTCCGGGTTCTCCGGGTTGGCATTTGTGAGATAGATTCTGGGTGCTGTTGGATTGGCGGCAATCAAAAGCCGCTGTCTTCCTCCCGTACACCGGAGCAGAATCACCACCGTATCTCTGGAAGGCTGGTGGATTTTCTCCACCCTTGCCCCCAATGCCGTTTCTCTTAATTCATTTAGTACACCTGTCAAATAGGTTGCATCAAACGCCATATAATTCCTCCATCACGGCCACAAAAAGCTCATTGATCCGCTCTGTCTGACCCGTCAGGTACAGATACCCAAACAGGCACTCAAGACCGGTCGCCCGGGCATATTCCTTGGGCGAAGCGTTCTTGGGGACCCCGTGAACATGTGTGTTTTTTCCTCTGCGATAAGCCCCCTGCTCCTCTTGGGTCAGCATAGGCTCCAGACGCTCAACAAATCGTGACTGTGCCGGTGCCGACACATAGGACACCGTTTCTTTGTGGAGGTTTCCCACTTTGGTTCTTCCATGTGTACACAGCCAAGTCCGTACAAGCAGCTCAAACACTCCGTCTCCCATATGGGCCAGACCCAGAGCGGAAATACTCCCGACTTGACGCACATCCATTTCTGGCTTAAAATAATTCTCCACTGCCAGACCTCCTTGGTATTTTTCCGTGTTATTGTACAACAGAACCACTAAAATTGCAATGGGAAAGGAGCTTTGGAAAAGCCCACGCAATAGCCGGCCTGTTTTCCCATTTCTATGCAGAAACGGAGTGACACCATTGATCTGTGTCACTCCGTTTTATCACAGCATGATACCTTCACTCCAAAGGCAGCCTTTTATAGATTACGCTGCCGGCTCAGAGGATTCCGGGACTGTAGGCTGTGTGTCGGTGGGGGCCGGCTCTGTCGGGGCCGGTTCAGTAGGAGCTGGTTCTGTGGGGGCAGGCTCCGTAGGTGCCGGTTCGGTGGGTGCAGGCTCCGGTGTGCTTGGTGCAACCAAAACCTTCTTGTCACGCCGTGAATAGCTGGAGTCGTCCTCCCACTCCCGTGAAATCAGCTCATCTGTGTTTTTATCATACTTACACTTATAGGAATTGCCGCTGATACCGGAGTAACCGCTCACAATCGTATCACCGATGCCACTGTCAGGGTACTCTCTGGCGACCTCATCGGTATATTCCACCTCAATGACATCATAGGGAGAGTAGCTGTCCTCCACCCATTCCATTTCCACATAGTAATCCTTTGTGTCTGTTCCTACAAATTCCAGATGGACAGCTCCGTCATAGACAGACATAAAGATTTTAATGGGATACCCTGTGTTATTCTTAAACTTGAAATCCAGAGAGCCCCAATAGACTGTAGCGTCCATGCCGGTGGGAACATAGCTTACAGAGAATGTGTGGACAGCCCGCTCAACAATCTCCAGGTCAGCCAGCAGTGCACCATAATACAGCGTGGAAGCCACCTGGCAGACACCGCCGCCCAGTTCATCCACGGTGTCGTTTCCGGAATAGACCGCCGCAGCCTGATAGCCCTTTTCTGCTGTACGCTCACCTACCACATCATTGAAGGAGAACGTGGCACCGGGTGCCAGGATATAGCCGTCGATTGCTTCACAAGCCAAACGCAGGTTTGTGGTACGCCTGTCGTTCCAGGTGTGGTCTGTGCTGATGGCAACCAAACTGTCCTTGAAGAAATCCGCTTCAAGATCCGCCTTGATTGCCTTGGGAACCAGCAGCTGGAAGGAGACCTTGATCTCTTCTCCTTCCTTTGCACTGTCCACCTTCTTTTGAAGCTCTTCCAAAACGAAGCCATAGCCCAGTGCCTCCTTGGATGCCACATAGGTCTTTTCGTCAAATACCGCATCCACGGGAGCCACGCAGTGATCGGCAAAAATCTTATTCAGATCCAGCTTCTCAGGATCTTCCTGCTGATATTCTGCCGCCACAGTGGTAAAATCTGCCTTGTAGTACCGATCCAGAACCTGCTCATACAGCGCTGCGGTATCCAAAGATCTGCCGCTGGTTCCCATTTTGATCGTCATCGTCTGACCATCCTTGGGAATGTAGGGCTTGTCCTTGGGGATCACAATAACCTCATCCTCGCCGTATTCTTCATCCTCAGAAGGCTGATCCTCCGGTCTGTTGGTGTCAGGAAGGGCAAACTTTTTAATATCCGGACGTTCTCCTTCCACCGTAACCGTGCTCTGCTCCAAGGTGCTGGCAAAACCAGAGCCTAATTCTTCCAAAGCAGCACGGACATAGTCACGATCCAATGTAACATACTCTTCCACCGGAATCTCATATGTTGTGGTTGCCGCTGCCGCACGGGCCTTCACCCGCTGGAACATATTTCCGTCTCGCCCATATTCATAGGCAGCCTTTGCCAGGGCTGCCGCATCCAGGGAAACCTTAGTGTCCTCCGGCTTCAAAACCAAGGTTTGATTCTGAAGGGTCACGGTCATAGGCTGGGCATAGGCGCTGTCTGCCTTTTCCCTTAGTGCCGCTTCTGCCTCCTGCTGGGTCATTCCCTGAAGGTTTATGTCCATGGCAAATACATTATTAAAAATCAGACCGTCATCTCTGTAATAAAGCCAGAAAAACACACCAGCCGCAATTACAAGCAAAACCAGACAGGTAATTAGAATAATTGACAGCTTCTTTTTTCCGTTCCCTTTGCTTTTTGCATTTTTTCCTTTGGAGTCGGAAGATGCTTTGGTCACCTGCTTGTGCGCCTTTTCAATCTGCGCACGCTTGGCGTTGGATATTTTGCTCTTCGACTGTTCAAACTTACCCTTTTTAATATGAATCTCCCCTTAAGCTCTGGCAGCATTGCCGTGCAATTTCTGGTGCCAATTTCTTTCAAAATATTGTCCAGCTATATTTTACCACAATTCCCTCAGATTGCAATGACATTTCAATTTCAAGTTGTAACAATTATGTGAACCTTTAGAACGCAAATATGCATCGTTTTCACAGAATGTTCATCCAAACAGCTATGGGGACTGTGACACAATTCACATCTTTGCGCAAACGTTTCTCTCCTAAAAATTGGAAATAGGCGTAGAAAATGGATAATCTTCCAGTTTCTACGCCTGTTGATTCGCCTAAACGCCTACTATGCGGCAGTTCCTTCTCCACTAAGCTTCATGCTCAGCTTTCCAGCATTTCTTCCACCAGCGCGCTGGCCTGACGCAAGGGATCTGCTCCCTTTGGCAGAGCCAGACGAAGGGTGGGTTTTTTCGCGTCAGCGGCAAAGAACAGACGCTTTTCATACTGCGCTTTTCCGCAAATTCCGCTGATCTTCTCAAAGTCCATCTCTCTCAGAGTAAAGCTAAGCTCTGCCCCCTTCTGGCGGATATCCACGATCCCTGCATCCTTGGCTCTGGCCCGGAGAAGCGCCACATCAATGAGGTTCAAAACGCCCTTCGGCGGTTCTCCATAGCGATCCACAATCTCGTCCAAAAGATCGTCCGCATCCTCCTGGCTGCGAATGGCTGCCATACGGCGGTACAGATCCATCCGCTCCTCCCCCCGCTCCACATAGGTCTTATCAATGTTGGCGGTGATGGTGATATCTGCGCTGCACTCGGGGACCGGGGCTTCCTTGCCCTGCTCTTCCCGAACAGCTTCATCCAGAAGCTTCAGATACATGTCATAACCCACGGACATCAGGTGTCCGGATTGCTCCGCACCCAGCAAATTGCCTGCGCCACGAATCTCCAGGTCACGCATGGCAATTTTAAAGCCGGAGCCAAACTCCGCAAAATCCCGAATGGCGGAAAGGCGTTTCTCTGCCACCTCCGTCAGGGATTTGTCCGGCTTATAGGTGAAATATGCGAAGGCGTGACGGTTGGACCGGCCTACCCGCCCACGAAGCTGGTGAAGCTGACTCAGGCCCAGCCGGTCCGCATTTTCAATAATCAGGGTGTTGGCGTTGGGAATATCCAGGCCGGTTTCGATAATGGTGGTGCATACCAGAACCTGAATCTCTCCTTCTGCCATTGCCTGCATAATGTCGCCCAGGGCATCTTCACTCATTTTTCCGTGAGCCACGGCAATGCTGATCCCCTCTCCCAGTCGTTCCCGCAAAGAAGCAGCACAGCGCTCGATGGTTTCCACCCGGTTGTACAGGTAGTACACCTGTCCTCCTCGCTGAAGCTCCCGGCGAATGGCATCGTCGATGATGCCCTGATTGTGTTCCATCACGAAGGTCTGGACAGGATAGCGGTCAGCAGGCGGTGCTTCCAGGGTGGACATATCCCGGATTCCGGACAGGGCCATATTCAGGGTTCTTGGGATGGGGGTTGCAGACAAGGTCAAAACGTCAACGCCCTTGGAAATCTCCTTCAAACGCTCCTTGTGAGATACGCCGAAGCGCTGCTCTTCGTCCACCACCAGAAGGCCCAGATCCTTGAACTCTACGCTCTTTTGCAGCAGCTTGTGGGTGCCGATGATAATATCAACGGAACCGGCCCGCAAATTTTGAAGGGTCCGCTTCTGCTGCGCCGGGGTGCGGAATCGGCTGAGTACATCCACATTCACAGGAAAGCCGCGGAACCGATTCACTACCGTCTGGTAATGCTGCTGGGCCAGAACCGTAGTGGGCACCAGCATAGCCACCTGTTTGCTGTCCAGCACCGCCTTCATAATGGCCCGCAGGGCTACCTCCGTCTTTCCAAAGCCCACATCGCCGCAGAGCAGACGGTCCATGGGGGTGGGGGATTCCATATCCGTCTTGATTTCACTGATACACCGAAGCTGATCCTCTGTCTCAGGATAGGGAAAGTGCTCTTCAAATTCCTGCTGCCAGGGAGAATCCGGCGCATAGGCATAGCCAACTTCCCGCTTTCTGGCCGCATAGAGCTTAATCAGCTCTCCAGCCATGTCTTTGGCGGCCTTTCTGGCCTTTGTCTTGGTCTTCTGCCAGGCATCGGAGCCGATTTTATTTAATTTTACTGGGGTATCTTCACCGCCGCCAATATACTTGCTGATCTGGTCCAGCTGTGTGGCGGGGATATACAGGGTATCTGAACCCAGGTAGGCAATTTTTACATAGTCCTTGACCACGCCGTCTACCCGAATCTGCTCCATGGACACAAAGCGGCCAATGCCATACTGATCGTGAACTACCAAATCTCCGGGGGACAAATCCGTAAAAGAAGCCAGCTTCTGCCGATTGGTAGAGGCCACCTTCTTGGCCTTTGCCTTGGGAATTTCTCTTGCCACCAGCTGCCCCTCGGACAGAACGGCCAGCTTCATGTCCGGATACTCCATGCCGCTGGGCAAACTACCCTCTGCCAGAAGAATCTGTCCTGGCTTCGGGAGCGAAGTCAGGGGAAATGCCAGGAAGCTGGACAGTCCCCTCTCGCTGAGCATGGTCTGGAGCATCTCCGCACGGCGCCGACTGCCGCAGAGCACCAGGGAAGAAAACTCGATTCTCTGATAATGTGCCAGATCAGAGGCAGCCACATCCAGATTTCCGCCATAACCGGGAAGCTGCTTGCTGGTCATGGACAGCAGCTCCTGGGGAGGCCGATCCTCCGGGTAGGCCGCCCCTGCGAAGGCATCCAGATAGACAGTGGGGCGGTTGCTGAGCCGTGCGCAAAAACCATCCCACTCCATGGCATAGTCGCACAGCTCCCCTGCCACCGAGCCCGACTGAAGCATCCCATCCAGCAGGAGTCCCAGTTCCTCCGTCTGACGCTTGGCCGCACGGTGAAGGCTGCCCTGGTCGCAAATCACCACAAGGGTCTCTGCCGGTACATAGTCGAAAGCCGTGGCCATTTCAGGATAAATGAGGGCCATATACCGATCCGCAGCAGATAAATGGAGGGAGGTTTCCAGCTTGCTCTTATCCTGCTCAAAGGTCCGAATCAGGTCTTCATTGGGGTTTTTTCTGCGCCGCTGGCGGGAAATCAGATGTTCCAGATCTTTGATGAGTCCTGCCACTCCCTGGGGATGGAGCCCCGGCTGGGTCTCCGCCACAGGTAGAATCATGATCTGCTCCACATTCTCCGTCCGGCGCTGGGTGTCGGGATCAAAATACCCCATGGTATCCAGTTCGTCACCAAAAAACTCCACTCGCACCGGCTGCTCCTGCCCCGGGGAATAGAGATCCAGAATTCCACCACGAAGAGCAAACTGACCGGGGCCTTCCACCATGCTGGTGCGGCTGTAGCCCATAGCTGTCAGCTTTTCCAGGAGCTGGTCAACTTCCATGGTCTGCCCCAGACAGAGACGGAAAGCAGAGCCAAAGAGCACGGACTTGGGCATGGTTCGCATACTCATAGATTCCCAGGAAAAAATCTGGATTTTGGTCTCTCCTCTTCCCAAATGGTAGAGCTGCCCCAAGCGGCGCTGCTCCCAGACCCGGGATGTGACTGCTGCATCATATAGGTTGAGGTCCCGGCTGGGAAGCACTGGGACTTCCTGGTTCAGAAACGCTTTCAGCTCCTCCCGCAGACGCTTCGCCGCCAGATCATCCTGACAGACCACAGCAATGGGTCTGCTTCCCAGATGGGCCAGTGCTGCAATCATATGGCTGCGGTTAATTTGAGACAGTCCCGTTGCAGCGGCGGCTTTTCCTTCCTCCGCCGCACGGAGAAGGGCATCAAACCCAGGCTGAGTTTTTAAGGCAGATAGGAGTAATTCCATGGCATATGCCTCCTTTCGTGGTGGATTTTCTCCACACAGAAATGCGGAAAGCAGGATTTTTCCCACTTTCCGTTCATGTTCTATAAAGAGCCTTCACCCCCATGGCGTATTGCCACGGGGGGACGGTTTACTTTCCATTATATCGACTGGCTGATTTTTCAATGCCCTGCGTGGTAATGAGGAGTGCCGCCTCAGCGGCTTTGTCCCACACATCACTCAGGACTTTTTCTTCCTGTGCCGAGAAATTGGACAGGACCCAGTCCGCCAGGTCATAGTCGGGGCGGGGCTTGGCTCCCACGCCAATCTTCACGCGGGGAAAGCTTTGGCTCTGAAGGTGAGAGATAATGCTCTTGATCCCATTATGACCACCGGCGGAGCCATCGGCCCGCACTCTGAGACGTCCGGGCTCCAGAGAAATATCATCATACAGCACTATGATACGCTCCGGCGGCAGCTTATAGAAGCGGGCGGCCTGGGCCACAGACTCACCGGAAAGATTCATATAAGTCTGGGGCATCAGCAGAATGAGTTTCTGCCCTTCAACGGTAGTCTGCCCCAAAAGTCCCTGAAACTTCCCCCGATCCACTCGGCAGTTCAGGCTGTCTGCCAAAGCCATCAGGCTGCGAAAGCCTGCATTATGCCGGGTCTTTTCGTACTGCTTTCCCGGATTTCCCAATCCGACAATCAGCCAGTCTGCCGAAGGTTTTCCCAGCATCTTAGAACAGGCTGGAGATGGAAGTTTCTGTGTAGACGCGGTTAATGGCCTTTGCAAACAGAGGTGCAACATCCAGCTGCTTGATCTTCTTGCCGGTGTAGCCCTCAGGCATGGGGATGGTGTTCAGAACCATCAGTTCCTCAATATAACCGTTGTCAATGCGGTCCATAGCGGGGCCGGACAGAACACCGTGGGTAGCGCAGGCATAGACCTTTGCGGCACCACCGACCTCAACCAGAGCAGCCGCGGCGTTGCACAGGGAACCGGCGGTATCCACCAGATCATCATACAGGATGCAGGTCTTGCCCTTGACATCGCCGATGACATTCATAACCTCGCAGAAGTTGGCCTTCTGACGACGCTTGTCAACAATGGCCAGATCCATATGGACCTTAGCGGCAAAGTTACGAGCTCTTGCTACAGAGCCTGCGTCGGGAGAGACCACAACAAACTCATCGTGGTCAAACTGATCCTCCGGGAACTTTTCCATGTAGTACTTCACAAATGCGGGAGCGCCCAGCATATTGTCTACAGGAATGTCAAAGAAGCCCTGAATCTGGTTTGCATGCAGATCCATGGTCAAAACCCGGTCAGCACCGGCAGCGGTGAGCATGTTAGCTACCAGCTTTGCAGAAATGGGGTCGTGTGCCTTAGCCTTACGATCCTGACGAGCGTAGCCATAATAGGGCATAACAGCGGTGATCCGGCCGGCGGAAGCACGGCGGCAGGCGTCAATCATGATCAGCAGCTCCATCAGGCTGTTGTTGACAGGCTTACAGGTGGACTGAACCAGGAACACGTCACAGCCACGCACCGTCTCGTTGATGGAAACAGAGACCTCGCCGTCAGCGAACTGCTTCACTTCACTCTTGCCAAGCTCCAGGCCCAGCTCGTCGCAAATACCCTTTGCGAAAGAGGGGTTGGCGTTGCCGCAGAACACCTTGATTTCTTTACCATGTGCGATCATCGGAAGGTACCTCACTTTATTTCTATTCTGGAATCCGGCTTGCCGGAAAACCTACTTCTTATGTTTGTTGGCCCAATCTTTTTTATTGGTTTGACGGCTTCTTGCCAGAGCCAACGCACCCTCGGGCACATCCTGTGTCACCACAGAGCCCGCAGCGATGTATGCGCCCTGTCCCACCTGAACAGGGGCCACAAGACAGGTGTCACAGCCGACAAACGCATTGTCCTGCACCACCGTCTGGAATTTATTTACTCGATCAAAGTTGGCAGTGGCAACGCCGCAGCCAATATTACAATCCTGCCCCACCGTGGCATCTCCCAGGTAAGCCAGATGTGCAATCTGCGTTCTTGCCCCCACAGAGGCACGGTTCAGCTCTACAAATGCGCCTGCTCGCACCGCCGGTGCCAGACAGGTGCCGGGCCGCAGATTTGCAAAGGGACCGACGCTGCAATCCCGCCCAATGAACGCCTGGTCAGCACGGCTCTGGATCACTTGGGCACCGTCTGCTACAGAGCAGTCCGTAAGGAATGAATTGGGGCCAATGACACAATGGCTTCCAATGCTGTTGCGGCCATTGAGAACCGTTCCGGGCATCAATGTGGTACCCGCTCCCACTCTGGTCCACGGGTTTACATAGCAATTATCCAGATCCCAAATCTTCACGCCGGTCTGGGCAAGCAGCAGAAGCTGACTCCGGTTCATGGCATGCTGAAAAGACAGCAGCTCTGCATAGTCACTGATGGGATAGAAGCCCTCCTCCGGGCCGCAGATTTCCGACTCCTCCGCCAGAAAGTGTGCAAAGGAAAAGTCCTGATCCAGCGCATCCATAAAGGTTTCCCGTTTGACCATGAACGCCCCATGTCGTGCCTCCGTTGGAGGAATGGGACAGACTTGAGCTGGCAGATGGGCTACAGGCCCCGTAATAATACAGACCCGAGAGCAGCCCTCATCCATTGTAGACAGAAACACATGCAGAAGGTCAGCCGGGTCCTGCTCGGTGCAGACCGTCAGCTCCACATCATCAGGAAAACAGCTTTTTGCCCGGGCAATACAGCCGGGCTGGGCCACCAGAAAAAATCGTTGGGCTCCCATTTGGGCAAGAGAGCCAGCCAGCCAGGAAAGAAGCGGTACACCCTGCACCTGCTCCAGCAGCAGTGGGTCCTCCCGACCGGTTCGCCGGGTATCGTCCGGCACAAAAATCACTACAGAATCCACCATCACAACTTCGGCACTCCTTTCCTACACACTTTTTCTCAGCAGGACATGCATAGTCATTATACCACTTTCGGCAGTATAATAGCAACCACTTTCAGCACACTTTTCGCAAATTTCTTTCAAAACTTTCAAGTACATGAAATTCAAACAAAAACTTCCGTCTGCTTTTTCACATATTTATAAAATTCTACCCACAAAGGACCTTTTCTCTCACAGGAAAAACCGCTCTGCAAAATGCGGAGCGGTCATAATTCCTTATTTCATTGCCTTGTCCTGCCGGATCAAGAGCTTCAGTGCCTCCACGCCCACACGAATGGCAGCGGACGTATCTTCGGTCATATTCTGGCCCAGACCGGCCTTCTCCCGCTCCTGATTCCAAATTACATGGAAGCAGCTGCCGCAGCGAACCTTCAGAGCGGAAGCCACCACGAACAGAGCGGCAGACTCCATCTCACTGGCCTTAACACCCAGCCGCTTCCAGGACTCCCACTTCTGCAAAAGGTCGTAATACACAGGGCTGCGGTCAGGAGCGTGCTGCCCATAGAAAGCGTCCTTGCACTGCACCACGCCTACATGGGTTTTCATTCCCATCTCCAGGCTGACCTGGCGCAAAGCCGCGGTCACGTCGAAGTCGGCCACAGCAGGAAATTCCATGGGGGCATATTCTAAAGAGGTATGCTCATAGCGAATGGCTCCTGTTGCAACCACCACATCACCTGGCTCTACCGAAAGGTCAATGCCGCCGCAGGTCCCTACACGGATAAAGGTATCGGCACCGATGGCTGCCAGCTCTTCCATGGCAATGGCCGCAGAGGGGCCGCCAATACCAGTGGAGCAGACAGAGACCTTCTCTCCCAGAAGAGTGCCTGTATAGATATTGTATTCTCGATTCATCCCTACATGAACGGGATTGTCAAAAAGCTTTGCAATGGCTTCGCACCGGCCAGGGTCACCGGGCAGGAGGCAGTATCGGCCTACATCGCCCTGCACACAGTGAATATGAAACTGTCTTCCAGTATCCTGCATATCAATCACCTTTTTTCTTTATGATAACGGTTTTATTTTACCATGGAAACGCAATTCTGACAAGTCTCCGGACCCATCAGATCCCGTTAGAACAGACTGACCTGGCTGGTGTCCGGGAGATCTCCAAATGCGCCGGCCGCTTTCAGATTCTCAATATGGGTTTTGGAAACCTTGGGGCAAGCGGCGGAAAATTCCTCGATGGAAATAAATTTCTTTCCCTTTCTGCCTTCCATAATATCCCATGCAGCCGTCTCACCCAGACCGGATACAGAAACAAAGGGAGGCAGCAGCTTTCCGTCCTTCACCAAAAACTTGGTGGCGTGGGATTCGTACAGATCCATGGGAGCGAACTGGAAGCCACGCAGATAGAACTCGTAGCAGACCTCCAGGGTGATGAGCATATCGCCGTCTTTGTCCGTGGCATCATCATTGCCGTCAATGGCTGCAATGTGGGCTTTGACCTCTTCAATGCCCCGGGTCATCATTCCTGCATCAAATCCACCCTTCTGGCTTCTGCGGTAAAAATAGGCCGCATAAAAAGCCAGCGGGTGATGGACCTTGAACCAGGCGATCCGGAATGCCATCATGACATAGGCCACAGCGTGCGCCTTGGGGAACAGGTACTTGATCTTCTTGCAGGATTCAATGTACCAGGCCGGCACACCGGCTGCAATCATTTCTTCCTCCGCTCCCTCCGGAAGGCCTCTTCCCTTTCGCACTGCCTCCATAATCTTAAAGGACCGTTTTTCCGGCATCCCGCAGGAAATCAGGTAGATCATAATATCGTCACGACAGCCAATGGCTTCGTCAACGGAGGCCGTTTTGGAGGTAATCAGATCCTTGGCGTTGCCCAGCCACACATCGGTACCGTGAGAAAAGCCGGAAAGCCGCAAAAGTGTGTCGAACTTGGTGGGCATGGTGTCCATGAGCATGCCTCTGGTAAAGCGGGTATTAAACTCGGGGATTGCAACGGCTCCTGTAGGGCCGAGAATGGGGTCATCTTCGTACCCAAGCACCTTGGAGCTGGTGAAAATGGACATGGTATCCTTGTCATCCAGAGGGATCTTCTGGGCATCCACTCCCGTCATGTCCTCCATCATGCGGATCATGGTGGGGTCATCATGGCCCAGCATGTCCAGCTTCAGAAGGTTTTCCTCCATGGAGTGATATTCAAAATGGGTGGTGATCGTCTCCGCGTTGGGGTCGTCTGCGGGGTGCTGCACAGGGCAGAAGTCCCAAATCTCGTTTTCCTGCGGGATTACCACCAGGCCGCCGGGGTGCTGGCCTGTGGTTCTTCTGACACCCACGCAGCCTGCGGCCAGACGGTTCTCCTCTGCCCGCACCACCGTCTTATTTCTCTCTGAAAGATACTTTTTCACATAGCCAAAGGCCGTCTTTTCCGCCACTGTGCCGATGGTTCCGGCCCGGAACACATGGGATTTCCCAAAAAGCTCCACGCAGTAGGCATGGGCCTTTGCCTGATATTCACCGGAGAAATTCAGGTCAATATCAGGCACCTTGTCGCCGCCGAAGCCCAGGAAGGTCTCAAAGGGGATATTGAATCCGTCTTTTTCAAATTTTGCGCCACATTTTGGGCATACAGCATCGGGCAGATCCGCACCGCAGCCAAATCCCTTTGGCACATCGAAGGTGGTATACTTACATTCCGGATTGGGGCAGCGATAGTGGGGCGGGAAGGAGTTTACTTCCGTAATTCCCGCCATATAGGCCACAATGGAGGAGCCAACTGAGCCACGAGAGCCAACCAGATAGCCATGCTCCAGAGAGTTCTGAACCAGCTTCTGGGCGGACATATAAATCACGTCATAGTGACAGCTGATGATGTCTCCCAGCTCCGTTTCAACACGCTTGGTAATCAGCTCCGGAGGATTTTCGCCGTACAGGCGGCGCATCTTTCCGTACACCAGATCCTTCAGGTCCTCTACCGAATTTTCGATGGATGGCGCAAACAGATTGTGGGGCACCGGGCGGAGAGATTCGCACATATCCGCAATGAGGTTGGTGTTTTTCACCACCACATCATAGGCTGTTTCTTCTCCAAGGTAGGAAAACTCCCGGAGCATTTCGTCCGTTGTACGGAAATACAACGGATTGTCCTTGTCCGCATCATCAAAGCCCTTGGTAGCCAGAAGAATATGCCGGTAGATCTCGTCCTCGGGATTCAGGAAGTGGACATCCCCGGTGGCGCAAACCGGCTTTCCCAGCTTCTTTCCCAGCCGCACCACGGTGCGGTTGAACTCCCGCAGCTCTTCCTCGTTTTGGGCAAGTCCCTTTTCCAGCATAAACCGGTTGTTTGACAGGGGCTGGATTTCCAGAAAGTCATAAAAGGAAGCCAGACGAAGCAGCTCTTCCTCACTCTTATGCGCCAAAATCGCCTTGAAAAGCTCTCCGGCTTCACAGGCAGATCCAATGATCACGCCCTCCCTGTAGGTCAGCAGCTCGGATTTTGGGATTCTGGGTTTTCGTTTGAAGTATTTCAGATTGCCAATGGAAATCAGATGATACAGGTTCCGAAGTCCGGTCTGGTTCTTTGCAAACAGGATAATGTGTTTTGCATGCCGATCTCCCACCTTTTTCTTTGCACGCAGGGCCGGCATGGCCGGATTAATTTCCTGTAGACTGTGAAGATCCATCTCTACCAGCTTTTCCCGAAGCCTGTCAAAAATCAACCCGCAGGTCAGCGCGTCGTCTGCTGCCCGGTGGTGGTTGAATTCCGGAAGACTCAGTGCGTTGGCCACAATATCCAGCTTGAATTTTCCCAGCTGGGGCATGAGATTCTGAGACAGAATCAGGGTATCCAGATAGGTGGGATTGTAGGAAATTTCCATTCGTCTACAGGCTGCCGCAATGAAACCCACATCAAAATCCGCATTATGGGCAATCAGGGGACGATTCCCGCAAAATTCCAGAAACGCAGGAAGAACCTCCTGAATCTTAGGAGCCCCCACCAGCATCTGATCCGTAATGCCTGTGAGATCGGTGATCTTCTGGGTGAGGCTTTGCCCTGGATCCACAAAGCTCTGGAACCTGCCCGCCTCCTGCCCGTCTTTCAGGATCACCGCACCGATCTCGATGATTTCATCGGTGTCGGCACTCAGTCCTGTGGTCTCCAAATCGAAGGCTACATATTCCTCTGTAAAGGAGCAATCCTGTTTCCCGTGCACTACGATTTGGTCATCTACATCATTGACATAATAGGCTTCGCAGCCATAGAGAACTTTGATGGGCTGATCTGTGCCTGCAACCTTGGCCTTTCCCGCAGCCTTCATGGCCTCCGGGAAGGCTTGGGCACAGCCATGGTCCGTAATGGCCACGGCCTGGTGGCCCCAGGCTGCCGCCTGCTTGACCGCTGCCGTTGCCTGGGTCAATGCGTCCATGTTGGACATATTGGTATGCAGATGAAGCTCCACCCGCTTGTCCTTGGCGGTGTCCAGCCGTTTCGGGGCCACATGGGGCATAATGGCGATGGGGTCCAGCACCATTTCATTATCAAAGCGATTGATGACAGGCTTTGCCAAAATTTTCACCCATGCTCCCTCTGTGCATGCCTCTACGATGGCCTGGGCCTTCTGAAGGTCCCGCTCTCTGAAATAGCGGTTGATTCGGATAGAACTGGTGTAGTCCGTGATGTCGAAGTTCACCACAATGGCATTGTTTTTGGTCAGCTCCTTGTGGTCTGCGGAAAACACCCTTCCCGCCACGCACACCGTACGAAGGTCCAGGGTCACATTCTTGATGGGGATGGTCCCATCCACAAAGGGCTTTCCGAAAATAGTATCGGGCCCTGCGGGTGCAGAAACGGTCTTTCCCCCGCTGTTCTGAGGGCGCTCTCTGTGTTGGACAGGCGCCTCTGGCTTGGGCAGACTGCTTACCATTTCTTTTCTCATCTGCTCCATTTTTTGAAACAGTTCCGAGCCGTGCAGCTCTTGATTGGCTTGAATCTCCACGGAGATTTTTCGGTCGAATCGGTCGGAGATATACCGCCGCAGACCGGGAACCGCAGATTCCAGATCTTTTTTGCCGTTGCCCACCAGCTCCATATGTAGGGTCTCTCCTTCCCAGGTCCACTTGCAGCCAGCAAGAGAACCTCTTGCCCGGGAATCCTGATCCACAAAGAACTGCATCAGCTCTTCCGTGTGGATCTTGGTCAGATCTTCCGAAGGAAAGTGAGGAAAAATTTCCACGCGCCGCACATCATAGTATCCCTGCAGCTCTCGGCTGATGCCTTCCAGATCTTTTCGGGAGATATAGCAGGGGCAGTTCAGCTCCAGCAAAATGGAACGGGCTTCCATGTCCAGCTCTGCGTTGCAGATGTTTGTATCTTCCAATGCACTTTGCAGCTGCCCCGGCGGCGCGACATATTTTGAAAACATTTGCAAAAATGGGATAAATTCCGTCATAAGTTCACCTTTTCAAAGAAAACTTTGGACTGTGGCGCAAAATCGCACCACAGCCCGGGGCTTTACAGCTTTTCGATGTAAGAAATCAGGGTAGGGAGCAACTGGTCATAGGGAACCTTTTCCTTCGGTTCTCCCTTTACAAAGAGAACGCCGCAGCCATCGCCGCCGGCAATGCCAACATCTGCTTCCCGTGCCTCACCGGGGCCGTTGACCACACAGCCCATCACCGCAACGGTGATGTCTTTCTTGCAGTCTTTCAGCGCCTGGTCCACCCTGCCCACCAAACCAATGAGGTCAATGCAGGTTCTTCCGCAGGTGGGGCAGGAAATGATATTGACGCCCTCTTTCCGAAGGCCTGCTGCCCGAAGAATATCCTTCGCCGCATAGACTTCCTGCACCGGATCGTCCGTCAGGGACACCCGGAGGGTGTCACCAATGCCGTCCAGCAACAGAGCACCAATGCCCATGGCGGACTTGATGAGGCCCATGCGAACAGGGCCGGTCTCTGTCACACCAATATGCAGGGGATAGTCACACTTGGAGCGGAACAGCCGGGCTGCTGCCACCATGGTGGGAACCGTAGAGGATTTCATAGACACGCAGGCATCATAAAAGCCCTGCTTTTCCAGAAGTTCCAAATGAGAAAACGCACTTTCTACCAGTGCCTCCGCTGTGGGATGCCCGTATTTTTCCAGAAGCTTCTTATCCAGACTGCCGCCGTTGACACCGATGCGGATGGGAATTTTCTTATCCCGGCACACGTCCACAACGGCTTTCACCCGGTCAACGCCCCCGATATTGCCGGGGTTGATGCGGATTTTAGAGGCTCCGCCCTCGGCGGCAGCAATGGCCAGCTTATAATCAAAGTGAATATCCGCAACCAGTGGCAGCGGGGACTGTGCCGCAATCTGAGCAAAGCCCTTGGCAGCGGCCTCGTTGGGAACAGCCAGCCGGGCAATTTGGCAGCCCGCATCCTTCAAAGCACGGAGCTGGGCCAGGCTTCCTTCCACATCCGTGGTCTTGGTATTGAGCATGGACTGAATGGACACCGGAGCGCCGCCGCCAATGGCCACATCCCCTACCATGATCTGTCTAGTCATATCTTAATTCACCTCAAAGGAAAATTTGCCATACATCCTTAAATAGGATCAACGCCATCAAAACCATCAGAACGATCATACCACCGGTGTGGATATATCCTTCAATCTTGGGGTTGAGCTTCTTTTTGGTCACACCTTCGATGCAGGTCGTGAGAAGCACTCCCACCACCCGGCCGCCATCCAGTGCGGGAATGGGCAGAAGGTTCATGATACCAAGGTTGATGGCGATAAACGCACCAATGGAAATCACATTCCAAAGTCCCACGGAAATGCTGGCCGAGGCTGTACCCACATCGGCAATGGTCTTGACAATGCCCACAGGGCCGGTCATCTCCTGCACGCCTACATCTCCGCGGAACAGCATTTGCAGACTCAGGCGCACGGTTCTGGCATAGTTGATGCCGGCATTCCATGCGTAGGAGAAGGTATTGGTCAGGGTTCGCTCCTCAACCTGCAGATTCATGCCGTAGCGCATCTGAGTGGTACCGTCTGCCGCAGGCAGTGGTCTCGGCTCCATATTGAGGTTCTTAAGGAGAACCGTTTCCCCATCCCGGATCACGACCACATCATGGACATTGGCAGTGCCGGACAGATTCAGACTCATGAGCATGGTCACATCGTTTCCAGTATAGACCCGCTCGCCGTCAATTTTATAGATTCGGTCTCCGTCTTCCAGATACCCCACCAGAGAGCTGCCCGGTTCTACACTTTCCAGCACAGGCTGGGTATGATACTCGAATCCTCCGGCAAAGCCCACCATAAGCACCAGAAACAGAAAGCCAATGAGGAAGTTCATACCGGCACCGGCCACCAGCACAATGATCTTTTTCCACCATTTTGCATTTCCGAAGGCCCTGGGATCATCGCTGACTCCGTCCTCTCCCTCCATGGCGCAGTATCCGCCCAGAGGAATGGAGCGAACGGCATAAAGGGTCTCCCCTTTTTGTTTTTTCCAAATGGCGGGACCCATGAATACAGAGAATTCGTTTACTTTGATCTTGAATAACTTTGCTGTGAGAAAGTGGCCCAGCTCATGGACCAAAATCAGGAGCGCAAAGACCAGAATTGCAAACAAAATATACAGAAAATACAACAAAAATATCAGCCTCCTGCATTGCACCGCACAGATTGACGGGCCAGACGGTCCGCCTCCAGAATCTGGGACAAATCGGGCCTTTTTATAAAGGGAACATCATCCATGGCCTTCTTCACCAGAGCCGGAATGTCATAAAACCCAATCTGATCCTTCAGATACATTTCCACCGCCACTTCATTGGCACCGCTCAAAACCGCACCCATGGTTCCCCCCGCTTTGGCGGCCTCCATTGCAAGGGCCAGACAAGGAAAGGCTTCCAGATCCGGCTTATGGAAGGTCAGCGCGCCGCAGGACAGAAGATCCAAATCCGGTGCCGGGCAGGCCATTCGGTCCGGCCAGGTCAGGGCAAGCTGAATGGGAAGCCTCATATCCGGCGATCCCATCTGGGCCAGCAGCGCACCGTCCACATATTCCACGAAGGAATGGATCACACTCTGCCGATGAATCACTACATCCACCTGCTCCAGAGGCAGACCATACAGGCGCATGGCCTCAATCACTTCCAGCCCTTTGTTCATCAGTGTGGCACAATCGATGGTGATTTTTGCACCCATCTTCCAATTCGGGTGCTTCAGCGCATGGGCCTGGGTGACACCTTCCAGCTCTTTTTTGGACTTACCAAAGAAGGGGCCGCCAGAGCAGGTCAGGATCAGGCGGCGCACCTGGGATTTCTCCCGGCATCCTGCCAAGCACTGGAAAATAGCAGAGTGCTCAGAGTCCACGGGAATGATCTCCGCGCCCCAGCGGTTTGCCTCCTCCATGACCAGCTCACCGGCACAGACCATGGTCTCCTTGTTGGCCAGGCCAATGCGCTTTTTGGCTCGAATGGCCGCCAGCGTAGGTTCCAGGCCCACCATGCCCACTACTGCCGTAATAACAGTGTCGGCCGCTTCCATGGTGGCTGCCGTAATCAGTCCTTCTTTGCCGGACATAACGGTAATCGGCAGGTCAGAAATCCTGTCCGCCAAAGAAGCGGCAGCCTCCGGCGAAGACATCACCGCAATACTGGGGACAAAGGTTCTGCACTGCTCTTCCATCCGCTCTACATTGGTTCCGGCGGTCAAGGCGCACACCGGGATCCCCAGTCTCTGGGCCACATCCAAAGTCTGCCGACCAATGGAGCCCGTAGACCCCAATACAGAAATACAGTTTACCATATTAACCCACTCCTGCCATAGGGACCGCAATATTGATGATCTGCAAGAGGAGCTCCACCATGGGAGCCACAATCATCATACTGTCAAACCGGTCCAGGATTCCGCCATGGCCGGGAATCAGGTTTCCATAGTCCTTAATTCCAATCTGCCGCTTAATGACAGAGAAGCTCAAATCTCCAACAATGGAGCCAATGGCGCCAAGGATGCCATACACAATCCCATAGACATAGATTACGTCAAAACCGAAGGCCTTATCCAAAACCAGGCCGTAAAGTTCCACGAAGATCACGGCACACAGGATTCCGCCAATGGCGCCTTCTACGGTCTTATTGGGGCTGATGTTGGGGCACAGCTTATGTTTTCCCAGGGCTCTACCCACAAAGTAGGCACCGGAGTCAGCGGAAAACGCAATGACAAAGGCAATGAGAATATAGAACTTCCCCATTTCCTCCTGCCCTGTCACCATGGAGAACATGGCCCGGATTCGCACCAGGGCAGTGAGCAGATAGGGCAGCAATACGCCGCCGATCATACAAATGGCAATTTGGCTGAAGGGAAGCTTTGTGTGGGCCGCCAGCATCTCTCCCAGCAGCAGCAGGAAAAATACAAAAATGCCAATGGACGCCAGATTCCCGCTGGGGCGCAGGCTCCAGAAGGAGATCAGCGCCGCCATGACCATGGAATAAGCCACCAAACGCACATGCTTCACAAGGCCGGTCCCCCAGAGAAGCTCATAGGCGGCCACAGCCGCCGCCGCCGCAAAGAGCGCTGCGGTGGCCCAAGCCGGGAGCACCAAAACAATGACCAGCAGCAGAGGCAGCAGCACCACTGCGGAAAGAATTCGTACTTTCATGATTACTTTGCACCTCCAAACCGACGATTGCGCCGATGGAATTGGGCAATGGCCTCGTCCAGATCCTTGGGCCCAAAGTCAGGCCAAAGGACATCCATAAAGACATACTCAGAGTAGGCAGACTGCCATAGAAGGAAATTGCTGATCCGCTCCTCCCCGGAGGGCCGGATAATCAGCTCCGGGTCCGGTATGTCAGCGGAATAGAGATATTGAGAGAAAATCGCCTCATCCAGCTCCTCCGGCTGACGTTTCCCCTCTGCCACCTCCTGGGCAAACAGACGGGCTGCCCGAACGATTTCATCCCGACCACCGTAATTCAGGCAGAAATTCACCTGCACTTCATAGTCCCGGGAACGAGACTCCGCATCCCGGCACAGCTCCTGCAAATCCGGAGAAAGTCTGGACAGGTCTCCAAAAAAGCAGAAATGCACCTTATTCTTTTCCATATCCCGGAGGGCTTCCTCCAGATACTTGCGCAGGAGGGTCATAATCCCCCCCACTTCCTCCTGAGAACGCTTCCAGTTTTCCGTGGAAAAGGCGTACACCGTCAGATACCGAACGCCCAGGGTTCGGCAGTAATTGGCAATGCGGCGGAAGCTCTCCGCTCCGGCGGCGTGGCCTGCGGTACGGGGCAGGCCTCGCTTTTTGGCCCATCGGCCGTTGCCGTCCATAATGATGGCAATGTGCCGCAAGGGAGGAAACTCCTGCTCCTGCTGCACTTTCCTTTGAAACAATCCCATATAATGCCTCCAAATTACAGCACAGCGGGGGGTATGCCCCCCGCTCCGCTTTCTTTCAGGCCTTAAATGGCCATTAGTTCCTTTTCCTTTGCCGCACAGGCAGCATCCACCTGCTTGATATACTTGTCGGTAAGATCCTGCAGATCCTTTTCTGCCTTCTTCTGCTCGTCCTCAGTGACCTCGTTCTTCTTTTTCAGCGCTTTCACAAAGTCCATGGCATCCCGGCGGACATTGCGCAGAGCCACCTTGGCATCTTCCGCATATTTGCGGACCTGCTTTGTGAGATCCTTACGGCGCTCCTCAGTGAGCTGAGGGAACACCAGACGGATCACTCTGCCGTCATTCTGAGGGTTGATTCCCAGATCACTGCACTGGATTGCCTTCTGAATCTCCTTGAGCAGCTTGGCATCCCAGGGCTGGATCACCAGGGTACGGGCATCAGGGGAAGAAATATTGGCAACAGAGGCCAGCTGGGACTCTGAACCATAGTATTCCACCGTGATGCGATCCAGAACCTTGGCGTTGGCACGGCCTGCCCGAACGGCGTCAAAATTGTCCTGGAGCACATCCAGGGTCTTTTCCATCTTGTGGCTGTATTCCTTGAAATCTACACTCATTTTATTAGTCCTCCTTCACGATTGTACCAATTTTCTCACCTTGAATGACCCGGAGAATGTTCTTGGGGTCCTTCAGCTCAAAAACGATGATGGGCATATGGTTGTCCATTGCCAGGGTCATGGCTGTGGTGTCTGTGGCCTGAAGATGTCTGGCCAGAACCTCGTCATAGGTCAGGCTGTCAAAGCGGACAGCCGTGGGATCCTTCGCAGGGTCGGCAGAATACACACCGTCCACATTTTTAGCCAGCAGGATCGCATCGGCTTCGATTTCCACTCCACGAAGCACTGCGCCGGTATCCGTAGAAAAATAAGGATTGCCGGTACCGCAGGAGAAGAAAACGACCTTTCCTTCATTGAGATAACGATGGGCCAGATCTCTGGTAAAGTACTCACAGAACTTGGGCATCTCCACAGCGGACAGGACCCGGCTCTCTACCCCTTGCTTTTCCAAAGCATCCGACACCGCCAGGCAGTTCATCACCGTGGCCAGCATGCCCATGGAGTCTGCATGAGAGCGCTGCATTTTGTCGCCGCCATCTTTCACGCCCCGCCAGAAATTGCCGCCGCCGATGACCACGCCCACCTGGACACCATCCGCCACGCAGGTCTTAATGACCTCACACACAGAGTTGATCACAGAAAAATCAAGACCACGATGGGCCTCACCTGCCAGGGCTTCGCCACTGAGTTTCAAAAGGATTCTTTTGTACCGAATTTGGGACATTGGAACCCACTCCTTTCTTTTTTACGAAGCTCGCACTTCGCCATGGTATGTTCTCCCACTATTCTATAATAAGTCAGGCAGATTGACAACTGTAATTTTACGCTTTGGCAAATGTTTTTACTTTTTTTACAATTTGGCCCTTCCATCCTCTGCCCAACTGGTGAGTCTGAGCAGGTTTTTTCCTGTTTTCGTCATATCTACTACACGGAAGCCCGGGAAATTTCGGAATTCCGTTGGCATGATGGTTGATAATTTGGGAAAAATGCTATATAATGCTCCTGTTGAACCTGTACAATTTCCGAGAGAGGATGTTATTATGGCAGAAATCATGGAACCCAAGAATTTTATCCATGCCTTTATCGAAGAAGACATTGCCGAAGGCGGTCAGTTTGCCGGTCAGACGGTGCACACCCGCTTCCCGCCGGAGCCCAACGGCTACCTGCACATCGGTCACTGCAAGGCCCTCACCATCAACTTCAGCACCGCTCTGAAGTTCAACGGCCTGTGCAATCTCCGCATGGACGACACCAACCCCGCCAAGGAAGATACTGAGTATGTTGAGGCCATTCAGGAGGATATTCACTGGCTGGGCTTTGACTGGGACGATCGCTTCTTCTATGGCTCTGACTATTTTGAAAAGACCTATGAGTTTGCGGAAGAACTGATTCAGAAGGGTCTGGCCTATGTCTGTGAACTGACTCCCGAGCAGTTCCGGGAATACCGCGGCGACCTCAACACCCCCGCTACCTCTCCCTACCGGGATCGTCCCATGGAGGAATCTCTGGATCTGTTCCGCCGGATGCGGGCCGGCGAGTTTGAGGACAACCGCTACACCCTGAGAGCCAAAATCGATCTGGCTTCCGGCAACTTCAATATGCGCGACCCCGTTTTGTATCGGATTCGCCATGTGGACCACCATCGTCAGGGCACCAAGTGGTGCATTTACCCCATGTATGACTTTGCCCACCCCATTCAGGATGCCCTGGAAGGAATCACCCACAGTCTGTGCTCTCTGGAATTCGAGAACCATCGTCCCCTCTACAACTGGGTAGTGGAGCATGTCTCCGTAGACCATCATCCCCGTCAGATCGAGTTTGCCCGTCTGGGCATCGACCACACCGTGCTGTCCAAGCGCAAGCTGCGCCAGCTGGTGGAGGAGCACCGGGTCTCCGGCTGGGACGACCCCAGAATGCCCACCTTGTGCGGTCTGCGTCGCCGGGGCTATACGCCCAAGTCCATTCGCAACTTCTGCGAGCGGATCGGTGTTGCAAAGGCCCCCAATACCGTGGAATATGCATTTCTGGAGCACTGCCTCCGGGATAACCTGAACGAGACCGCCACCCGTGTCATGGCCGTCATTGATCCCGTAAAGCTCACCGTTACCAACTACCCCGAGGGCCAGACGGAAACCTTTGAGGTAGAGAACAACCCCGTTGTAGAAAATTCCGGCACCCGTCCCGTGACCTTCTCCAGAGAACTGTGGATCGAGCGGGAGGACTTCATGGAAGAGAAGGTAGGCAAATTCTTCCGCCTCTTCCCCGGCAATGAAGTCCGTCTGAAGGGTGCTTATGTGGTGAAATGCACCGGCTGCGTAAAGGACGAAACCGGTAAGATCGTTGAGGTTCTGTGTACCTATGATCCCGAATCCCGTGGCGGCAACCCTGCCGATGGCCGCAAGGTCAAGAGCACCATCCATTGGGTGGATGCAGGCAACTGCTATGATGCCGAGGTCCGTCTGTATTCCAACCTCTTTGACGACCCCGATCCCGATGCCGCCGGCAAGGATTTTCTGGCCTGTCTGAACCCCAACTCTTTGGAAATCAAGACCGGCTGCAAGGTGGAGGCCTCTCTGGCTGACACCAAGCCCACTGACCGGTTTCAGTTTATGCGTCAGGGCTATTTCTGCGCAGACTCCAGAGACTCCACTTCCGAGCATCTGGTCTTTAACCGGGCCGTCAGCCTGAAGGACAGCTTCAAGCCCGGCAAATAAGTTTATGAAATACGGGCCATCTCAATGCGCTTGAGATGGCCCGTTTCTTATTTCTGTTCTGTTGTTGCTTTTATGAGAACCAACCTATGTCCCCATTGTGCCGCTGTATTTCCTCTTGAACGTTTCTGCAAATAATGTTTCCCTGTTGCTGCTCAAGGTCAATTTCACAGAAACAGACAGCTTGCCCATGGGCTGGGGCCGTGATTACTTTGGTTCCCTGCGCATCCATGACAAAACTCCGCCCCAGAAAATCCGCATCCAGCTTCGGCAGCTTCTCCCGCCCTACCCGGTTGCACAGCACCAATGGGGTGAGACTTTCCACTGCCCTGATCCGGGCAATGTGGCATGTCGTTTCCCCTCCAAAGTTTCCCAAGGCGCACAATAAAGATGCACCCTCTTTCACCTGTTCCTGTGTCACCTCTGGAAACCACAGGTCAAAGCAAATCTGCACGCCCAGCTTCATGCCCTCTATTTCACAGAGACCGTTGGCATTTCCCGGCGCAAAAAATTGCTTTTCAAATTCCTGTCAATTACGCAAGTTTCTTTCGTTACTTGACTTTCCAAAATTCCTTCTCTATAATGGTAACGGAGTAAAAGGAGTTGAGACAATGAAAAAGCATAATATTTTGTTAATTCACGCTGACCAGCATCGGGCCGACTGCATCGGTGCATACGGAAACCGCCAAATCAAAACTCCCGCCATCGACCGTCTGACCCAGGACGGCGTGCTGTATGAAAACAGCTACTGCTCCTACCCCATCTGCACCCCTTCCCGGTATAGTCTCATCAGTGGTCTCTATGTCCATCAGCATCTGTGTGGTGACAACCATACCACGCTGCCGGACGGTATTCAGACCTTTCCGAAGCTTCTGCGGCAGGAGGGGTATCATACTGCCTGCGTGGGAAAGATGCACTTTGCCCCCACTTATCTGGATGTGGGCTTCGACCGGATGTATCTGTGTGAGCAGGTAGGCCCCGGTCGTCTGGATGATGATTTTCACCGCCAACTGAAGGCGGAGGGACTCTGCGACTGGGTAGATACCGCCGACCAGATGGGAGAACATCGCCCCAATGCCCCAGAATTCTACTGGAAGAATTTTGGCATTTTGGAAAGCGATCTGGACGAAGCACATCACAGCACCACTTGGGTGGGCAATCAGGCCATGGAGATTCTGAACACCTGGCAAGGGGACGGAAACATGCTGATGGTAGGTTTTGTAAAGCCCCATCACCCCTTTGATCCCCCCTACCCTTACAGTGAGATGTACCGTCCGGAAGACATGGAACTTCTACCCGGCTATACGCCTCAGGTCCTGGACCGAGACATGAAGCGAAACACAGGCTTTTTCTCCCATGCCGACTACACGGAAGCAGACATCAAGAAATGTACCGCCATGTATTACGGAGCCATTTCCCAAATCGACTTCCAGGTAAATCGCATGATTTCTCTGCTGAAGGAAAAGGGAATGTATGATGACTGCATGGTGATCTACACCTCAGACCACGGCGACTATATGGGCTGGCATCACATGATTGGAAAAATCAATTATATGTATGAGCCCTTGGCAAAAGTTCCTCTGATTGTGAAGTACCCCGGAAACAAACGGGCCGGCACCCACTCTCAGCAGATGGTAAGCAATGTGGATGTGGCTCCCACCATTCTGGCTCAGGCCTCCATTGCCCCTACCTATGGCATGGTAGGACGGGATCTCAGCCAGGAGCAGAAGGTTCCGTACCTGTTTGCTCAGGATTGCGACGGTTATCTGGTGCGAGACTCCCGATATAAGCTTCTTTTATGCAAACAGTCCGCTTCCCTGCTGTTTGATCTTCAGAAAGACCCCTATGAGCTTCACAATCTCTACGATGATTCTAATTACAGTTCGGTCCGGACACGGCTCAAGGATGCACTGTCTAACTGGATGCTGTTTGACACCCCTCGCCCTTTGAATCTCAACGAACACGCAAAGCTCTGCGGTGGGGACAATCCACGCAACGCGTTCAGCGGTCATCGGGAGGAAATGCTGCGGTATTTTGAAGAAGGATTTGCAAAAATCCCCGAAAAATTTCTGAAATAAATACTTCTGTCCCCTGGGGGGCTGCCTCATTTCTCTGCGGCAGCCTCCCTTTTTTGAGAGTATCGCAGTGTCGGGCCCCACGATGGCTTAGTTATGTGAGCTCAAGAAGATGCCTTGCTTTCACAGAGCATACACCGAAAAAAATTTTCGCACACGAAAACTGACGATTGCAAAACGATTGGATTTGTGCTACTATGTAGTTAGTTATAACTAACTACATAAGGAGGCGATCATATGAAATAGCTTTTTCAGGCATCTGTCCCGCCAGAGGGCATCGGTCCAGGCGCTGCTAACCTTGCATCGACCATTTCAGCGCAGTAGGGCTATGTCAGACGAGGTGGGAAATAAACATCTTAAAAACCGGATGGTGCAGCCATGGCTGGTCCATAGGCATGTCATGTATTGCCCTCTGGTTTTCCAAAAATAACATAATAGGAGAAAGCAACATGGATTTGAACACTTGGTATGGAATACTGATTCCATTTTTAGGCACCTCATTGGGTGCAGCCTGCGTCTTTTTTATGAAGAAAACCATGAGTATTTCTATTCAAAGGGCCTTGACAGGCTTTGCCGGCGGCGTCATGGTAGCGGCTTCCGTCTGGAGCCTTTTGATTCCGGCACTGGATCAGTCAGAGGCCATGGGAGCCTGGTCATTTATCCCTGCGGCAGTTGGCTTTTGGGTGGGTATTTTGTTTTTGCTGCTTCTGGACCATCTGCTTCCTCATCTGCACAGAAACGCCGAACAAGCGGAAGGTCCGAAAACAAAGCTGCAACGAACCACCATGCTTGTTCTTGCCGTGACCCTGCATAACATCCCGGAGGGCATGGCGGTAGGTGTGGTACTTGCCGGTTATTTGGCGGACAATGCAGGGATTTCCCTTGCAGGGGCACTGGCTCTTTCCATCGGAATTGCCATTCAGAATTTCCCGGAAGGTGCTATCATCTCTATGCCCCTAAAGTCCGAAGGTGTCAGCAAAACAAAATCCTTTGCATACGGTGTTCTCTCCGGAATTGTGGAGCCTCTGGGTGCCATTTTAACCATTCTGGCAGCAGACCTGGTGGTTCCAGCCCTTCCTTATTTCCTCAGCTTTGCCGCCGGTGCTATGATTTATGTGGTGGTAGAGGAGCTGATTCCCGAAATGTCTCAGGGCAAACACTCAAACATCGGAACCATCTTTTTCGCCGTAGGCTTTACCGTTATGATGATTCTGGATGTGGCTCTGGGATAATATGCCCACACGCCAAAAATACACGAGTATAATTCACAAAGGAGAGGAGAAAAATGCCTGATTTTAGTACTGTGGAAGATACCCTCTTCGTGCCCATGCTGGGCAGAATTTACGCCAGTGAGAACTTTCCCCATATTCTTCAGGATAAAAAGGCTGTGGAATTGAAGGAAAAGCTTCCCAAAAAAATCAAAGGCCAAGACACCCAGACCCAGTATACCCTGATAGCCGGTGCCGTTCGCTCCGCCAACATGGATCGTCATATCAGAGATTTCCTCAAGCGAAACTCGGACGGCATCATTGTAGAACTAGGCTGTGGTCTGGAAACAGCCTTCTACCGGAACGATAATGGAAAAGCGCTGTGGTATGAGGTGGATCTGCCTGATGTGATTGCCTATCGCAGGCATCTGCTCGGAACGCAGGAACGAGAGTCCGTCATTGCCACCGATGCCTTCAGCGAGGACTGGATCAGAAGGATCCGATCGGAACACCCTTATGCCCCCATCCTTGTCACTGCCAGTGGATTCTTTTACTTCTTTGAGCAAGAGAAAGTGTTTCGACTTTTTCGCAAGCTTAAAAAATACGGTCCTATTCAGATTGTGTTTGACACCGTGAACACAAAAGGCTTGCACCGAATGGGAAAATACATGAAGCAGGTGGGCCACCCAGACGCTGCCGTGCATTTCTGTGTGGACAGCGCCTCAGATTTAGCAGATACCGTGGGGGCCAGGCTCCTGACTGAAGAGCCCTACTACGCTCATACAGAAAAGCGCGGCTTGCGGTTTATTACCTCTATGACCATGAGAATATCAGACCGGTTTCAAATGGTCAAGATGATCCAAATTGATCTAAACAACTGAACCTGTGTACACCGTCACAGACTGTCCCAAAATCTCAAAAAATCTCCATTGTGGGGTTGGATGACAGCGCCACAATGGAGAGTTCTATAATAATAAGGGCATGATCCCAGCAAGGCAGATGAGCCTCGGTGCATCAATCATAACTACCACTGAAGTGGTGGTTTGCACAGGCCCTAGAAGGGCCAATTACTGGCTTCACCCCTAAAGGGGTATTGAATCGTTTGGCACCGCATTACACTTACAGGCCGCCGCTAAAGCGGCCTGTTTTTATGCCTACTTATTCTTGCTACCCGTAAACGGGTCCACGTATTCTTTGAGACTCATCTGGTCCATCATTTCATCTTCGATTAACTGGTTGCGGATATACTCTTGGATCATTTGCTTGTTCTTACCTACTGTATCTACGTAATAGCCCCGGCACCAGAAGTGCCGACTACCATACTTATACTTGAGGTTAGCGTGTCTGTCGAAGATCATAAGGGTACTTTTTCCCTTGAGATATCCCATAAACTGTGATACACTGAGATGCGGAGGAAGACTCACCAGCATATGAATGTGGTCCGGACATGCTTCTGCTTCGATGATCTCCACCTTCTTCTCCTCGCATAACTTGCGTAAAATGTAACCGATATCTGCTTTGAGCTCTCCATAAATTGCTTTCCGGCGGAATTTTGGTGCGAAGACGATATGGTACTGGCACCTCCATGTGGAGTGGGCGCTGTGATTTACTGTATTTCTTTCCATTGTGAAATAGCCTCCTTTGATTTTGGTAATGCGGTCGCCAAACCATTACCATTGTATCGTCGGAGGCTGTTTTTTCATATACTAAAGTTTTTTATTGACCCCCGATAGAACCGGGGGTTTTATTGGGCTAAAGTGCCCAATAAAACGCACCCAACTGATTCAAAATCAGCTGGGTACGCAAAAAGACCGCAAAGTATCTTCCTCCACAGCGCCTTTCACGGAAATCTTCCG
>JAHHRZ010000013.1 GCA_020025515.1 Oscillospiraceae bacterium | reverse complement strand
ACTGTGTAGATCTCAAAGATCCGGCTGTCATCCAGTCCCTGCTGCCCTGGAATGCGACCTCAGAATACAAAACGAAATAAGCAAGGCGTGGCCCCCAATCGGGGCCACGCCAATTTTTATACACTGTCAGGTTTGACGCTTACCTTTGGCCTGCTCAAAAACGACTTTGGGTTTCGTCGTTTTCTGACAAAAGAGAAGGCAAATGTGACGGCGGAGTGTTATTTCCTTGCGTTAGGCTTTAACCTGAAAAAGCTATGGATGAAGCGGGAAAAGAACCGCTTGCAGACCTGTAAATGTCAATGAATTTCTTTACCACTGGCACTGAATTTGTCTACCAGCGTTGACAATGAAATAGTTTACCAGTCCGGTAAACTTTGACACTGAATTATTTTACCACATCTTCAGTCTCCAATTGGGGTATCAGATTGGGCTGCGAATTCTGCCCGGTATGGCCGGTCGGAATTCATGTTCAGGACGAAGCTGCGGTAGGTCAGCCGGTCAATCATTGCGGCCACCATTGTCTGGTTCTCAAACATGGTCAGCCAGTCTGAGAACGCCAGATTGGTAGATACAATGATGCTTTTTCGCTCACTGCGGTCTGCAATGACTTTAAACAGCAGCTCCGACTGGTGCCGGTTAAAGGTAATATAGCTCATCTCGTCAATTATCAGCAGATCGCAGCTGGCTATCTGCTTCTCCAGCTTCAGCAGTCGGTGCCCATCCAGCGCTTCAATGAGCTCGTTGGAAAGATTGGCTGCCGTGTAGAGTCTTACCTTCAAGCCCTGCATACAGGCCTTGAGACCCAATGCAATGGACAGATGAGTCTTTCCGGTTCCCGGATTTCCAATCATGACCACATTAGTCGTTTGTATAGAAGGACAAAACCATTGCCTTCCCAGTAAAGCGCCTTGATCCGATCCCGGCGTCTGCCACAGAATAGGAACAGGGTATTGGTAAATGGATCCAGGACAAAGGCCTCCTGCACCATAGAGGAAAGACCATCTATTCCACGGCGCAAATCTGTGTAGCCACAGGCAATGTACACCTTGTCAGCTCCGGTAAAATCACTCAGCATGACTTTAGAAAACGGAGTACCATGCCAACAGTCTCCGCATCTGCACCGCTGTGGATGTCTGCTTCCGTTCCGGCGATCCGGACGGTAACGGCTATATCTGAGGAATGTCGGGGCATTGGTGTGATATCTGCAAAGCCAGACTGCTGCTGAGCCCTGGCCATTTCAAACAGCTTTTTCTGCCATTTGTAGAAGGTTCCCTCGCAAATATTACGCTCCCGGCACCAGGCTTTTACCCCTTGTCCGCTGTCCCGGCAGGCTAAGATTCGCTCTGCCCAGAGAGCCAGTTTATTCTACTGATTGGGTGTTTGTAATTCTCTGCTCATGAAAATACCTCCATATTCCGAACTCAACGAAACTGCCACAGACTCTATGCCAGTCTCGTTGGCTACCCGCTACGATACGAGGGTATTGTTTCATATTGGAGAGCGATTTTCAATCCGGGGGCAGATTTTACGCTTACCTTTCATCCCCTCAGCAGCTCCTAAAACCTCACGATAACCGTCCTCATTGACGGCAGCCACATTTTCGTATTCTCCGCCCCAATTTCGTTTCAGGTAAATTCCATCCACATACACATAGGGATACTTTGCTTCCCTTGAGGGAACGGTTACGCCAAACCTCAATATTGGCGTAGGCTTTCTTGTTCAGCTCACTGATGGTAGATGCAGAAACCTTGCTCCCCCACAGAGCCCCTGTGATGTCCTCTACCCGGCGAACAGAAACGCCGGCAAGGTACATTTCTATAAGAGCCTCTTCCACGCTGCTTTCACGACGGCGGTAACGCTCAATGATTGCTGTCTCAAACGGAACACCTTTCAGCTGGGGGACATGGGGCATCACATCGCCGGAGGTAGTTGTCAGCTTCCGGTCGTAATGTCCGCTGCGGTAGCCCTGGCGAGATTCCTTGCGCTCATAGCGCGCTGCCTGGGTCAGTTTGTCTGCCTCTGCTTCCAGAAGGTTATTCAGCGTTTCCTCCACGCTGTCACGGACCAATTCTTTAATTTGCCCCTTGATAATCTCCTCGTTGAACTGTACAATGTTGTTAGACATGGTTTGCTGTCTCCTCTCAGAATGTTGTGTAGCAATTTCATTCTACCAGAGACCCACAAACCGTGTCTATTTTTATTTTTCGATTTGCGCAATTTATTGTACCTTATCGGAGGGTGTGAACCAGCGTCAGATTGCTGCACAACTGCATATCTCCTGCAACACAGTCAAGAAGTACTGGGACGGAGATACCGTCCCATGGGAACGGACGGAATTCAGCTGAGAGGCATCGGTGCTGACACCTGTCAAGGCCGGAATTATTACCGCCGGTTACGGTTCAGCCGGGATATCTGCCGGTGGAGCTGTCTGGATTCCGGCCTTCAGTCGGCCCCGGAGACGGCAGGTTTTTCCACGGATGTTAATGACATGAGCGTGGTGTAGCAGTCTGTCAAGCAATGCTGTTGCAATACCGTGCCACTGAGCTGCTCGCCCCACCCGCTGAAATGCTTCTTGCTAGTCAGGATCACACTTTATAAACGTCAATGAAATTTTTATCACGGAGGTGCTAATATTTTCACAGACCTAACTCCAAGCAATGTACACTTTCCGGTTAACCACAGTTTTATATCAGCTTTTTCGCCAGACCATCTTATTAACCACACCGGTATAGCTCTGGATGATCTTGACCACCTTTGTGGACACATTCTCCTCCACATAGTCGGGGACAGGAATGCCGTGGTCTCCCTCCCGGTTCATCTCCACGGCCGTCTCCACAGCCTGAATGAGGCCATTGCCCTCGATACCGGCCAGGACGAATCCAGCCTTGTCCAGAGACTCAGGACGCTCGGTAGAGGTGCGGATGCAGACTGCGGGGAAGGGATGCCCCACACTGGTGAAGAAGCTGCTCTCCTCGGGTAGAGTACCGGAGTCGGAGATCACCGCAAATGCGTTCATCTGTAGGCAGTTATAGTCATGGAAGCCCAGAGGCTCATGCTGGATCACACGCTTGTCCAGTTGGAAGCCAGAGGTCTCCAAGCGCTTTTTGCTGCGGGGGTGGCAAGAGTACAGTATGGGCATATCGTACTTCTCTGCAATGGCATTGATGGCATGAAACAGGGACAAAAAGTTCGTCTCCGTATCGATGTTCTCCTCCCGGTGGGCAGAGAGCAGGATGTACTTACCCTTCTCCAAGCCCAGACGGGCATGGACATCAGAAGCCTCAATCTTCTCCAGGTTCTTATGAAGCACCTCAGCCATGGGGCTGCCCGTCACATAAGTGCGCTCTTTGGGCAGGCCGCAATCGGCCAGATACCGACGGGCGTGCTCGGAGTAAGCCATATTCACATCGGAAATGATGTCCACAATACGGCGGTTCGTCTCCTCGGGCAGGCACTCGTCCTTGCAACGGTTGCCTGCTTCCATGTGGAAAATAGGAATGTGAAGACGCTTGGCACCGATAACGCTGAGGCAGGAGTTGGTGTCACCCAGAACCAGCACCGCGTCGGGTTTCAGGTCCACCATCAGGTCATAGGACTTAGCGATGATGTTTCCCATGGTCTGACCCAAGGTATCACCAACGGCCTCCATATAGATATCGGGGTCGTCCAACTCCAGGTCATGGAAAAAGACGCCGTTCAGGTTGTAGTCGTAGTTCTGTCCAGTATGAGCCAAGAGACAATCGAAGTACTTGCGGCACTTCTTGATCACCTCCGCCAACCGGATAATCTCCGGACGGGTACCTACAATGATCAGCAACTTCAGCTTACCATTATTCTTGAAAGAAGCCATAATATTTCTCCTTGTCACAGCGGGTAAGTACGGTTCTCAACCACTTGACCCGCTTCAATTTTCATACACTTTGGAATCCGATTTTCTGCCTTAATGATCGCTCCCAGGCAAACATGGGTCCCCTCTTCCACGATGCAGCCATGATCCACGATTGCACCACAGTTGATGATGCATCCCCGTTTCACCTGACAACCCGCGTTGACGATGGCACCAGGCAACGCCACGCAGCCCTTCCAAATATTTACTGTTGGGCTCACATAAGCTGTTGCGTGGATGATGGTGGGAACGGGCACATCCTCCGCCTCCAGCTTGTCCAGCCAGCTAAGGCGATCTGCATTGTTTCCAAAGGCCGGATACATCTGCGTATTACCATCAGCAAAATCTGCAAATTCTCCGCACTTGCCCAAAACACCATCTGCATTGTCATCTAAGAATGCAACGGTCTCATACTTTCCGGACTGCCGGGCCAAATCGGCTACGGTCCTCCCGTAGCCCCCTGCCCCTAAAATGATCAGCTTCATCCATTACACCTTTTCAAAGAAAGTATCTGGCTGATTGGGGTCAAACTGCTCGTTGGCCCACATGACGGTCACCAGATCCTCCGTCTCGCTGAGGTTGATGATGTTATGAGTGTAACCGGGCAGCATATGGATGGCTTCGATCTTATCGCCGGAGACTTCAAACTCCAGAACCTCGTCAGAGCCGATCTTTCGCTCCTGGATCAGGCCATGACCAGATACCACAATAAAGAACTCCCATTTGCTGTTGTGCCAGTGTTGCCCTTTGGTGATACCGGGCTTGGAAATATTCACAGAAACCTGACCGCAGCTCTTGGTTTTCAGCAACTCTGTGAAACTGCCTCGCTCGTCCACATTCATCTTCAAGGGAAAGCTGACAGCCTCCTTGGGCAGGTAGCTGAGATAGGTGGAGTACAGCTTTTTGGCGAAGCTGTTGTTTGCAATTTCGGGCATCACCAGGGTTTGGGGCTGAGCCTTGAAGGACTCCAGCAGATCCACAATCTCACCCAAAGTGACTTTGTGGGTAGTAGGAACGGCGTAGTATCGTCCATTTTCCCCAAATACCGGATTCAGGCCATCATAGTCACAGCGGTGCGCCTTGCCCTCCAGAGCGTCCATCAAATCCTCCACCAAATCGTCAATGTACAGCAGCTCCAACTCGGTGGCGCGATCATTGACCTGAATAGGCAAATCGTTTGCAATGTTATTACAGAATGTAGCAACAGCACTATTATAGTTGGGGCGGCACCACTTACCAAACAGATTGGGGAAACGATATACCAAAACCGGTGCATCGGTTTCTTTAGCATAGTCAAAGAACAGTTCCTCACCGGCAAGCTTCGATTTGCCATAGTCCGACTGCCCATAACGGCCGATCAGCGTAGCCTGGATGGAGGACGACAGCATGATGGGGCATGTGTTGTTGTGCTTTTTCAGGGTATCCAACAATGTGCTGGCAAAGCCGAAGTTGCCCTTCATAAATTCGCTTTCGTCCTTGGGACGGTTCACACCAGCCAGATTGAACACAAAATCACAGTCCGCGCAGTATGTATCCAGTTCTTCAAAAGTACTGGTGATATCGTATTCATAAATGTCATCAATGGTCAGGTTGGGGCGAGTGCGATTCTTGCCTTCTGCAATGTTGCGGAGGTTACAGACCAAATTCCTTCCTACAAATCCTTTGGCGCCAGTAACTAAAACTTTCATTTTATTTACCTGCCTTTGCAAGTTCTTCCTGAATATAAGCAAGAGCCGCAATCTTGACCTTGGTCTCCTCCACATTCAGTAATTTGGTGTTGTTGGAGTTGAACTCAGTGAGCGTGTTGCGTTCCTGATTGCCTTCCTTGAAATACTTGTCGTAGTTGAGGCCACGGTTGTCAGCGGGCACACAGTAGAAGTTGCCCATATCAACTGCCTTCGCACACTCCTCGTTGGTGAGCAGAGTTTCATACATCTTCTCGCCGTGGCGGATACCGATGACTTTAATTTCCTCAGTCTTCCCACCAAACAACTCACAAACCGCTTTGGCCTGGGTCTCGATGGTGCAGGCAGGAGCCTTCTGAATCAGAAGGTCACCATTCTCTCCGTGCTCAAAAGCGAAGAGCACCAGATCTACAGCTTCCTCCAGGCTCATGATAAAACGGGTCATAGAGGGCTCGGTAATGGTGATGGGGTTCCCGTTTTTGATCTGGTCGATCCACAAAGGAATCACGGAGCCGCGGCTACACATCACATTGCCGTAGCGGGTGCAGCAAATCTTGGTTTTACCGGAGTTCCGGGACCGGGCCACCGCCACCTTCTCCTCGATGGCTTTGGTAATGCCCATAGCATTGATGGGATAGGCAGCCTTGTCGGTGGAGAGGCAGATTACGGACTCCACTCCTTCCTCAATGGCTGCGGTCAGAACATTATCAGTGCCGATAACATTGGTACGGACAGCTTCCATGGGGAAGAACTCGCAGGAGGGCACCTGCTTCAAAGCGGCGGCGTGGAAGATGTAGTCCACACCGCGCGTGGCGTTCTTCACGGACTGCAAATCTCTCACATCTCCAATGTAAAACTTGATTTTATCAGCCACCTCAGGCATTCTTGCCTGAAAATCGTGGCGCATATCATCCTGCTTCTTCTCATCTCGAGAGAAGATGCGGATCTCACCGATATCGGTTTTCAGAAAACGGTTCAAAACAGCATTGCCGAAGGAGCCGGTACCGCCGGTGATCATAAGTGTTTTATCTTTGAAAAGGGACATAATAACTCTCTCCATTTTAAATCTATAGCTTTAATCTCTCTTGAAAATATCTCTGGTATAAACCTTCTCCTTCACATCATCAAGGCAGCTATCGTAGCGGTTTGCAACAATGGCCTGGCTCTGTTTTTTGAACTCGTCTAGGTCATTGACAACCTTGGAGCCGAAGAAAGTGGAACCATTCTCCAAGGTGGGCTCGTAGATAATAACAGTGGCCCCCTTGGCCTTGATTCGTTTCATGACGCCCTGAATGGAGGATTGACGGAAGTTATCAGAGTTGGACTTCATAGTCAGGCGATACACACCAACCACGACTTCATGCTCACGATCTGCGGAATACTCCTCAGAGTTCTTATAGGCGCCGGCCAGCTCCAGAACACGATCAGCGATAAAGTCCTTTCTGGTTCGGTTAGATTCGACAATTGCAGACATCATATTCTGGGGAACATCTTGATAGTTTGCTAGCAATTGCTTGGTATCCTTAGGCAGGCAGTAGCCACCATAGCCGAAAGACGGGTTGTTGTAATGGGTACCGATTCTGGGATCCAAGCAAACGCCCTCAATGATTTTCTGGGTGTCCAGACCCTTCATCTCAGCATAGGTATCCAGTTCGTTGAAATAGGAAACACGGAGGGCCAGGTAGGTGTTAGAGAACAGCTTGACAGCTTCGGCCTCGGTGAAGCCCATGAACAAGGTGTCGATATCTTCCTTGATAGCACCCTCCTGGAGCAGCTCTGCAAAGGTGTGGGCGGCATCCATCAGACGCTGATCCTCCGGGTCCGTGCTGACGATGATACGGCTGGGGTACAGATTATCGTAGAGGGCCTTGGACTCCCGGAGGAACTCAGGGCTGAAGATGATGTTCTTGGTGTTGAACTTCTCCCGGACAGACTTGGTGTAGCCCACAGGGATCGTGGACTTGATGACCATAATGGCATTGGGAGCGTACTCCATAGCCAGCTTGATGACCGCCTCCACAGCAGAGGTATCAAAGAAGTTCTTCTTACTGTCATAGTTGGTTGGAGCTGCAATTACCACGAAGTCTGCGTCTGTATAAGCTTCCTTGGCATCCAAAGTGGCAGTCAGATCCAGTTCCTTCTCTGCCAAATATTTTTCGATGTAATCATCCTGAATTGGAGAAATCCGCTTGTTGATCTTCTCCACCTTCTCAGGGACAATATCTACAGCCATCACATGGTTGTGCAGTGCGAGCAATGTGGCGATGGACATTCCAACATAGCCAGTACCGGCTACAGCTATTTTCATATTACTCATTTTATATATCCTCGATTCAAATCTTATAAAACTCTTTGTACCACTGTGCAAACTTCCGCAGGCCCTCACGGAGAGGCGTTGCGGGACGGAAGCCGAAATCTCGTTCCAAAGGCGTGGTGTCTGCATAGGTCACAGGCACATCACCAGGCTGCATAGGAACGAGCTCTTCGTGGGCCTCAAAGTCATAATCAGAGGGGAGCACACCGGCTCGGATCAATTCCTCCTGAAGGACGGTCACAAAGTCCAACAGGTTCTCCGGTGCGGAGTTTCCAATGTTGTAGACGGCATATGGCGGAACGGGAAGACCATCCTCACCAGTTTTGCGCTCAGGGGCCTTCATCATAACTCGCTTGACACCCTCCACAATATCGTCCACATAGGTAAAGTCCCGCTTGCAGTTGCCATAGTTGAAAATCTTAATGGTCTCGCCCTTCCGCAGCTTGTTGGTAAAGCCGAAGTAGGCCATGTCCGGACGACCGGCAGGACCGTAGACCGTGAAGAAACGCAGGCCCGTAGAGGGGATATTATAGAGCTTGGAGTAGGCGTGGGCTAGCAGTTCGTTGGACTTCTTCGTGGCAGCGTACAGGGAAACAGGGTTATCCACCTTGTCCTCCGTAGAGTAAGGTACCTTCTTATTGGAACCGTACACGCTGGAGCTAGAGGCGTATACCAGGTGAGCCACCCCCTCCTCACCGTTGTCATAAGAATGACGGCAAGCCTCCAGAATGTTATAGAAGCCAATAATGTTGGACTCGATGTACACATCCGGGTTGGTAATGGAATATCGGACGCCAGCTTGGGCGGCTAAGTTCACTACGATCTGAGGCTTATACTCAGCGAAGAGGGAATTTACCAGTGGTTTATCCGCAATGGAGCCCTTCACAAACTTCCAAGTGGAGCCGAGGTGCTTTGCAAGCTCCTTCTGGATTTCCTCCAACCGCCACTCCTTGATGGACACATCGTAGTAGTCATTCATATTATCAATACCAATAATATGAATGTTCTTCTGGGTGCCAAGAAGCTCTAATACAAGGTTAGAGCCGATAAATCCAGCTGCACCGGTAACTAAAATTCTTTTATCAGTTAATTCCAAGCTCTTATCAAGCATATATCATTCTCCTCATGGACTATAGTTGCATTATTTACATGCTTTCATCATTTTAATGTAATTCCACATTTTTTTATAATTTAACCCAGCAACGAATACAGCAATAGCAATGATCGTGTATCTTACAATGCTCTTGTCATATACTGTAATCATTAAAAACGCTGCCATCGTATTCAGCAAAAGCAATCTAGACGCCATCTTCAAATTTATGTATTCATTCATTCCAAGTCGTCTTAAATTAACATAATGAAGAATGAACATAATCGCATATCCTATAAAAGTTGTGTATGCAGCCACCTGATATCCATACAGTGGTATAAAAATCCAATTTAGAACAATATTAATTACAGCAGCCAACAGAGTAATAACAGTGATTATAAAATTCTTACCATTAAATAGTTCCATATGAGAACAAAGTAATGTGGTAAATGATGCACTGTAGCCTACCATAAGGATTGGAACAATGTATACTCCCTGCTGATATTCCTGCGGTGCGAGAAACCACATTACTTCGGGTGCCATCAGTGTCACACATAAGGCAACTAATGAAACAACAATAACCATAATTGCATTCGTTCTGCTAATTTCTTTTTCCTTATTATGGCTTAAATTCTTGTACAACCAAGGAACATACACACCACTGACACATCCCCAGAAAATATTGACTAATTCAGGGAATTTATTTGCCAATGTATAAATTGCTGTCTTATCAGCACCGCACAAACTTGTAATCATAATTCTGTCCGCTTGATTTAAAAGATGGTTAGACATATAGTGCGGAATCAAAGGAATGCAAAACAGTAACACCGCCTTCCAGTAAGTCCAGACAAATAGTTTAGGAGAGCAGCGCATAAAATGTATTATCAGGCAAATTCCGAAAACGATCTGAATACTGGACCCGGAAATAATTTTCACAAATGCCGGATCAAAATCAATACAGTAGAGAGAGGTTGCCGAAAGGATAATGGATAGTATTGATAATCCTAAATTAGCAAATACAACAGTTGAATACTTTTTATCAAATTTACAGCACAGTCCCCAAAATCCGTATACTACATCAAAGAACATGTTAATAAACATAATCATAAAATAGCGATACGGTAATCCACTGAGCGCTGAAACCGGTTCTTTAAAAAAAGAAACCAAAAATGCACCAAACGCAACAAGCAGACCTGTAATGCCAATCATACTACTGACAAATTCATTTCGTTTTTCTCCACACTTCACCAATCCGACATTAAATGCATTTGCTGCAATAGACAGAGTAAATAAAACACTCAAAACCCCAGACCAGGTATTATAAGTGGACACCATACCGTAATCATAAGTATTTAAAAGGCGGGTAAATAGCGGTGTTGTGACAAGAGACAGTCCTCGCTGTAGAAAAGTTGATAGTACAAACAGAGATACGCCCGCAACCTTTTGGTTATCTCGAAAAAACGATTTTAAATTTCGCATAGTGCATTTCCTTTATCTCAGATTAAGGATTTAAATACCTGCCAAACTTTCTGTACAAAACTTCGGCGGACAATTTCCGTTTTTCTTGGGTCTCCAGGGTAGTAAATTCCACGTTGTGTAAAATCTACATTCAACCCATTTTCCATCATAAACTTACAGATTTCATCACCACGCCATCTATTATCGGCAATTGCACCACCAGAAGGATAAGTAAACACCTTTGGCTCATTTTCTTTCAGAACAAAGGATTTTTCTTTCCAGCGCCTGGCACGCTTACTGCCCCAAACTTCAAATTGCCAAGGATTTTCATGATTTCTAAGATATTTAAGGAGTGTTGTTCTGCGCCAAATCCCAGCCTGAAGGCACAGGCGGAAGGGGGCTTTTCGATCCTGAATTAAATATTCCGGGAATTCACTTTCATGACACATATGGCGTCCAGAATCAAATATAAAGTTAGCGATGGACTGATCCTCATCCATTCGCTGCATACAACATTCTAATTCATCAACTCTTACATAATCCGTAAAGAAGAAATCTTCAAGAAGAATAATAACGTACTCACTGTCCATTGCATTCAAGTAAGAGCGCAGGCGGTAAGACCATCCTTCCGGATCACTTGGTTTATGTGCATGCAATGATGTTACAGGCATATCAGAATCACTGTATCCCTTTGTCTCAGTATTTAAATATACAGGAAACTGGCAAGTAGGATAATATTTTTTAAAAAAATAAAAGAAATAGGGCCAAATATCCTCGTTTTTATCACAAGAGCAAACTAATATAGAACATCTTTTATCCATTATCTTTCCTCCATATAAAAACTGCGTTTTAACCAATTCATAAACGCAGCAAAATTTCAGCATTCATTTACTGATTGCCTCTTTTCAGAACCTCAAGAATTTCAAGTACACATTCCTTATGTGCCTCGGCTGTAAGAATATTTAAAAGTCGATACAAATTCATATTTGAGAATAACTTATTATAGAAATTTCCTTTTGTAATTTTATTTAAGACTCGCATCCAGAAATTATTGCATAGAAGCGCACTGAGATAAACATTTCGCTGTTCGGATACAAAACTGCGAAACAATAATTCTCTCTTTCCTTCCTGCTGAATTTCGTAACATCTTTTATTGAATTCTGAAAGAATTTGCTCTGATTGAAAAGGATTTGCCAGAATGACGCCATTTCCATTTCTCACTACAGGAACTGGCTCTACCAAATTCTTAGCAGGATCTATCTTTATTAACAATCCGGTATTATAAAATTCATTATCTCCATCATCAAAGAGGAAGTTTCCCTGTCCATAAAGTATATAGGCACCATTATACTGTTCAGCAGCACCAATGCAGTGACTATGCTGACAAAGAACCGCATTCGCTCCGCATTCTACCATTTTCCGGCATATTCTGGTCAAATAGGGGGAAGGATAACGGTACCGCTCTACCCCTGCATGAAAAATAACAAGGACATAATCATTTTTTTGCTTCAGCTGTCTAATATGATCAAATGATTCCAATGGATCATAGACATTAACCCCGCCAGAGTCCTCTTTTGCCAGATTAAACTCATTGTCAGCAACATTATATACACAAACATTTAGGCTGCCAACTCTATATTGAATACTGTTTTGAATTTCAGATAGCCTGGTTGCACTGCCCACATGTTGAATTTCAACCTCATCTAATGCGGCATACGTGCTTTCCAGTCCATGGGTGCCATAATCCACTATGTGGTTATTGGCTGTACAACATAAATCAACACCTAAATCCTTTAAACCCTTTGCGCAGGACGGATTTGCCTTTAAGTGGCCTCCACGTTTTTTAATACCTGCATCAGATGTGGTAAGAGCCATTTCATGATTAATGATAAAAAGATCTGACCGATCAATTAATTGCTTCAACTGTAAATCAAATAAGTCGCTAATATTTCCTGAGGCAAATGCATCCTCATTTGATTTGGTGATAGATAAATCACCTGCAACAAGTACATAATTAGATGCCATATTTGAACTCACTTTCCTCATCTAGCAGGGAGTTAATGTTTTTTTCTATTTCTAATCCATTTTCTGACTTTTTCAGTATACAGATTCAATAGAGCAGATGCAGGCATGCATATGATTACTGCAATTTTCTTTGGCATTGTGTTCAGAGATTTTAAGATTTCACCTGTCTTTTTTCCACCTCTCCACCCGCACCTGGTAATGTCGATATAGGATCTTCGAATATCGCTGTTATACCAGAACTGATCATTATAATCATTAATCACCATCAATGCATAGTAATAATACGCCAGCAGTCTTTCCTTACTTGTTGACTTGGCCAAGCTGTCTGGAGAATTCTGATAATAAACACTGATTGGATCATTAATGCACCACTGCTCATACAGTGCATTAATCCTTGTCCATACAATATTCGGAACAAGTTTCGTAGTATCTTTAAAGGTTGGAAATGGAAACTGCTTTAAAACATCTACCTTTCTGCAGGAGTGCTTTTCACCAGTTACATTACACATTGCTTTCCATTTTTTTCTTCCAGTCAGTTGATTAATATTCTTAGGAAACGGGCCGCCCACAATTTCTCTGGTTTCAGAATCAATACATCTTCCTGTTACACACCAAATTTTATCATATTGTTCTGCCGGCACAGTTTCCCATGCCTTCATGATGATTTCCAAGCCTTCCGGCAGCATCTCATCATCCGAGTCGCAGTTGATCATATAGGGTGTTTTCGTTAATTTATAAGAAAGATTACAGGCCTCATATTTGCCCGCATGTTCTTTCTTGACATATTGAATTTCAAAAGGTGCATTTGCAATCAAGCTATTAATATATTCTTCTGTATTATCCGTGGAACCATCGTCCACCACCATCCAAATAAAGTTTTTGTATGTGCTGTGTTTTAAGCTTTCATAAACCATCGGAAGGGTATGCACCCTGTTATAGGTTGCTGTAACAACTGTCAATTGCTGCACCATTTATTTGTCTCCTTTTCGCATTTCCAAGATAAGCTTTGTTCCCAAATATTTATCAGTTTCCGGGGTATAGTCTGTATCGTAACCTGATTGCGGAAAGAAAGTTAACTCACCAAAGTAAATCTGATCATTCTCATTGTACAAATCAACTCGTACAAATTTAAAATCTTGAGCTAGTTGCTCAGCAATCTTAAACATTTTATCTATGTCTTTAGGCTTATCCAAAGTGTAGCCTTCCGGTTTTTCCCGATCGACATATTGATACCTTAATAGATTCCAGTCCTTATCAAAATGATCAAATCTGACTGCATTAATCTGGCGATCTGAGCAAACCATTACATTATCCGCAATTCCGTCAAAGCACATAAATTTGTAATCCCTGACCCCACCTGGATCATCAGACTCTATAAACTTTTCACATATAATTTTAGGCTTTACCTGAGAATATGGCCACTCTCTCCCATAATAAAAAGTGCTGTCATCTTTCATCCATGTATGCAGCTGCGTAATTGCTGCAGTTACATCCAGTTCAGATTTTTGAGTGCAGATAATATTGGTGTGAGAACCATGAGTGCATTTAAGAACAAACTGATCCGGCAGATTGTCCCAATTTATATCTTCCGGGCTATCCCAAGTGCCCAGCAAAGGCACTAGATACTCATTACCAATTTTTTTCCCAACATACTCCCGGACTGCATATTTGTCAACTGCTATAGGATATAAGGAATCATGATCATAAAGCTTCATCCACTGGAGCTTTTCACTTAAATATTTTGGATGTTTCAGATTAGGCCACCGTCCCAAATAGCATCGGTATTTAATTGCAATATAGAGTTTATCTGGAATCAGTCTGCCAAACTTTCGATTAATCAGTCCAAGGATTATATACTTAGGTTCTTTTAGAATCCTTCCCAAGCGACTATTCATATATTCTCTTCCGTTTCTCAGCATTTTAATATTTTAAATCATCTAGTAAATCTCTTTCTATCTACTGCCCAACATAAACTTCCAAATCTTCCGGGTGAATTTGCAAGTGCTCAAAATATAGTTAATACCGATAATCAGGCATACAGTTATCACAGGAAGAATAAAATATTCCAAAGTCAGTGCTAAATCTGTATGAGGCAGATAAGTATCTATTATGCATTTTTCTATCTTTATAAACATGCAATGCATTGCATATATGGGAAAGGAAATAAAAATCCATGGATTGGGCTTATTATTGAATCCCAGCCAATCCAATGCAAACCAGAAAGATAGAACTCCAAGAAGGCGCAGTGTATATAGCCACTGACCGCTCAAATCTAAAAATGTAAGTGCCCCAGAAATCCCCACTACTATCAGTATTCCCGCCGTTCCTACAGCTCTTACACAGCGATTAGATTTGTTGATAATAAAATCAGGATGATAAAGAGCCATATAAGCTCCGAGTAAATAAATTGGAAGATAATAGTTGCTGATAAATCTCGTGGAAATTCCAGCATAATTAGAGGCAATTAATAGAACAATCGTAGTAATTGCTACCCATTCCTTCTTCCAGAACCAAATAATCACTGGCGCGACCAAAACATACACAACTAATGTTCTTATATACCACATAGGGCTTCCATAGCTATTCATTACAGCTGATATATAATCTGTCACTGACAAATTTACCCTCTCAAGTTTAAAAGCATCAATTCCAGAAATTCCCACATAAAAAAGGTAAACAAACGTATTCCAGATTACAAATGGAATCAAAAGTGTTTTTATTCTTCGCTTAAACTTGCTCAATATTTGATTCCATTCAAACTTGTAAAAAAACAAGAAACCACTGATTGTGAAAAAACACGGAACAGCAATATTACCAATCCACGACAAGATTTGTCCCAGATCAAATACCGTGGAACCGACAGGCTCGATTTTAGGACTGTAATTGACACTGTGTATCATAACTACCATACAACTTAAAATAAAATTGCAGATCATCAATTTGTAACTAAAATAGTCATTTCTTTTCTCTGTCATTATACCGTTCCTTTCGAAGTAGATGAGAATGAATTGCCAGCAAGTTTAAAGAAAACAGTGTAAATTTGTCACAATAGGACACCATACCGTAATCCATAAGCAGCATAATCATAGTCACTGTAAAAATCATTAAAAAACCATCATTATCCAGTAATCTCCTGCCAGATATAAACACCATAGACATATGTGGAATATAGAAAAAAATGAGTCCGACAATTCCCAAGCTCGCCCCTACTTCTATATAATTATTATGAAGGTATGTATGGCCCATGCCTATGCTTGGGTTGATAACTGTGTAGGAATAGCCAACACCTTTTCCAAGCAGTGGATTTTGCATAAACGCGCGAAAGCCTTCCCTGCGCATCACTGCCCGAATCACCGTTGATGAATCTGCCCCTTCACCCTTGTAAGAATTCAGCATCATTTGTAATCGACTATTGGCTAGTGCGAATATTTCCAGATGCGTAAATGCCCAATACCCCACAAGCAGCAGGATGAACATACCTCCGATAGATTTCCATCGCTTTTTATTATCAGCATGGACACCTACAATTAAAATTGTAGAAGCAATAAGTCCAATAGTTGCTTTTCTGGACCCCGTCATCAAGGCAATTCCCATAAATAAAATTGCAGCAGCTATATACTTTTTTTCTTTTGAACAATAAAAAAGATATATTGCTATCATGTAGTTCATTGTCATTTGAACAGCTACAGCATTTTTACCTGTAAGCATATCCACAACTGAATTAGCTGTTATATGCAAAACTATCCTATACAGAGAATTTAAAACGTTTGCAGCAACAAGCAACTTATAAGCTGTTTCTAGACTTTTCATATCTTTGATCCACAAGGCTGTCAAAAACATAAATATATATGTTTGAATGACTGTTGTAACCTGGCGCTGGTAATATGCACTGGAATGCTGCCATGCCGCTGACATTACCATCCACAAAATAAAGAAACCGATGGCAAACAAGGTAATGTTAACATGAAAGTTAATTTTTTTAATTCTGATACAAAAGAGGGAAATAATACCTGCATACATAATTGCCATCAGATAAAATATAGGGATTGTTCTGCTTACATCTGAAAATGCACATAACGCTAGTACAAATAAGAAGTAAAATACATGTAATAATTTCGAATATTTTATCATTTAATTAACCCTTACAAAGATATACACTAATTAGCTGATTGAAATATAAAGCGTTCCCACTGATCATATATCACTTCTGGTCTGAAAAACTGAGTTCCATTTCGGCCACCATTACGCATAGCATTTCTTAATTCTGGATCCCCCATTAATTTATTCAATGCCAAAGACATTTTTTTGCAATCCCCCACAGGCACTAAAATTCCTTGCTTCTCATTTTGGATCAAGGTTCTGGGACCGCCGCATGGGCAATCGGTGGAAATGCAAGGAACACCTACTGCCATAGCCTCCATCAAGGCATTAGGCATTCCCTCAAAATCCGAACTCAAGAGGTATATTGCAGCAGAAGCTAATTTTTCCTCGACATTAGATACTTGTCCGGCAAACACAACTTGTTCCGAAATGCCAAGTTCTTGTGTCAAATTCTGTAGAGACTGTTTTAATTCTCCGTCTCCGTAAAGTACAAGGCTATAATCCGGGTGATCCGATGCTACCTGTGCAAAAGCTCTAATTGCAAGCTGTGTATTCTTTTGTGGCTGCAATCTTCCAACCATTACCACCGTTTTCTCCTCTGGCAGAAGTTCTTGATGATAGAACTTCTCATTCACCGGATTGAAGATAACCTTTGACTTTTTTTGTACAGCCCTTGGAAAATACCTTGCTGCATCCTCCGTCTGAAACACACAGCCATCTGCCAATCGGAAAATCATTCTGGAAATTGTTTTGTGAATCCCCGATCCATATTCTTTATATGGATCATTTCGGACAGATACGATTTTTCTTGTCTTTAATCCAACCGAAGCCAACAACATCCGAATGTTGGGCGGGCCCATGAACGAGACAACAATATCTGGCTTTTCTGTCTTAATGAGATTTCTAAGATTTCTTATTCTAATGATAGATTTCTGTATCCTGCTTTCATTGCCGTTCATCTGGCTATCCAGATACACTCTGCGGACATCTACACTAACCTGATACTCTGGTTTTTGGGGATCTGGTGCAATGTCATTTAGCAAAGTGACCTCATTATCATATTCGGAAAAATGGTTCGCCAGATTTGCCATAACACGGTTTGCACCGCCAAGCTGCATACTATCTATGTAAAAAAATACTTTCATATAATTTCATCCCACAACTTGTATTCAATCGTTATTTTGGAAATATCCTGCGATTTTTATTGATCATATACATCCTGCAGTTGATTGATTACCTTGTCTATCAAATACTCATTTCTAACCTTGCTGACATTGAACTCCGCCATGTTTTGTCTTACATCAGGATCTTCAATTTTTTCAAGTGCCTCTACAATCGCATCCGAGGACTTCTGTGGAATTAGGATGCCACCCTTATCTTCAATCATGTCACTGATGGAACCCACATCCGTAGCAATCACAGGCAAACCACAGCTCATCGCTTCCAAAACACCCAAAGGAAATCCCTCCGAATAGCTAGGAAGAATATAGGCATCCATATCTTTTAGAATTTCAATTACTTTTTCGTGCGGCTGAGCGCCCCAAATTTTAAAGTTATTCGTATGGCACAAAGAAGAAATGCTATTCTCAATAGGACCCACTATATGAAACTGTAAATCTGTTCGAATTTTTCCTGCCTCAATAAACTCGATAATGCCCTTAGACCGGCAAGCACGTCCTACAAAGCAAATTTTCTTTAATGTTGTACTGACCTTTGGTTCATTTCGATACAAAGTTTCAACAAAATTGGGTATGTACTTCACATTGGAATGATAGCGTGATGCCGTTTTATAAGATGCAGAATTCAAAACGCAAACTATATCAACCAGTTTACACACTCGCCTGAACATAAAATCTGCAATTCTATTACTCAGATTTGTGTCCAGATTGCAGTGACACTGGAAAACTATCGGTGCACGGACCCCTTTCAGTACGAGGTAATCCCGAATCAACCCTGCCATAAAGCAGGATGCATTATAATGAATTACGCTCTCCTGCTGATGGTTCACAGCTGCTCTTAATTCTTTCCTGATCCTTTTCAGGCGTCTCCATTCTTCCCGATAAGATACGCTATTGCTCTGCATCCGTTTTTCTGCCACAGCAGAATTGACTACATGGCAGGAAATCAAATTTTCCTGGCAATATCTTGCATAGGCTTCTGTCCAGGATGCAATGCCGCCAATCGGAGGAGGGAGGGGAGACACCAAGACAATATTCTTATGATTAGGTATTTGAAACACCTCTTTCAGGATTAGTTTGTGCCGATTTCCGTAACACCTCGATATATCTGGAAACACAAATATTTTTAGATGCGTTTTCCACAACATATGTTCTGGATGTCCTTGCCACTTCATTGGATACTCTGGATACCTCGTAAGCATCCTGAATTGCAGATTTCAAGGCAAGTACATCTTCCGCAGGAATGCAGACTCCAGCACCAGAATACCGCAGAATATCATGCAACTCGCTATCCATATCAAAGGACGCAATAATCGGCGTATTGCAGGCCATAATGCTCCAGGTTTTGCTGGGCATACCGCTGTTTCCGACACCCTTTTTACAGGTAATCAGCGCAACATCACCGAGACTATATACTTCAGACACTCTATCTTGGGGCAGAAGATCATTGATGATAACATTCTCCAGTCGATGCTCTTGCACATACTGCCTTGCTGCACCGAACTCAAATCCGCCGCCGAAAATCACAAACTGAATGTTTGTATTCTCCTGCAAAAGCTCTGCCACTTTTAATACAACACCTGCTCCCTGAGCTGCACCAAAATTGCCAGCGTAGAGAACAATGAATTTTTCTGGATCAACGCCAAACTCCTCAAACAGCTTGTTCGCTTCTTTGGGAACTGGTTTGACCGTTTCTGTATCGATCCAGTTGGGAATAACGGTAATTTTCTTCTCCGGAACTCCCTTTTCAAGAATATTCCGCTTCATACTCTCACTGATTACTATAATTTGATCTGCGTTGCGGTATGTAAAATCTTCAATTTTGCGGCCCAGCTTCCAGAGCAGGCTCCCCTTGTGTGTCATACCCGTTGTAACTAGGGAATCAGGAAAAACATCTTGAAGCAAATATATGTGCGGAATTTTCATTTTCTTGGCTAGCCGCCCCGCCACAAAGCCTTGCGTTGGTGGAGTGCTGACTGTACAAATCGCATCCACACTCTCGTACTTTTTACCGCACCAATAATGTTGTAAATTGCACCATAGATAGCGGAATGCACGCATAATTGGATTCTTTCCTTCTTGTGGTGCCCAAAATCTATTCACACAGACAAGCCCACCATGAATAGATTCTTGCCGGATGCTACCATATCTCTTTATAGTTTCACAATCTGTCCCTCTAGTTGGCGTAGGACAAAGGACAGCAATCTCATTGCCCCCAGATACTAGGCTATCTATTAAATCATTTTCTAAGTGAGAAAAAGCTATCTTTTCGGGATAAAAATATGCATCCAGCAACAATATTTTCATTTATGCCTCCGGTCTAAATTGATACTCATTCATACTTCTTCCTTCATGGGTCTCAAAGGTACGCACCAAATGAAATCCATTTTTCTGGTAAAACTTATTAGCAGCCTCATTATCATTAGCATCTGTTTCCAGAGTAACATATTTATATTTACTAAAATTGACATTTTTCTTTAACGCATCAATTAGCTGACTTCCCACACCTTTTGATTTTTGCTCAGGGCGAACTCCAATCGAAGCCAATTCCACATAAGCTTCTTCTCTTTCGGATTCACTGGGTTTCAAAAAAGCCCGAATTAGATGCATAAAGACCTTTGGTTTTCTGAAAAATGCGCCTGCGCTATACCATGCAAAGGGAACCAAGCGATGTCTAATCATATATTTATATAAACCGCTCAAATTAGACGAATATGCCAAGAAGCCAACCACATTTTCGTTCTCAGTCGCAATCAGGATTCCAGACTGTTCATAGCACACATATGACTGATACATTTGCTTAAGAAATCCTCTTCCCATAAAGGTCAGAAAAAAACCGGTAAATGTCTCTAAATGAATTTCTACAATCTCATCGATTGTCCCCTTATCCTTAATTTCGAAAAACTCTCTTACTTCCATTTACTTTCCTCTTTATTCCATCGCGGCCTTCTGTTTCTCAGCTTTGTACTCTTTCCCCATCACAGCCAACACCGTCATAAACATAACCTTAATGTCCTTCACAAAGCTAAACTCTCGGATGGCACGAAGGTTATACTCCATCTTGTTCGGCAGGACCTCCTGCACATAAACTCTATCCGGATCTACTGCTGCGTCTAGCAGCTTCTCCTCATCTTTATAGAGGATACTGGCCATACTTGTGACACCTGCGGGAAGCAGCAATGTAGCCATCATTTCAGGGGTATATTGCTCCACATACTTCACGGCCTCGGGGCGCGTGCCAACGAAGGTCATCGTTCCCCGCAGGATATCGATCAGCTGGCTGATCTCATCCAGTCTGCACTTGCGGATCAGCTTGCCGACTCTGGTAACACGGGCGTCGTTGCTCACTGTTACATGGCTGCCCATCTTGTCGGCGTTCTGCACCATTGTTCTGAACTTAAAAATACGAAACTTCTTTCCATACTGCGTAACCCTGACCTGTCGATAAAACACAGGTCCATTAGTATCCACTTTAATCGCAATTGCCAAAATCAAAAATACAGGGGATAAAAGAATCAGTATGATCAGAGATACCACAATATCGAACAGCCGTTTGCAGATCAGGCTGCCTTTTTTTCGGGACAAAAGCTCGTAATAAGGCCGCGCTTCCCCTGTTTGCATCTCCGCAGGAAGGTCCTCCCATTTTTTCAAAACCATATCAGATATATTCCTTCACGATCCTCAAAAAGTTCTCAATCACATACTCCACGTCCTCGTCGGTGAGGCAGGTGTGGAGGGGCAGGGTAATCTCGTTGGCGAAGCACTCATAGGCGTTGGGATAGTCCTTAATATCAAAACCCAGGTTCTTATAGGCGGTCATCATAGGGAGGGGTTTATAGTGGACATTGCAAGACACACCAGCCTCAGCCATCTTGATGATGATCTCACTGCGCTGTTCCAGGGTAATGCCAGGAATTCTTGTGATATACAGATGGCCGGAGGACTGGTGACTCTCAGTAAAGTGAGGAAGCGACTCCACGCCAAGGGGCTTAAAAGCAGCGTCGTACTGTTTAATGATTTCCCGTCTGCGGTGGAGCATGTCGTCATAACGCCTCAGCTGGGCAAGGCCGATTCCAGCCATGATATCTGTCATATTGCACTTGTACCAAGGACCCAACACATCATATTCCCATGCTCCAAGCTTCGTTTTCGCAAGAGCATCCTTAGATTGTCCGTGTAAAGACAGGAGCTGCATTTTGTGATAAATGTTTTCATCATCAATGCCAGGAATGGATTTCCACATTAAAGCACCGCCCTCTGCGGTGGTCAGGTTCTTTACTGCATGGAAGGAGAAGCTGGAGAAGTCCGCGATACTGCCCACCATTTTTCCGTGCCACTTTGCACCAAAGGCGTGGGCAGCATCAGCATTCACTGAGATACGGCCCATAGCTTTCTGGATGTCATTGCTGGGGCGGAACAGATGCTTTTTCTTTTCAACGATCTCATAGATTCTGTCGTAGTCACAGGGGACGCCGCCCAGATCCACAGGAATGATGACCTTGGTATTCTCATTGATGGCAGCCTCCAGCTGGTCATAATCCATCTCCAGGCTATCCTTCTGAGCATCTACGAAAACCAACTTTGCACCCACATGACACACTACAGAGGCAGACGCTGTATATGTATAGACAGGTACAATAACTTCATCTCCTGCACCGATACCCAAAACCCGGAGCGCCATCTCAGCGCAGGCTGTCTGAGAATTCAGGCAGACCGCTTTATTCACCTGGCAATAATCCGCAATTTCTTGTTCAAACTGTTTTGTTCTCGGTCCGGTTGTGATCCAGCCAGATAGAATTGCTTCTCTGACTTCAGCAACCTCCAACTCCGACATATCCGGAGGGGAAAAAGGGATCGTCCTTCTATTTGTTTCCATCTTCTATACCTCTCTATACATGACATATGAAATACTGATGTATTTTCGCTCTCTTTTTTACCTAGCAGCAGTTCTGAACCATATTCGCAGGGTTCGTTTTTTGAATTCAGTTTTTACAGACCTCTCCACTTTCAATGGTGGTCTTTTCCGGTACCTGGACATCCTTTGCCACAATGCAGCCGCTGTCCAGATGGGAATAGCAGCCAATGGTGCTGCCGAAGCTCACCATGGAGTTGGGAGCCAAGATACAGCCACTACCGATCTTGGCACCGGGATTGACCGTGACCTGTGCCATGATGATGGTGCCTTCTCCAATTTCCACATTGTCGGATACAATGGCGCTGGGATGAACCAGTCTCGGAATCAGAAAGCCTGCATTTTGCAGTCGCTCGATCCAGCCCGCCCGCAGTTCATTGTCACCAAAGGCTGGGAAGGCCACCGGGAAGTCCCTCCGGAAGGACAGATAATCGGTACATTTGCCCAGAATATTGGGTCCCGCCACATTGTCATCCAGGAATGCGATTTTGCCGAACACGCCGGTCATTTTTGCGATCTCCATGACGCCGTGGCCATGGCTTCCGGCACCCAGAATCATCAGATTCAGATGCTTGGCATTTTCATTTTCATCCAGTCTGCAATAGCGATCCAGCCGCCGGATATCCAGAGGCACAGCCTTAATATACCGCCCGAAGTAACGATATATGGATTCTGTATCTGCACCGGTCAGCTCCGACACCGTTTCGATGTTCAGATTAGATTCCAAGCAGCGGGCCACAAAGGTGCTGCGAAGTGCCTCTACGGTGATTTCCTTCGTATCCATAGAAGGATTCAGCAACTTCCTGAATAGGTTTTCAATTCTACGGGTGCTCTCCACTGCATCAGCACTGTCGGTAAATATGTAATGGTCCCGATTCTTTGTGTCAGCACCACGCCTTTTCAAAATCCAGAAGACATAGTCCGTCATGGGCACTACACGCCGCTCCGTGGGAAATAACGTCAGCTTTCTGTTGCTGTTACTGGCGCTGCGTGTGATGATGATGGAGCGATCCGTAAAATTTAGATCATCATAACGGAGCGCTGCAATCTCGCCTAGCGAAAGGCCGGCAAACAGTCCCAGGAGATATGCCGTGCTCTCCGGCTGGTCCTGTGCGATCAGCGTACTCTGGATTTGTTTCGCTTCTGTTTCAGAGAAGGGAGGCGTAAACTTTTCTCGCTTCATGGAACCTCCCTTTTTCATCATATGGTTTGAAGGACAGGTTCTGACGTCAGGATTTTGGGAGGCAAGGATCGAGCTGTTTCCATTTGGGAAAAGTTGTTCCAACTTAGCGGTTCGTTTGCTGACCGCTTCCTCTTGTGTTTTGCCGTAGGTATAGCCATATATGGTTCTACCTTTTTCATCTACGCTCTTTTGATAACGGGCCTCCCACCGCCCGTCGGAGCGCAGATACACATTGGGTCCTACATGCATGAAATTGCCTCCCAAATATCAACGTATTATATTTTTTATGATATTAAATTTTCAGAAACAATATTTCATAAAAGTCCTCTATTATTATAGGCTCGACACGCGGGAAAGTCAATAGAATTGGAGGAAAAGGTAGGACTTTTTGTCGAAAAAATCTAAGACTAAAGGATTAGATTTCTTTTTCTAAAATTAACCTACGAAAATAGAAATTTCAGCACTTATTCGCCGTCAAAATTAACAGAAATACAGACAGATATCAAAAGAATCGCCGTCAGCAGGCGCAGCCTAGGAATCACATCGGAGGAGAAGTAAAAAAATCTGGGAACCACTGTCATATTAGCAATTCCCAAGATCCTTTGTTGGCAGCCTTTTCTGATGTTCGACCGTCCATTATATCCTAAAATTTTGTATTCTCGAACCCATTGATATCACATTCCGCTGCTTATTCCATTTTCCAGTGCAACAGAGCTTCTGGACTTTCCTGATATGGCCTGCATAGCCAATGCAAGTCGTTTCTGCAGGGGTAATTCTTTATTCTTTTTATGCTGTAACATTTTTGTCCCATTTGCATTTTCTCCAAATGAACTCGCCAAGCTCCATCTGGGGTTTCAGGCCACTGGCCTGACCAATACAGCTCAACACATTTTCTCTTAAACTCATAGCTGTAGCGCATAGAAATACCCCCTCTGCTGGGTATCCAGTAAAGGGGGTACATATCAGGAAACTTACTTGTCTTTTTGTGGGCCTATTTTGCAACAGACCCAATGCATTTCTTTACTTCAGATTCCGCTCGTAGGCCTCGATCATCTTCTTAACCATCTGGCCGCCGACGGAGCCGGCCTCTCTGGAGGTGAGGTTACCATTGTAGCCCTGCTTCAGATCCACGCCAACCTCGCTGGCAGCTTCCATCTTAAACTTGTCCATTGCTTCTCGTGCCTCGGGAATATTAAGCTGGTTGTTATTCTTCATAATACGCATCTCCTTTTATTTGTTTCGGGTCGGTTTTTGACTTACTTTGTCGTGTTCCTTCCCGCAAACATATCTTGTCCCACTTCAGATGGCATATGCAGGGGAATGAATGTCACCTCTGCCCATATCTGGAAATACTGTATAAAAAAATTGATACAGACCACTGGCACGCCACTCCCAATCAATCACCGCAAGCTGCTCTTTATACTGCAGAAAGGTACTATCAGAGTTGCTGTCCTGGAAGGTGTCTACTAGCGAGTATGGCAATGAATCTCCCGATTTAGTCGTTCCCGCACACCGTTCAATAGTAGTATGCGCCCAACGACCAAAAGGAACGACCAAAACCGGTCATTCCTCTGGCATAATTATAAAATATTTTCTTGCAAATAGAACACGCCGCGAGCGATTTTCTTCTGGAAAAATCGCTCGTGGCGTTTCAGATTAAAATCTCTTTCGTTTTACTGCCTGGCAATTTTCTCAAACTTGATTTTAAGGCAGGGCATAGAAGAAAATGGCAAAAAAGTGGAGAACGCTTCCCAGAACCACAAAATAGTGGAACAATGAATGGAACCACTTTTTCTTGGAGCCAATGCCGTACAAAATGGCACCGATGGTATAGGCAATGCCTCCCAGAAGCAGGAACCAAAAGCCGCCTGCACCCATGGTCTGCCGCACCTGAGACAGGAAAGGCAAAATCGCCCAGCCCATGCCGATATAACAAATCATGGAAAATACATTATATTTGTGAAGGTCAATGGCGGTCAATGTCACCGCTATGGCCATGAGCGTCCATTCCAGTGCCAGGATTCCCCATCCCAGAACGGGATTCGCAGGGATCAGTGCAGAGATAGCCACCGGGGTATAGCTTCCCGCAATCAGCAGATAAATGGTGCAGTGATCCAGCACCTGCAACACCTTTTTCGCCATTCCCGGCCGCAGACCATGGTAGACACTGGACATCGTATACAGGCTGATGAGGCTGACACCATAGGTAATGGAGCCAAGGATGTCCCCTACCCCACCATGCAGCGCACTGCGAATGATGCACAGCACCAGAGCCGCCACACCCAGACTGCCGCCTACAATGTGGGTCACCATGTTCATGATTTCCTCTCCCTTGGAATAAGTGGGAAGGATTCTGTCGGACAGTTTGATTCGTTTTGCCATAGCAGTATCACCTCAAATGAATTTTATATCTTGTTTTCAAAACAAGATAACCTAATACGCAAAATACACATTTTTTACAAAAATCCCCTGCGGTAACCGGATTCGGCCCCCGCAGGGGACAACTCTATTTTTGAATCTTAGTAAGCAACGCCCCAGTAGACCATCTTCTTGGCAGGCTTGCCGCAGATGGGGCAGACATCGGACAGGTGTTCCTGTTGGAAGGGCATACAGCGGGAAGACATGCCGGCCACTTCCTTCATCTTCATCTCACATTCCAGATCGCCGCACCACATGGTCTTGATGAAGCCGCCATTCTTTTCCTGGAGCTCCTTGGCCTCTTCCAGGCTATGGGCCTCGTAGATGTGATCTTCCAGATTCTTCTTGGCCTTTGCAAACATTCCCTGATGAACCAGCTCCAGCTCCCGAGCCACAGCCTGCTCCAGCTCTTCCAGCTTCACAACGGTCTTTTCTCCATCGTTGCGGCGAATCAGGACGCACTGCCCGTTTTCCAGGTCACGAGGGCCGCATTCCACACGCAGGGGCACACCCTTCATTTCGTACTCGGCGCACTTCCAGCCCATGGAGTTATCAGAATCATCCATCTTTACCCGGAACCCGGCTGCGGCCAGACGGTCACGCAGAGCACCGGCACTTTCCAGTACACCGGGCTTATGCTGGGCAACGGGCAGGACCACCACCTGAATGGGAGCAACCTTAGGAGGCAGCACCAGTCCGTTGTTATCACCGTGGGTCATAATAATGCCGCCAATGAGACGGGTAGACACGCCCCAGGAGGTCTGATAGGGGTGGACTCTCTGGTTGTCCTTGCTGGTAAAGGTAATATCGAACGCCTTGGAGAAGCCATCACCAAAGTAATGGCTGGTACCGGCCTGCAAAGCCTTCCGGTCATGCATCATACATTCAATGGTATAGGTGGCTTCTGCGCCGTTGAACTTCTCTTTGTCGGTCTTCTGGCCACGAGTCACGGGCATTGCCAGAATATTCTCGCAGAAATCGGCATAGATATTCAGGATCTGCTCCGTAAAGTCCTTGGCCTCCTGGGCGGTGGCATGCATGGTGTGGCCCTCCTGCCACAGGAATTCCCGGTGGCGCAGGAAGGGGCGGCTGGTCTTTTCCCAACGCAGCACGCTGCACCACTGGTTATATTTCATGGGCAGATCCCGGTGGGACTGAATCACATTTTTAAAATGCTCACAGAAGAGGGTCTCAGAAGTGGGACGGATGCAATAACGCTCCTCCAGCTTCTCTGATCCGCCATAGGTGACCCATGCGCACTCGGGGGCAAAGCCTTCCACATGGTCCTTCTCCTTTTGCAGGAGGGATTCAGGGATCAGCATGGGCATATATACGTTTTCCACGCCTGCCTTTTTAAATTCCGCGTCCATGATATGCTGGATGTTTTCCCAGATGGCATATCCATAGGGGCGATGAATGAAGAGGCCCTTTACAGAAGAATAGTCAATGAGCTGCGCTTTCTTGCACACATCGGTAAACCACTGTGTGAAGTCTACCTCCATGTCGGTAATCTGTTCCACTTTTTTCTCTTTTGCCATTTTATTTCCATCCTCTCACGGAACGAATTTCACCCATTCCAGACTTTTCATTTTCTTTATTGTATCATGTTTGTCAATAGTTTTCCAGAAAAATATAGGTCATTCCACTGCCATAGAGGTATTTTAGTAAAAAAGAGGTCACGACCCCTGCCAAGGGTCGTGACCTTATGTGTTGTCCAAAGGTGGGCTGTCATACATACCGTTGGGTTATCCGCGAAATCCTCCGCAGCATCGGTACCAGCCTCAAGATATTGTCTTCCTCTGTGCCCATATCATAGCACAATCACATTCAGACTTCTTGAACAAATTATAAATTCTTGTCGATTACATTTAAGAAAATATGCACAAAAAACTGCCTCACTTTTTAGCGAGGCAGTTTTGCACATTATTTTACAGGTGCGTCACAGTAAACCCATGCGTTGGGCAGATACCGGCCTTCATCCAGCGCCTGATTGGAACATTCCGTGATATATTCCCCATCATACCACATAATGGCACTGGTGCCGCCATCCAAGTTCATGGCCTGATAGCAGTTATGACGCATCAAAATATCTACGCACTCCTCAGCGTCGGTACCCAGAGAAGAGACCATGCGGCCCTCAATGACCAGCATCAGCAGCTCCTCCTTCTCAGACTGGCCCAAGCAGGCCCGGGGATTCATCTCCGTAAAGATATTGTCTGCGCCCAGAGCATTCTCTCCGTCAATAATCAGGGCCGGCCAGAATTCCACTGCATCGGTAGCATTGTCACCAAAGTAATCAGATGCATCGGTGACATACAGACGGTTGTCCTCATGCAGCTCGATGCGCTTGTAGCCCCAGCCGTAATGCTGACCATAGGTTTCACCGGAGCACATGCAGGCACCTGCCAGAGTACCGCCATTTCCTCCACCGTCATTGTCAATGAAGCCGGAACCGGTCATAGCCAGAACACCGCCGTTTGCCTCGGCAATGTCACCGGCATGCTGGCCAACGGAGCCTATGTACTCAGAGGGAGCCAGCTTCAACCGGGAAGGATCCTTTGCAACCGCCAGAACACCGCGGTAGGTGCTGCCGGTTACCCGCAGCAGCAGGATCTGATTCTCCGCATCGATCGCCAGAACCTGCTCGCCCATGGTGGTGCGGATGGAGGTGCCTTCATCATCCAGACCTGCTTCGTTAATATTGATCTTATCCCAGCCCTTGGCGATGACTTCAGGGTGCTTGTCTACATAAGAAAGCATGGACTTTTGATCCAGTTCCCAGAAGAGTTCAAAAAATTCCTTCTGATCTGAAGGAATGGTTTCCTTGGGCTCTGTGGCCTCTGTATTTTTCACCGGCTGCGTAGGATTTGGGGTCTTATTTTCCTTACCCTTCCAGGTGGAATTCTGTCCCATCTGCTCTTCTCTCGCAGTGGTGGTTCTTGTAACCACTTCGTTTACAATGTCATGAGGAATGAATGCCGTTGCCAGCCATTGATGGCTCATGGTGGACATTGCGGTCTCAATATACATACTGCGCAAACGGGCAATGAAAGGAATGTTGGAAAAAATGGCGATACAGTACAGGATCTCCAGCACCAGAAGCACCACAAGTGTGATTTTCAGAGGCTTGAGACGGGACTTCTTTTTCTTTGTTTCGTTTTCGGGTTCCTGTGGCTTCTTCCCGCTTCGTTTGCCGGAAGAGAATCTGGCACCGGAAGAGCTGCCAAACAGTTTTTGTGCTGCCATTGAAAAATAAACCTCCTGATTCAGCAAATCGCCCTAAATAAGGCGTTTCAATAGTTTCCGATCTTTTTTATCATATCATAATTAACTGACATAATCAAATAGGAAAACAGGATTTTTCTGAAAATCCCACGAAAATTCTTGCTTATTTTTGAGCAGCCTCTCCGATTTCCTCTGGCAGGGTCAGAAGATACCGTTCATAGGCATTGATGATGGTGGTCTCTCCCCGGTGCAGCACCCGCTCCCGGTCCACACCATAATTCATATGCACATGGCCGTGCACCATATACTTGGGCTGATACTGGTCCAGCAGAGGCAGAAATGCCTCAAACCCCCGATGGGGTCGGTCCTCATCATCTCCATAGCCTCGGGCCGGGCAATGGGTCACGACAATGTCCACACCCTTGGATCTGCGCAGCTTCCACCACAGACTGCGGATCCTTTTGCGCATTTCCTTTTCCGTATACTGGTGAGGCCCTCCGGAATACACCAGAGATCCCCCCAGGCCCAGAATTCGCAGGCCTTTAAACTCCACCACCGTATCTTCGATGCAGGTGCAGCCCTCCGGAGGACGGCGTTCATATTTTCCATCGTGATTTCCATGGACATAAAATACGGGAGCTCTGCCCATGGTCACCAGAAAGGACAGATAATCCGGGTCCAAATCTCCACAGGAGATAATCAGGTCGATCCCGTCCAGCCGGCCTGGGCGGTAATAATCCCACAGATACAGAGATTCCGTATCCGAAAGGAGAAGTATTTTCATAGAAGTGTTTCCCCCTTTTCCGGCGGAATTCTGTCTCGGTAGATGCCCAGCAGCCGCACAACAGGCTGCGACATGGGCAGGATTTCATCAAATGCAGGGATGCTCCCTTCTACATTATCACAGAGCCACTGCATATACAGGATATCGTCCGTAGAAAACCATTTGCTGCCATCATTGCGCAGAACTCCGTCCTGAGAACGGACAGGCCTTGCAAAGGGCGCAATGGTCCCCTCCACAATTCCTTTGCGCAAAAAGTCCGCCAGCTGCACCACACCCTGAGGAAGGTTCTCGCCAAGGCGCACATCGATCACCCCGGCATCCATTCCCCACCAGTAATTCACTGCCTTTTCCGTGCCGTCCACGTCCAGATGATCCCAGCTGCCATTTAAAATGCTGCGCAGCATTTTTTCATAGAATTTCCCCCAGTGGGACACCGGAGAGGCCAAAGTTTGCAGACTTCCGTCCTCCTTCACCTGATAGATCCCCCATTTGTGCTCCAGCTGATCCGGGTTCGGCGTATCCAGTCCGGAAATCACAGAAATTCCTTTTCGAGTGAACAGATCCAGCGCTGTGCCGGGGGTGCAGGACCAATGCAGCTGAATTTTAGCCCGTGGATTGGTAAGCTGGGCCCCCAGGGCAAAGGCGTTGATGCTGGCAGGAACGCCTAAAATCGGATAATTTGCCACATAGCCAATGTGGTCATTGGTTGCCAGTGCCCCCGCAATGGCGCCGGTGATGAATTTTCCCTCATAGACTCTGCTGTAATAGGACCGAATCCCGGTATAGGGCATGGAGACAGAGCAGTTCAGGATTCGTACCTTTGGATATTTTACCGCTGCCTTCCGGCAGGCCATCATCAATGTGGGGGTAGTGCCAAAGATCACCTGCGCCCCATCTGCCACGGCCCGGTCCATGGTTTCATCGGCACCGCCGTACTCGCTGATGATGTAGGACCTGACAGAAATTTTCCCTTTCAGCTTTTTGGCCACATACTGGCAGCCAAGATCGTGGGAGTTGGCCCAGGCACTGTCCAGAGGGCCTTTTTCATGGAGAAAGGCCACATTCAGGTGTCCAAAGCGCACCCCGGAAAACAGGCGGTTCAAAATTCCTCTGTTCTCGCTCTTTTCGTTGGCTGTGGTGCTGACCGCAATGGGGGTGGGAGTGCCCTGCAGTTTGATATCTCCCCACAGGATCTGCAATCGCTTTTGGATCTCACTGCCTGTCAGCTTCTTCAGGTCTTCAAAGGGATAGACCCGAAGCCACACCTTTAAGGCGTCACTGACGGAGACGCCGGTGGCCTCTCCTCCCAGCTTTGTGTAGGCCTCCTTGAGGTATGTGAAGCCGGACAAAAAACGCTGCCGCTCTCCATCGGTCCACACATGATCCGGCTCATAACCCAGAGCGGCCTGAAGCTTGGCATAGCTGCCCAGCTCATCAAATGTCACTTGGTACAACCCGGACAGCTGATAAAACTGCATAAATTCAAAGTATACCTGAATCGCAGGGTCCTGAGAATAGGTCGGGATCACCCGGATCACATGGGCAGGGATCAAAGGCGCATCATAGCTTTTCATTACGCTGACCCGCTTGTTTCCCTCCTGCACATAAAATTTTCCCAAATATTCATAGCACTCAATGGGATCGCGGATTCCCTCACTGCTGAGATGGGCCATACACAGGGAAATCCACTTGATTCCAAACTCCGACTCAGCAGGCAGCAGAGGCATAAAGTTTGCAGCAAAGGCAGAAGTTCTCCCCTTCTCTTTGGTTCCCACAATCTGCTCCGTGGGAATTTGCAGCAGACCCAGATCCACAACATCGGTATACATGGTTTCATTTAGGATATCGCCCAGCACCTGTGGATAAGGGGATTTCCCGTGCAGAACACATTCTTTCTGGAACCGCTGTCCCGCCTTGAGGGCCAGCTGATACTGTTCTGTTGCTTCTTGCCGATTCATTCGGAAGCCTCCCTTCAATCTTTGAATCTTTTGTATTATTATAAGCAATCTCCCATCTTCCTGCAAGGGTAACAGGCACGCACCATTGAAAAATACAAAAATAAAGGTCGGAAGCAGGGCATTTCCCGCTTCCGGCCAAAACCATTTACATTTTTGTCAGGACATAGTCACTGATTTCTTTTGCTCCATGGTGTGGAAAATTCTTTTCCAGCGCCTTGCGCATACGCTCCAGCGCTCCCGGGGTTTCCAGCTTCGCAAGCACCAGCTTCACCAAAACCTTCACGCTGTCCGCTCCGCAGGCCAGACCGTTGCCCCGGTAAAACTCCAGATTCCTTCCCTCGCAGCCTCCCACGGCATTGATGAAGAACATGGGCAGCCGCTTTGCGGCGGCCTCCGTGGAGCTCAGTCCGCCGGGCTTGGTGATAATCAAATCTGCTGCATCCATGTACAGGGGCATCTGTTTGGTATAGCCCACCGCCCGAAAATTTTCCCGCTGGGCAAGCGCCTGCATATCCTCATACAGCTTTTTGTTATGTCCGCAGATGACCACCAGAACGGTGTCCTTGGGGATTCGGTCGATCAGCTCCCGGGTCAGCTGCCTGATGGGCCCGCAGCCCATGGAGCCGCACATGAGCAGAGCGATGCGCTTATCCCGAGGAAGGCCCAGGGCCTCTTTGCTGATCTCTTTATTCCGGGGGCTGTGGAACACTTCTCGGACAGGGATACCCGTAGGAAGAATCCGCTCTCTGGCAATGCCGCACCGAAGGAATTCGCTCATCAGCTTTTCGTCCGGGATCATATACATATCCGCCTGACACTCCGCCACAAAGGGGCTGCAGGTATAGTCTGTCGCCACAAAGACCTGATTGGGAGCATCCGGATGGTCCTGCTTCACCCGGCGCATAATGAGGCTGGCAAAGGCATGGGTGGAAACTACCCGGTCAAATCTGCCCTTCTGGATGTACTCATAAAGATTCTCCGCCCCCTTGGACAAGAACCGATACAAAACAGAGGTATCTTTGGGGCGGGGACTGGCAATCTCTTCCACACGATACCCGATATTAAACAATACAGGCACATGCTGATAAATCTTCACATGCCACCCGCAGATAAAATCCGAAACTTTCTCCGATATAAAGGCCAAGGCATCCACGATCTCATACTCCACTGCCTGTGCCTCCAGCTGTGCGCCAATGGCTTTCGCGGCAGAATTATGCCCTTCTCCCGTATTGCAGGAAAGAATCAAAACACGCATATGATAATGCTCCTTCCCGGAAGAGCAGCAAAGGCCCAACCAGTTTGTCTTAGTATTTTACCATTTATCGGTAAAAAAATCAATTCAGTCTCCCGGAAATTAAGATAATATTAACGGTCCCCTTCGGTTACAAAAGTTCCATGAAATGACAAAACATCCGGCACCGTCCCACCTACTCAGGCAGGACAGTGCCGGACTGCAATTTCTTATTCCTTACACAAGTTCCAGTCCCTGCTCCGTGGGAACCAGAGACAGTTCATACAAAGAGGCCATAGCCTTTGCCAAATACTGGGCATCCTTCACCCCGGAGGTCTCATAGCACGAGTGCATTGCCAGCTGAGGAAGGCCCACATCTACTGTGGAAATACTCACATGGGTGGTAGAAATGTTGCCCAGTGTAGAGCCGCCGGCCAAATCGGCACGGTTGCAGAAGGTCTGAGTGGGAACTTCAGCCTTCCGGCACACCTTGCGGAAGATGGCAGAAGAAATCCCGTCTGTGGTATAACGCTGGTTGGCGTTAAACTTGATGACGATGCCGCCGTTCATGGCAGGACGATGATTGGGGTCTGCATACTCGGGATGGTTGGGGTGCAGTGCATGGGCATTGTCCGCAGAGACCATGAAGCTGCGGGCCAGCGCACGGCGGTAGTTCATACCGGTCTCTTCGCAGATTCTGCCCAGGGTCACTTCCAGGAAGTTGGAATCCGCTCCCTGCATGGTGCTGGAGCCCACCTCTTCATTATCAAACACACAGCACACAGGGACGCTCTTGCCGGGCTTGGCCTGAAGGAATCCCTCCATGGTGGCCCAGGCACACTGCAAGTCATCCAGCGCACGGGCAGACAGGTATTCCTGATTTGCACCCCACACTCTGGCCTTGTCCCGGTTGTACAGGAACAGATCCATCCCCAGAATCTGCTCCTGGTCGCACTTGGCAGCCTCCGCCACAAGCTGACGGAACCGGCCCTTGGTCTCCATGGAGCCCATCAGGGGGATCATGTCCACAGCGGGGTTATAAGTAAAGCCGTCGTTGGCCTTGCGGTTCATGTGGATGGCCACGCTGGGAATCATGCACAGATCCTGATCCAGATCCACCAGACGGGACTCGGCGCCATTTTCCGTCTCCACCAGGACACGGCCCGCAATGGACAGAGGCCGATCCATCCAGGGAGCCATGAGCATGCCGCCGTAGCGCTCCACCGCCAGACGCACATACAGTCCAGCGGTATCCATCTCCGGCTTTTCCTTCACTTTGAAGCAGGGGCGGTCGGAGTGGCTGGCAGCCAGCATAAAGCTCTGAGGGATTTCCATGGGAATCCGGAATGCAATGATGGCGGACTGGTTCCGGGTGACAAAGTACTTGCCGCCGGGGGTCAGATTCCACATTCCCCCTTCCGTCAGGGGGGTATAGCCTTCGTCAATCAGGCGGCGGGACAGGTTGTTCACTGCGTGGAAGCAGCTGGGGCTGTTGTCCAGAAAGGACATAAGGTTTTCCAATGTATCCATCTTTTATTCCTCCAAAAGGGAGATAAACTGGTCGATTTCGTCGGACAGAATCTGCAGGCCCTGGCGCCAGAATTCCTTGTCGGTAAGGTCGATGTCCGCAACCAGTGCAGCCTCTTCCACAGTACGAACAGGGGTCTCATGGAGCAGCTTCTTGTACTTGGGCAGGAAGGCTTCTCCCTCCTTCTCGTACTGGGCATACAGGCCCCGGGCAAAGAGTCCGCCGAAGGCATAGGGGAAGTTGTAGAAGCTGACACTGCCATAGTAGTGGCCCTTGCAGACCCACATATAGGGATGGAGAGTCTCTTCTGCCAGGCCGTCGCCGTAGGACTTCTTCTGGGCATCCAGCATCAGCTGGCACAGACGCTCTGCGGGCAGGAACTCATTTTCACGGTTGGCAAATACAGCAGACTCGAAGCGATAGCGGGAGTAGATGTCACAGATGATCTGCGTGGCATCCTGGAGCTGGGATTCGATGAGGGCCAGCTTCTCATTCTTATCTGTGGCGGCGGAAATGGCTGCGTTCATAACCACGCACTCATTGAAGGTAGAAGCGGTCTCTGCCACGGGCATGGAGTAATCCCGGTTCAGGATTCTCTGATCCCGGAGCTGATGGTTATGGAAGGCGTGGCCCAGTTCATGGGCAAGGGTGACAATATCGCTGAAGGAGCCGTCAAAGTTGGTGAGAATCCGGCTCTCGCCCAGCTTCTCCACACCGGCGCAGAACGCACCGCCGGCCTTGCCTGCACGGGGGAAGAAGTCAATCCAGGCATTGTCAAAGGCGCAGGCCACCATCTCCTGCAATTCCGGATCAAAGGTGCCGAAGAGATTCACCAGATAGGTTCTGGCATCCTCGGTGGTGTAGGTCTTGCCGCCGCCACCCATGGGTGCGAACATCTCATACCAGGGCAGTCCCCCCTCATAGCCCAGCGCCTTGGCCTTGGCCTTCAGGTATGCCCAGAACTTGGGCAGATACTCGTCTATGGCCGAGAACATGGCATCCAGAGTCTCTTTCTTCATCCGGGCGGACTTCAGTGCCTTGTCCAAAGGAGAGTCATATCCACGCAGCTGGGCAGAATTGATGGTCTCCAGCTTGATGGAGTTCAGTGCAAAGGCCACAGGGTCCTTGATCTTCTGATAGGAGGCAAGCTCTGCTTCATAGGCTTCCTTACGGACCTCGGGGTCGGCATCATAGGCCAGATTCCGAATGGCAGACAGGTTGGTTTTTTCGCCCTTGTAGTCCACCTCCACGGTGCTGGTGAGGTAGTTTTGCAGGTCACTCCAGGCACTGGAGCCGGACAGGCTCATGCGGGCCATAATGTCTTCGCCCAAGCCGCCCAGGAGATACCGGCTGCCCTCTTTCACCATACGGAAATAGAACCGATACTGAGATAGGACCTCATCCTGCTCCAGAAGGGCCTCCAGATTGGGAAGCTTCGCGGCATAATCCTGGAACCGGGCATCCGCACCGGCGCTCTGGCTGAACACCGCCATGACCTGCCCCATGGCAGATGCTGCGTCGCTGTCTGCCGTATCGGTGGACTGACGCAGAGAGGCATATTCTGCCAGGGCGTTGCCCAGGTTGGAAATGTGCTCCAGCGCATCCACGCAGCGGCGCAGGGCCACCACAGGCTCCAGCTCCTCCAGGGATTTGGTCAATGTATCAAATTGTCCGCAGGCATCCTTCAGGGCCTGCAGATCCTGAGAAAATGCGGGATCATCAAAACCATGATATAAGGGGTCCAGATTCCAACGTTCGTTCATAATCAATTCTCCTTACTGGCAGTGTACCTGCCTGATTTTTCACTTTAGTTTTACCATGAACCAAGCTGTTCGTCAACGGGGGACAGTAATTTCCATTACTTTGAACAAAGAAACGCCGTGCCCCCTGTGGATTTCTACAGGGAACACGGCCAGTATATCACATTTAATAATACCGCACAACGGCTTTTACCAAACCCAGAATCTGAAGTTCCTCCGATTCGATCACATCATACTTGGGGTTCTCCGGCTGGAGCCAGATCCGTCCGTTCTTGCGGCGGAACCGCTTCACCGTGGCTTCCTCCTCTATCATGGCCACCACGATTTGTCCGTCCTCCGCCATACTCTGAGGACGAACCACCACCAGATCCCCGCTGAGGATTCCCGCGTTTATCATACTGTCTCCCCGCACCCGAAGGGCGAAGCAATCCGGCTCCCCCTCCCAGAAAAGGGTTCCTTCCTGATTCTCCACCGCCAGAATGGGCATCCCGGCGGTCACCACGCCCACAATGGGGATCTGGGGCGTTTTGGTGCCTGGGGTGGAAATGGCTCGCTTCTTTCCAGCCTCATAGCTCAAAAGTCCCTTGTTCCGGAGCTGGGTCAGATGGTAGCTTACAGAGGCGGTGGACTTGAGTCCCACAGCGGCACCGATTTCCCGGATCGTAGGAGCATACCCGTGATCCATGATAAAATCCTGAATATAGGCCAAGACTTCTTCCTGTTTTTCGGTGGTTCTGGACATGGAATCCCCTCCTTTTTTCTTAGGATATCATACTTCTACTCAAAAATCAAACATTTGTTTCAAAGTCAGGGATAAATTCCTGTGATGCCGCCCCGGCCTCCTGGGTAAAGCCGTCCAAATCATTGAGATACATCCAGCTGAGCACCGCCTCATATTCTTCCTCCGTAACCGTCCGGTTCAGAGGAGGCATATTCCGAACCCGCTCCATGGGGGTATACTGCCGCATGAGAGATACCAGAACCGTCCCCTTGGGGAAGGTCTCTCCGATCCAGTCCAGAACCTTCAGAGAATTTTCAATCTGCCCGGGAAGAATCAGGTGGCGAATGAGGACGCCCCGTTTCAGTTTCTCCCCTTCCATCACATAAGGGCCCGTCTGCCGCACCATTTCCTGTATGGCCGATGCCGCAACGGAAAAATAGTTCCCCGCTCCGGACAGCTGAAACGCCAGCCCATTGTTTCCATATTTGAAATCCGGCAGGTAGATGTCCACCAGCCCCTCCAATGCCCTCAGGGTCTCCACGGACTCGTAGCCTCCGCAGTTGTATACCACAGGAACCGGAAGCTTCGGCTGCAAAGCCGGGAGAATGTCGGGCAAAAAGTGGGTAGGGGTGACAAGATCGATATTTTCCGCCCCCTGAGAAATCAGTTCTTCCATCCTTGCACGCAATGCGGCGGGCTCCATTCTGTCTCCCTGCTGACCTGTGCTGATCTGCTGATTCTGACAGTACAGACACCCCAGGGTGCACCCGGAAAAGAACACCGCTCCGCTGCCTCCCTCCCCTGCCAGAACCGGCTCTTCCCAGAAGTGGCGCATGATTTTCGCCACCCGCATCCCGTCCGGCTGACCGCAAAACCCACGCTGCCCCTGGGTCCGATCCACACCGCAGGCCCGGGGGCAGAGGCGGCAATTTGTATAAGTAAGGTTTGTCACCTTGTTTCTCCCTGCTTTCTATGCTATATTGGTACCAATGTCTCGGAGGTGTTTCCTATGTTTCAAATCACCCTGCTTGCCATGGGCAAGCTGAAAGAAAAGTTTTATCTCTCAGCCGCCGCAGAATATGAAAAGCGGCTGGCGGGCTACTGCAAATTTCAGCTCATTGAGCTGCCGGAATATAAACTGCCGGAAAATCCACAGCCCAGCGAAATTGCCGCAGGCCTTGCCAGAGAGGCGGAGCTGATCCGGCAGAAGATCCCCAAAGGGGCCTGGTTCTGCGTTCTGACCCCGGAGGGGAAGGAACTGTCCTCTACGGAGTTTGCCCGGAAGCTTTCCCAGGTGAAGCTCTCCGGCAAATCCAGCGCCTGCTTTCTCATCGGCTCCTCCTTTGGCATGGACCCGTCCATTAAAGCCATGGCTGATTTTCGTCTCACCATGGGAAAAATGACCTTTCCCCACCATTTGGCAAGAATCATGGTCTTAGAGCAGCTTTATAGAGCTGAATCCATTCAGGCAGGAAGCCGATATCATAAATAACCCAGAAGTCCTGCTGCTACACCCAAAGCACCGGCCAGCACAATGACCACAATAGGGTGAACCTTCTTAAATACCAGAACCAGGCTCAGGATAAAAATGACCGAACTCACCAACAGAGCAGGATTCATCACAATCCCCGCAGGGAAAAACACGGTCTGCCCCACGGACAAAACCGCCGTTCCGATGAGGCCCACCACGCAGGGCCGCAGGCCGGACATAAATCCCCCCACTACACTGCTGCTGCGGAACTTTTCATAGAATCTGGCAACCAGAAGGATCACCAGAAAAGAGGGCAGCACCACGCCTAAGGTGGCACAGAAGGAACCAAAGATCCCCCCTGTCTCCATGCCCACATAGGTGGATATATTCACAGCAAAGGGGCCGGGGGTGGATTCACTGACCGCCACAAAGTTAATCAGATCTTCCAGCTTCATCCAGCCTTTTGCGGTGACCTGCTCCTGAATCATGGGAAGCATGGCATAGCCGCCCCCGAAGGTAAAGGCGCCAATCTGAAAAAATGTAAGAAACAGTTCAAGATAAATCATTTTCCTACCCTCCTGGCGGCAATGGTGCTGGTAATCAGGCCCGTAGCGGCGCAGCAAAGAATTACCATCAGCACATTGACTTTCAAAAATCCTGCCGCCAGAAACGCCCCCGCCATGACCACATAGGAGACCACACCCTTTGGGCACTGGCGGTACATGGAATACAACGCCTTGACAATGAGGGCCAAAACACCTGCCCGGATCCCGGCGAAGGCATACTGCACCATCTGATTATCCTGAAACTGGCTGAGAATAAAGGAAATTGCAACAATAATCAAGAAGGAGGGCAGCACCACGCCCACGGTGGCACAAAAAGCCCCCCAGAACCCTGCCACCCGATATCCCACGAATGTAGCAGAGTTGATTGCAATGGGGCCGGGGGTAGACTCCGCAATGGCCACAATGTCCAGAATATCTCCGTCTGACAGCCATTTTTTCCGCTCTGTCACTTCCTTCTGGATCAGAGGAATCATGGCGTATCCTCCTCCGAAGGTGAATGCGCCGATTTTCAGAAATGTCAAAAACAGTCCCCAAATTCTCTCTTTTTTTCCTTCCATCCACACCATCCCTTTTTCGTTATCTTCTAAGACAGTATAGTGCTTTCCCCTCTCATTTTCAAGATAATTTCTATAAAAATACCATAATTCTTCTGTGCATCCCCGGAACAGACCGCCGGCTTCTAACGTGTTTGCAGTGGAGGACCATTGTGTGTTACAGAAAAATCAACCCCATCTGGGGCTTTCTTTTTTTCGTGCGGTATGGTAGCATAATTCCATTGAATTTTATAAGGAGTACGAACATGGATATAGACACTTTTTATAATACATCCCATAAGCCCAGTCCCAGAGTCATGTCCCTTTGGAAAGAAAGCGTTGCATTTCACGGCAAGGCCTGCGTCAATCTGGCCGTAGGTGTGCGGGTTTGTGACACTGTATTGCAGCATCTTGGAATGGAGTGTGTTGATCGAAACCGACTGGTATGTGTTTCAGAAACGGACAACTGTAGTGTGGATGCAATTCAAAGCGGACTGGGGTGCAGCATAGGGAAAAAACACCTGCTGTTTTTTAACACCGGCAGAATGATTTACTCCGTCTATGATCTGGCCGGCAGTGCCTCCCTGAGAATCTGCCTCCGTCCGGAAGTGATAGAATCGGAGGACTGCGCCCCGGAAAAAATCCTTGCCATGGCAGAAGAGGATCTGTTTTATTTTGAAGAAGCCCGGCCTATGACTCCAAAGGTCCTGAAAAAAGTAAACAGAGGCTGCGCCTACAAAGAAGGAGAAGCCCCCAGCCTGAACGGAAATGCGCAGGACAGTCTGGAGCCCTTCCGGGAATTTGACGAGCCCAAGTTCTGACTCTGATCCGTTGCAACCTTCAATTTGCTTCACAGGCCCCGGACTTTGGTCCGGGGCCTGTTGGCTGCATTTTGCATATAAAAAATCCCATGCATCCGAGATACATGGGATTTTTGTGGTGCGCGAGGCGGGAGTCGAACCCGCACGTCCGGAATGGACACTAGAACCTGAATCTAGCGAGTCTACCAATTCCACCACTCGCGCATATACACAGCTGAACCGCAACTGCCCTTAGATAATATCACAGGCTCTTGCATTTGTCAATAGCAATTTTCGATTTTCTCCGGAGTTCCTTTTGCATTTGGCAAGTAGTTCTCACAAAAAATCCCACGCATCATAGATGCATGGGATTTCGTGGTGCGCGAGGCGGGAGTCGAACCCGCACGTCCGGAATGGACACTAGAACCTGAATCTAGCGAGTCTACCAATTCCACCACTCGCGCATGAGACCAGTCATCGCTGACCGCTCAAACATAATACCACAGCATATTCCTTTTGTCAATGACAATTTTGAAATTTCTTTCATTTTCTACCGGTATTGTTCCAGCGTGACCCCCTGATAGTAATGGTGCACAATATCCTGATAGCTACTGCCCTTTTGGGCCATTGCTTCCGCCCCATATTGACTCATCCCCACCCGATGGCCAAAGCCTTTGGTCGTGATAAAAAGCTCTGTATCCGTCACCGATACAGAAAAAACCGTAGAGCGCAATCCTAACACTCGGCGAAAGGTTGTCCCCGCAAAGGATACGCCACCTACCTGCAAAGATTCCACACCCCCTCCTTCTGTAGCCTCTACCTTTTGGAACCAGGTTTCCGGAGGACCGGACAAATCCGCCTCAGGAGCAGCCGCAAGGATCAATTTCTTAAATTCCTCCAGAGAATAGACCTGCTGATCTTCTTCATAGGGGGAGTCCTCTTCCGGACTTTCCACGGACTGCAAATAGGGAACATCACCGCCCCATACCGCCACTGCCGCCTCTGTCCTTCCTCCGGAGGCAGAAAAGAACGTGGCATCAATAGGGTCGCCGCCATAGGTCAGCACCTCACCCTTTGTAGCCTGCACTGCCTGGCGTGCGATCTGCACCCCTTCCGGGTCTTCATAGGTCTGTGGGTCTTTCCAACCCTGACAGCAGTTGGAATCCGTACAGATATCTCCGTTGTCATGCTTTGAATGGGTCATATGCCGCAGTGTGAAGGTTCTGGCCACCACCGCCTGGGCTTTCAGGGCCTCGGGCTGAAATGTGGTGGGCATCTCTGCCAGCAGGACCCCCACCAAATAGGTTTCCAGCTCCATTTCCTCCACTCCTTCAGGCATCAACACCTTCAGGGTGGCAGCAGGCTCTGTAGGCGGGGCGGTCTCCGGAAGAATCGATATGGTCTGCGGCGGCATCGTTGATACCGTGGTTGTTTCCGTCTGCTGTATGGCTGGCGCCGGCCTGTCCATCATGCACAGCGGCAGACACAAGCCCACTGCCATGGCGCTTACAGTTAAAAGAATTGCTCGCTTCATTGCTTTCCCCTCCTGTCCCATCATAGCACATCCGCCATATGGATTTTGTCAAAAGCCAATGATGGTAACCGGGAAATCCGGAATTCCCTTTTTCCTTGTACCCCTTGTAAAAAAACAGCCATTCGTCAAACGAACAGCTGTTTTCCAAATCTTATCTTTCTTTTGTGTTTGCTTGCAGTTGGCTTTCGTTATACCGCTGCACCGAACCCATCCCTTTTTGAAGCGCCTCCACCATCAGGCAAATTCCGATTCCGACTGCAATGTATCGCAGGGAAAGCAAGGTTTCAGAATAGCGGCTAAAGGCATAGGTCATGGCGTAAAGATACACATTTCCCCAGTAGACCAGGGCTAAAAACAGCATCACTGCACGCTTCTTCTTCAGCACGAAAGCAAGCGCAAAGGATATCACACAGAGCCTCCAATCGAATTGTCTCAATTCCTCTATGGGCTGGCGCGTTGTGTTCAAAACCTGTCTCCAATAGAACACACTGTTTACCATCTCTTTGGGCTTCAAGTACAGATACGATTTGAGGAAGCTTTTTGGGTCTTTCTCAAACCACTGCTTTTGCCGGTACTTTGCTTTGATTGCGTCTGCCTGCAAGGCCAGAAACTTCTGATACTTGGCTTCTTTGGGTGCCCCGTTTTCATCGTAATAGGCGGCGTACTTTTCCTTCATAACCCGATCCACATTGGTCTCATAGTCCAGTTCTTCATCAGAAGGATACCCCTCCCCCTGATAGGTTCCCAGCAAAGTGGGGTTCCCGGCTCCATAGGTCAGGGGAACAAAGGTCTGAAACTGAATGTAGTTGCGGATGCTCCAGGGAATCATAAAGCACAAGACGGCACAGGCCAAAATCAACCCCTGCTTGAGCAGCAGCTTGAAATCATACTTTACCAGCAGCAAATAGACAAACGCAAACAGAGGATAGATGCCAACATTTGCCTTTAGCATCAGGGCCAGCATATACGCCGCCAAGCAGCACCAGAAGTGCTTTTTCTGGTGATACCGTCCCATCATAAGGGTGTAATATACCATGGCCGTAAGTAGGGTTAAAAATGGGGTTTCCGTTAAAATCAGGTTATCCATCCACGCCAGGTTCGGTGCAAAGAAAAACAGAGAACTTAAAATTCCGCACCACTTCGGGGCAAACAAGCAAACCGATTTGTATACAAAAAAGGGGGTAATCACTCCCATGGTGATCCATACCAGCTTTAAAACCAGCCACAGGGCTTTTCCTTCCCCAAATAAAAGAGACAGAAGACCAATAAACACCGGCATGCCCGGCATGATCTGTGCACTGACCTCTCCGTTGTGCATGGTGATGGTGCCCGTATTGGCAAAGATGATTCCGCTTTCTATGTAGGATAAATCGTCACTTTCCAGGGAATACCCAACCCCCAGACGATATAGCACAAACAGCCGCTCCAAAAACAGAAGAAGCATGATAATGCCTATGGCTTTGTGTTCCCGAAAAAAGGAAAACCGATCCTTCCCCGGTTGTGGCAACTGTTTTTTCATTTACTTTCCTCCTGCAGCTGAACGCTCTTTTCCTCTTGCAGATATTTCTCAATGGAAACCATCTGGGTCAGTCTTTTGATTTTTTCCGATTGTTTTGACAGGTTTACCGTATGCGAAAAGGCAATCATGAGCAGTGCAAATACCGCCAGCAAGTATAGGAAGTTCGACGGTGTCTGGATTTGTACCACATCAGAGAGCCACATAATAAGCTGCGGGAAAAATGCTATCACAATCATCGCAAAGCTGATCAGCAGCCAGATCAGGGAATACCGCATTTGCAGACTCCGCTTATTGACGGTTACAAATACAATAGTAATAAATACAAGGGCAAGAACAATCATTTCCACTCGCAACAGTGCTGACACGATCAATTTCCCTTCTTTCTTTGAAAACTGGTGCAAAGAATCGACAGCGATACTTTAAACATGTAATAGACCGATTTCCATGAACTAATGGAAGATACTCCGCCTTCCCGTTCAAACATATTCACCTGTACTTCTTTCACTCGGAAAGAATGCTTTGCCAGTGCTACGATGGATTCCGGCTCGGGATAATCCACCGGATAGCAATCAGCGAGAAAGGCAATGGCTTTCTTATTGGCTGCACGGAATCCCGAAGTGGGGTCGGTCATGGGAATTCCCGTCACCAGACGAAGGATCCCGGATAAAAAGCGGATTCCAACTCTTCGCATCCCCGTGGAGCGAAACGAGCTGGTCCCCAGCAAGAAACGAGACCCCACAACAAAGTCACTTTCCCCCTTCCGGATGGGCTCCAGCAGGTCATCCAAAGAAGAAATGTCGTGCTGCCCGTCCCCGTCAAATTGTACGGCGACATCGTACTCTTTCATTTTCGCCAGCAGGTACCCGGTTTGCACCGCACCGCCGATTCCCAGATTCTGAATCAAATGTATGGTATTGAAATGATTTTCGCGGCAAATTTTTCCCGTGTTGTCTGTAGAGCAGTCGTTTATGATGATATAGTCCAGTTCATATCCCGGTTGTTTCTCCACAAACTCCTCAATGCTGCGAATCACCTTCCGAATATTATCCTGTTCATTATACGCCGGAATGATCAGCAACACCCGCATAACCAGCACCCCCCAACTGTTATTTCTTATCGGATTTGAATATCAGAAATTTACTTAATACATAATTGACCAGCACAACCACAAACGAAAGAAGAATTTTTGCCAGCATTACGCCGCCGATCCCCCAAAACTCCAACCGTCCTACCTTCAGCCAGTGTATGCACAGCAGCAATCCGGCTTCTTCAAAGGCAAAGGATAAAATTCTAGCACCGGAAAAAGAGCAAATTTCCTTGATTAAAACCTCTTTTTCCCAACTTTTACTCTGAAATACAAATATTTTATTGGTAATATAGGCAAACGCAACCGAAGCTATAAACGCAACCACATTGGCAAGCAGTGCCGTTCCTTCCCCAAATTCGGTAATGATCGCCCAAAACAGGAAGTAGTTGATCACGGTTGTCAGGATGCCAAAGAGCAGATACATCCCGGTCTCTCTGTTAAAAATCCGCTTGAATATGTTCTTCACGATTGTTTCCCTCCCCTTTCTTTGGTTTTGCAGAGGCAGCCGTCCCTCAGAGCCAACCCATAAGCCCTTGAAAAAGCCGCTGCTTGTCCGTTCTTTTTCCCGGTTTCGATATAAAAACAGGAATTCATTCCAAAGCTTACCTATTTTATTATAACACGACGGATTGTGCATTGCAAGGGTCATCCCAGGGTGGAGGTTCTTCGGTTCCCAGCTTTGCACAGGGATAGGTCCACCGTTTGAAAAAGTCTCTGAATCTTGACAGAAAGCCCCTTTTCCGGTATAATAATGACAGTTTTACCTGAAATGGAGTGACTTTATGAAACGAGTTTTAATAAAAATGGCGATTTTTATTCTGGTTATGTCGATCCTTGCAGGTACGGCCTGGTTCTTCTTCCTGTACCGTCCCGACATTACAGCAAGTCTGTTCTGCAAATTCGGAAGCAGCGCCTTTGAGGACGAAAACTATGACAAGGCCGTCACCTGGTACCGCAGAGCCAACAAGCTCATGGAGGCCGATCAGGATATCTCCGTCCATCTGGCCGAAGCTTACCGGGCCAGCGGCAACTATACCAAGGCAGAATATACCCTGGCCAATGCCATCGCTCAGGGCGGCAGCCTTGAGGTGTATCTGGAGCTGTGCCAGATCTATGTGGAGCAGGACAAGCTCCTGGATGCGGTGAATATGCTGGATCAGATTGCCGTCCCGGAAATCAAAGCCCAGCTGGATGCCCGGCGTCCCAGTGCTCCCACCACCAATCTGGAGCCCGGTTTCTACAACCAGTACATGGATCTGGAAATCACCGCCGACAGCGGTAATCTCTATGTAAATTTCCAGGGAGACTTCCCCTCCACCGAAAATCTCTATAGCGGCCCTGTCACTCTGCCCCTGGGGGAGAGTAATGTTCTGGCTGTTGCGGTAAACGAGGACGGCCTGGTCAGTCCTTTGTCTTCTTTCGGTTATACCATTGGCGGCATTGTAGAAAATGTGAAGCTGTCAGACCCTGCTCTGGATGCCTATGTCCGGGAGCTTCTCAGCCGCAGCGAAGGCTCCGATCTCACCACGGCCGATTTGTGGAGCATTGAGGAAATGAATGTTTCCGCCGAGGTTGCCGACCTTTCCGATCTTCGTTACTTCACAGGGCTGAAGCGCCTGACCATCCAGCCCCGGGAAAGTCTCAATCTGGATTTTCTGGCCTCCTGCACCAAGCTGGAGTCCCTGACCCTCTCCGGCTCCACCGTCAATTCGGAGGCACTGCCCCTGATTGGTGCCCTTTCTCAGCTTACCACCTTGAATATGGCCGGATGCAATCTGTCTACTCTGTCCGGACTTGAGCCTCTTACAACCCTTACCACCGCAGATTTGTCTCAGAATGTTATCTCCGATCTCACCCCCTTGTCCGGCAATGCCGGCCTCACGGAGCTGAACCTTCGGAGCAATGCTCTGTCCAATGCCTCCACCTTTGTAAACTTCCCTGCACTTACGAGTCTTATTCTGGAAGACAACTCCCTCGCCGATGTGTCCGCCCTGAGCAGCTGTGTCAATCTTCAGTCTCTGGATATCAGCAACAACACACTGGAGACCTTCCCCGGCATCGACAAGCTGGTATCTCTGGTGGATCTGGATGCCTCTGCCAACAAAATCACCAATCTCACAGGCATTGGCGGCTGCACCGCCCTCAAAAATCTGGATCTGTCCAACAACAAGCTGGAAACCATGAATGAAATGATTTCTCTGGTCAATGTAGTAAATCTGGATGTGTCTTACAACGATATCAAAACCATTCCTGATTTTCCGGACACCGCAGCTCTTGCGGATTTCAACGGCTGTCACAATTTCTTTGAAGATGTCAGCGGTCTGGCCGGGCTGAAGGCCCTCAACAACGTATATCTGGATTACAACAATATTACTGACATCAATGTCCTGTCCTCCTGCCCCAACCTTATCCAGGTCAACGTGTTCAGCACCAATGTGACCGATGTGTCTTCCCTTCAGGAAATGGGTGTCATTATCAGCTACGATCCCACCTGATACCGCCGGATAACTCAAACGCCGAAGCCTGATGTTCAAGCTTCGGCGTTTTTTCTACTTTATGGCATCCCAGTCGATTTCTCGGTTTTTAAAATAATACTGTCTGTCGTGGTCGGAAACCGGACGCAGGACCCGGCAGGGATTTCCCACCGCCACCACATTGGAGGGCAGGTCTTTTGTTACCACACTGCCTGCTCCCACCACCACGTTATCTCCGATGACCACACCGGGAAGGATGATGGCCCCTGCTCCGATCCAGCAGTTCTTTCCGATGCGCACAGGAGCATTGTACTGATACCCCTTCTGCCGCAGGGACGGTTCGATGGGGTGTCCTGCGGTAGCAACCGTGACATTGGGGCCAAACATGGTATAGTCTCCCACATAGATGTGGGTATCATCCACCAGAGTCAGATGAAAATTGGCATAGATTCCCTTGCCGAAGTGGACATGCCTCCCCCCGAAGTTGGCATACAAAGGGGACTCAATGTAGCAGTCTTCCCCAATCTGCGCAAACATCCGCTTGAGCATTTGCTGGCGCAGCTCCAACTCAGACGGGCGGGTAGCGTTGAAGGCATAAAGAAGGTCCAGGCACTTCAGTTGACATTTTGTGATTTCCGGGTCAGCAGGATAATAAAGCGCCCCGGAGTGCAGTTTCTCTTCCATAAAACATCCTCAAATCATTTTTTACGCCACCGTCTGCGGCGCTTGGTTTCTTCCTCCGTCCGAGGCTCCATGATTTCCGTTTGCACCACAGCCGGGAGGCTGGAAAACACCCGGTCATAGGACCGATCCAGCATGGAAAGCAGTTCCTGCTGAGGGATTTCATTCCAGAGAACCGTGTTCCAATGGGCCCACTGAGCACCCTCTTCCTGGCAGGCGGCCTGGGGATAGGCCTCCCGCTCCTGGCTGGCCTCTCGGGCATCACACTTATACATCACTCTGCCGTCGGTGTAGAGCTGGGCAAAAATGCACTCACCCACCTTGCAGCAAACAGGGTCATCCCCAAAGGGCCGGTCTTCATAGGCCCCCACCTTATCGAGACAGTAAGAAAGCAGAAATTCCAAATCCATCATGATAGTTCCTCCAACAGAAGTTCCAGTGCCGCCTCTACCGCGGCACGGCGCACCGCTTCCCGGTCTCCCGGCAAATGCAGACAGCGGCTGACCGTGCGCTTTGTTCCTGCACAGGCAATGTATACCGTGCCAACAGGGTTTCCAAAGTCATCCCCTCCGGGGCCGGCCAGACCCGTGGTGGATAGGGCAAACGCCGCTCCCAGCCGGTCTCTTGCCCCCTGAGCCATGGCCTCTGCCACGGGAGCGCTGACGGCCCCCAAGGTATCCAGCAGGTCCCTGGATACACCCAGAAGGGCTTCCTTGCACGAATTGGTGTAACTGATGATTCCCCCACGGTATACCTGGGAACTGCCGGGGATTTCTGTGAGAGCAGCTCCCACCAGGCCTCCGGTGCAGCTCTCCGCCGTGGCAACAGAAGACTGCCTTTCTTTCAGAAGGTCCAGAGCCTTACAGCTCAGCGTCTGCGCTCTCGTCATATCTTACCGTCGCCTTATCCGTATGTTCCAAAGCCTCCGCAATGAGGGCCTCCACATCCAGAACGGATTCCACCCGCTCCACTTCCTTCAAATTGGGCTTGGTCTTGGGGTGCTTGGGCGTAAAGACCGTGCAGCAGTCCTCATAGGGCAAAATAGAAGTTTCCAGTGTCCCAATGCGTCGGGCAATGGTGACGATCTCCTCTTTGTCCATGCCGATGAGGGGGGTGAAGATGGGCAGATCCACCACCGCAGCCGTCACGCCCATGGCCTCCATGGTCTGGGATGCCACCTGCCCCAGATTTTCCCCGGTGACCAGACACTTGCAGCCGTGCATCTGGGCGATTCTCTGGGAAATGCGCATCATAAACCGGCGCATAATCAAAGTGAAGTACTCCTCCGGGCACTTGTCCCGGATGGCCTCCTGAATGGCGGTGAAGCCCACCACATTGACGGTCATCCGTCCGCAGTACCGGGTCACCAGCCGAGCCAGCTCCAGAACCTTTTCCTTTGCCTGCTCGGAGGTATAGGGATAGGAGAAGAAATGGACACACTCCAGTTCCACGCCTCGCTTTGCAATCATATAGGCCGCCACGGGAGAGTCGATGCCGCCGGACAACAGCACCGCAGCACGACCACCCACGCCGGTGGGCAGACCGCCGGCCCCCGGCTCTGCCGGGCCATGGACATAGGCAGCCAGATCCCGCACCTCCACATAGACCGTATAGGCAGGGTGGTGCACGTCCACCTTGAGGTGGGGATGGGCCTCTGCCAGACGGCCGCCGATTTCCTGCGAAATGCCGATGGAGGTCAGGGGGAAGCTTTTATCCGACCGCTTGGACTCCACTTTGAAACTCTGGGCGCAGTCCAGATCGTCTCCCAAATAGGCCTCCACAGCCTGGAAAATGGAATCCAGGTCCTTTTGGCAGGGACGGCAGCGGCACAGAGACACCACGCCGAAAATATAGTGGCATGCCTCCCAGGCACCTTCCACATCGCAGCTGTCGTTCATGGGCTGCACATACACCGTAGATTGCAGAATGTACACATCAAATTCCCCGAAGGGCTTCATCCGGCGCCGGACATTCTGGCGCAGCTTGTTTTCAAACTGCTTCTTGTTCTGGCCTTTCAGAACAATTTCGCCCAGCTTCATTAAAAAAATCTCATTCATTGGAATGTTCCTCCATTGTTCAAATCCCTGTTATTTTAGCACAGCTTCTTCTTTTTTCCTAGTCCTTTTTGGAGGGGGAAAAAGTCAAAACAAAAGATTGTATTCAGCAGGAGTTTTTGATATACTAAAGACGCTATCAAAAAAATACGGAGGTAGTGTGATATGAAATCCATCCGTGATATTTATAAAATCGGAAAAGGGCCCTCCAGCTCCCACACCATGGGGCCTGAGCGGGCCGCCAGAATCTTTCTCTCCGAGCATCCTGAGGCTGACCGGATTCGGGTCATCCTCTATGGCTCTTTGTGTAAAACCGGCATCGGTCACGGTACCGACCGGGTTCTCATGGAGGTGCTCTCCTCGGTGGAAAACGAGATCGTTTTCTCCCGTATCACTCCCAAGGATGTGACCCACCCCAATACCATCGACTTCTATGCCTTCAAGGGGGAGGAGCAGACCGGTTATTTCCGGGTGGAGTCCGTAGGCGGCGGCGATATCGTCATCGTAGGCAGAAGCTCCGATGCCAGCGAGGAAGTGTATCCGGAAAACTCCTTTGCGGAAATCATGGACTTCTGCAAGTGGAGTTATGTCCACACCCTCAGCGACTATGTGGAAATGAACGAAGGCCCCGAAATCTGGGACTTCCTCCGGGAAGTTTGGCAGGCCATGAAAACAGCCATCCACGACGGCCTCAATACCACAGGCATTCTTCCCGGCGTGCTGAAAATGCAGCGCAAAGCCAAATATCTCTATGAGCAGCAGCTGGATACGGAGGTGGCGCAGGTGCGGGAATGCCGCATGATTTGTGCCTATGCCTTCGCCGTGTCCGAGCAGAACGCAGACAACGGCACCATTGTCACCGCCCCCACCTGCGGCGCCGCCGGTGTGCTGCCTGCGGTGCTGTACTACATCTACCAAAGCGGACGAGCCACGGAAGAGCAGGTGATCCGTGCCCTGGGTACTGCCGGCATCATCGGCAATCTGGCCAAGCGCAACGCCTCCATTTCCGGCGCCGAATGCGGCTGCCAGGCGGAAATCGGCGTGGCCTGTTCCATGGCCGCCGCCGCTGCCGCCGAGCTGTACGGCCTCAATCTGGAACAGGTGGAGTATGCTGCCGAAATCGCTCTGGAGCACCATCTGGGGCTCACCTGTGACCCCATTTGCGGTCTGGTGCAGGTTCCCTGCATCGAGAGAAATGCCGTTGCCGCCATGCGTGCCATGAACGCCTGCAACCTGAGCTATTTCCTCTGCGGCACCCGTAACATCAGCTTCGACATGGTGACAAAGGCCATGTACGAAACCGGCCTCAACTTGAGCCATCAATATAAGGAGACCAGCGAAGGCGGCCTGGCCCGGTTCTGGAACCGCCACCGCACCACGCTGTAAAAAAGTTGAATCTTATAGATCAAAAATTAGACCTGTAACAATCCGCTGGTCCAATTCGTCCCAAAGGCAGGAGAAATTTATGAGTCAATACATGTCAGTAGAAGAAGCATACAATGCCGGATTTTTGGCAGGGCACGATGCCGGCTATCAGAAAGGCCTGCTGGATAGCGATGTATACATCGTTGATGACTGCAGTTGTGTTTCACATGGGAAGGTATTTGGACTGAAGGGCAGTATCCGGCGGGCCAAGTTTCCCATGTCAATCGACACCGAATCCCTCAACGAGGAACTTACGAAAGGCATTATGGCTCTTGCTCAGAGCGAGCGTGGCGCAGGACATGATAACTGGCTGAACGGTATTATAGTTCAGTTCGATTTTAAGTTTTCCAATAAAGGCTGGGTTGAGGCGGAGCGATACCATTTCCTTGACTTTGTCAGCTCTCAGAGCACAATGCACCGAATTACGAAGTTTGATCTCGACGAGGTATACAACACCTATGTAGACAAGAGAATCGTAGAGATTGTCAAGGAGAAAGTCGCTGAATACAACAACTTGTGTGAAACCAACGCACCTCAGGAGGATAAGAAAAGAAAATACCTTGAGATTCTCTACAACAATCCCGCTGGGTTCGAGATCACCGCAGGGATGACAACCAACTACAGGCAGCTGAAAACAATATACCACCAGAGAAAGAACCATCGCCTTCCTGAATGGGTCGCATTCTGTAAATGGATTGAAACACTGCCCCACAGTGAACTGATTACCGGTTCCTGCGTGGAATCGTCCCTCTGATTGGTTATTGCATATTAGTTTATAAGCCGTTTGGCTTGTTCCAATTTACCATTACGCGAATACAGAGCGCACCGAAATTGAAGTGCCCCTAAAAAAGTTAGGCAATCTTTCACGAGAACCAGTGTAGAGGCAACCGAAAGGGCTTGCTGTCTGTTTATGTCACAGTGCCTGCTTGATTGTAACTCCATTTCTCGTATTCTTTCTCAAAATTGATTTCCGTGCATAAAAGCCCCTTTGTATTGACAATCGTCCCTTCGTATGGTAAAATTCACTTGACTAGACGGGATCTTGTGTCCCATTTGAGCTATGAAATGCCAAACTATACTATGGATTGGAGATTTGATGATGGAAAAGATTAAGACTCTTGAGACTCGCAACCTGTGCGAGAGCGCAAAGAACGGCGGTTGCGGTGAGTGCCAGACCTCTTGCCAGTCTGCTTGCAAGACCAGCTGCGGTGTTGCCAACCAGAAGTGTGAAAACACCAAGAAGTAAGCAATTTGAACCCAGAAGGTGCCACCGTTTCAGGTGGCACTTTTTTATGTTTTGATTTCGCAAATTGGAGGAACTTTTATGGTACATCAGTATAAACTCAATGGCTATAATATCGTGCTTGACAGCTGCTCCGGCTCCATCCATGTGGTGGACGAAGTGACCTATGATATGATTGCCATGTTTCAAGAGCATTCGGCTGATGAAATTGTGTCCGCTATGCTGGAAAAATATGCCCATCGGGAGGATGTAACCGAACCCGAACTGCGGGAATGCATCGGTGATATTGATGCTCTTTCCAAGGCCGGAAAGCTTTTCACCCCCGATACCTTTGCAGACATGGCCGGCACCTTTAAGGCCCGCTCCGGCGATGTGGTTAAGGCCCTGTGCCTCCATGTGGCCCACACCTGCAACCTCAACTGCTCCTACTGCTTTGCAAGCCAGGGCAAATACCATGGTGAGCGTGCCATCATGAGCTTTGAAGTGGGCAAGCAGGCCCTGGACTTCCTTATGGATCATTCCGGCAGCCGCAGAAATCTGGAAGTGGACTTCTTCGGCGGCGAACCCCTTATGAACTGGGATGTGGTCAAGCAGCTGGTTGCCTATGCCCGCAGCGTGGAAAAAGAGCGGGGGAAAAATTTCCGCTTCACCCTTACCACAAACGGCATGCTCATTGATGACGAGGTGATTGAGTTTGCCAACCGTGAAATGAGCAATGTGGTCCTGTCTCTGGACGGCCGAAAGGAAATCCACGACCGTACCCGTGTGGACTACGCCGGAAAGGGCAGCTATGACCGCATCGTGCCCAAGTTCCAGAAGATGGTGGAAGCCAGAGGCAACCAAGAATACTACATGCGCGGCACCTTTACCCACGCAAACCCGGAATTTACCAAGGATGTTTTCCACATGGCAGATCTGGGCTTCACAGAGCTCAGCATGGAGCCTGTGGTCTGTGCTCCCGATGATCCCGCCGCCCTCACCCCCCAGGATCTGGAAATCGTCAAGGAGCAGTATGAGATCCTGGCGAAGGATATGATCCGCCGGAAAAAAGAGGGTAAGCCCATTACCTTCTACCACTATATGCTGGATCTCACCGGCGGCCCCTGTGTATATAAGAGAATCTCCGGCTGCGGCTCCGGTACAGAATATATGGCCGTAACTCCTTGGGGTGACCTGTATCCCTGCCACCAGTTTGTGGGCGAAGAAGCCTATAAGCTGGGTGATGTGTGGAACGGTGTCACCAATACCGCCCTGCGGGAAGAGTTCCGCAGCTGCAATGCCTATGCCCGTCCCGAATGTGCCGACTGCTGGGCAAAGCTCTACTGCTCCGGCGGCTGTGCCGCCAATGCCTACCACGCCACCGGCTCCATCCGGGGTGTGTATGAGCCGGGCTGTGAGCTATTCCGCAAACGGATCGAATGTGCCATCATGATGAAGGTTGCTGAGGAGGCAGAAAAAGAGGGGTAAGCCATGAATACACCTATTTGGGATTTTCTGCGGCAGTACCAAAAGGCCGGAATCACCCGGTTTCACATGCCGGGCCACAAAGGAATCGGTCCTCTGGGCTGTGAGGTCTTTGACCTCACAGAGGTCCAGGGTGCTGATGCTTTGTATGAAGCAGAGGGCATCATTGCCGAAAGTGAACAGAATGCTTCCGGTCTCTTCGGCTCCAGAAAAACCGTCTATTCCGCAGAAGGCTCCAGTCAGTGCATCCGTGCCATGCTGTATCTGGCCCTCACCTGTCGGCCTGAGAATGCCGATCCTCTCATCGTAGCAGCCCGAAATGTCCACAAGGCCTTTGTCTATGGAGCTGCCCTTCTGGATTTTGAGGTGCAGTGGCTTTGGCCTGAGGGGGCGCACCGCTCTGTGTGCGGCTGTCCCGTATCCCCCTCCACATTGGAGGAAACCCTGAACGCCCTGCCCCGCCCTCCTGCGGCGGTGTATATCACCAGCCCGGACTATTTGGGGGGTATGGCAGATATTCCCGCTCTGGCGAAAATTTGTCATCAATACGGAACCATTTTGATGGTAGACAACGCCCATGGAGCCTACCTGCGGTTTTTGCCGTCCAGTCAGCATCCGCTGGATCTGGGGGCCGATCTTTGCTGTGATTCTGCCCACAAGACCCTTCCGGTACTGACCGGCGGTGCTTATCTGCACCTGGGAAAAAATGCCCCAAATGCTATGGATGACCAATTAAAAAACGCCATGGCGCTCTTTGGCTCCACCAGTCCCTCCTATCTCATTATGGCCTCTCTGGACCTGTGCAACCGCTATTTGGCAGATGGCTACCGAGAAAAGCTGAGTGAAACCGTGGCCCTTTTGCAGGCTGTCCGGGAGGAACTTCGGGACAACGGTTGGGAAGTAGAACCAACTGATCCTCTGCGCCTCACCATTTCTGCCGCTGCCAATCTCAGCGGAATCCAAATGGCCGGGATTCTGAGAGCCCATGGCATGGAATGTGAATATGCAGACCCGGAATCTCTGGTCCTTATGCTGACACCGGAAAATACTCCACAGGAGCTGCGGTGCCTTGTGGAAATTCTGGGACAGAACCATGCCCCCTCCCTGCCTCACCAGGCCCTTCCTTTGGCAAAGGGTCCAGCGGTTCGCTCCATCCGGGAGTCCTTCTTTGCTCCTCATGAAATCGTTCCTGCGGAGTCCTCTCTGGGGCGTATCTGCGGTGCTCCCACAGTGTCCTGTCCTCCCGCCATTCCCATTGCGATCTCAGGAGAGGAAATCGGTCCTGCGGCTTTGGAGCTTTTCTCCCATTATGGGATTGCGTCCGTAGATGTGTTAAAAGAAACATAATGACTTGATGGGAGGTTTGCCTGTGATGATCTGTGATTACTCCATCTGGGCCGTACTTCTGATTGCTTTTGGGGTGTTTTGCGCCTCTTTTGTAGATGCCATTGGTGGCGGCGGCGGAATTATCTCTGTGCCAGTGTATCTTTTGGCGGGTCTGCCTGCCCACTTTGCCCTGGGAACCAACAAGCTCTCTTCCTGTATCGGAACCGCAGCTTCCGCATTTCGGTATGTAAAGAATCGCTATGTGGACTGGGCCCTGGCGGTTCCTTCCATTGTCCTTGCTCTGGTGGGTTCCCACCTTGGGACCCGGCTGCAGCTGATGCTGGAGGAGCGATACCTCAAGTATCTTCTGCTGGTGGTGCTGCCCCTGGTGGCTGTGGTGCTCATGCGCCAGAAAACCTTCCCCGAGCAGCGGCAGGAGATCTCTGCCGCTCTTCAAAAAAGCATTGTCTTTGGGTTCTCCCTGCTGATTGGGGTATATGACGGCTTTTATGGACCGGGCACCGGAACCTTTCTTCTGCTTGTCTATTGCAATCTTGCCAAGCTGGACATTCGGACCGCTTCCGGCAATGTCAAGCTGGTGAATTTGGCCTCCAACCTTGGCAGTCTGTTTACCTCTCTCATGGCAGGGAAAGTTCTGGTTCCCATCGGTCTCATTGCAGCGGTGTTTTCCATTGCCGGCCACTATATTGGGGCCGGTCTCACCATTAAAAACGGAAGTAAAATTGTCCGGCCCATGATCCTGATTGTTTTGGGTCTTTTGGCCTGCAAGGTCTTGCTGGAACTGGTTGCTTAAACCGCCTGAAAGGCACTGTCTCAGATTTTTCATTCTAAGACAGTGCCTTTTTTGTTGCTCATAATTCAGTACACATAGCCAAGATACCGCCGAAAGTTCCGCGCAAATTGGTACAAGAGAGTGGATTGGGCAAGGGGCGTTTTGGCAAATGGGCCTGCCTCAGGTAAGTGCCACCACGATTGCCCCATATGGAATGTTTACTTTCCGGAACCAGACTTCAAATGCCTTCTGACCGTACACAATCATCAGCTGCTTGCGTAACATAAGAAATCCTGCTATACTGATAATCAGTGTCTTTGACACGGATCATCAAGGAGGACATGCCATGTCTATGTATATTATGGCTCTGGATGCCGGTACCACTTCCAGCCGCTGTATTCTTTTTAATCAAGCAGGGGAAATGTGCTCTGTGGCACAGAAGGAATTTACCCAGTATTTCCCCAAGCCCGGCTGGGTGGAACACGATGCGCAGGAAATCTGGTCCACCCAGCTGGAGGTGGCCCAGCAGGCTATGGCCAATATCCACGCCAATGCAACGGACATTGCCGCCATCGGCATCACCAACCAGAGAGAAACCACCATCGTCTGGGACAAGGCAACAGGTCAGCCTGTCTGTCCTGCCATTGTCTGGCAGTGCCGCCGAACCAGCGCTTTCTGTGACAGACTCAAGGCGAAGGGGCTTACTGATCCCATCCGGGCCAAAACCGGGCTTGTGATCGATGCCTATTTTTCCGGCACCAAGCTGCACTGGATTTTGAATCATGTCCCAGGCGCCAGAAAACGGGCCGAAAAAGGAGAACTGCTCTTCGGAACCGTGGAAACCTGGCTGATCTGGAAGCTCACAGGCGGCAAGGCCCACGTCACCGACTATTCCAACGCCTCCAGAACCATGCTGTTTAACATCAACACCCTGGAATGGGACGATGAAATTCTACAGGAATTGAACATTCCAAAGTGTATGCTCCCAGAGGTCAAGCCTTCCAGCTGTATCTATGGGCAGTCCCGGGCACAATTCTTCGGCGCCCCTATTCCCATTGCCGGTGCTGCAGGAGATCAGCATGCCGCCCTGTTCGGCCAGACCTGTTTTTCAAAGGGAGAGGCAAAGAATACCTACGGAACCGGATGTTTTATGCTGATGAACACCGGAGAGTCTCCCGTATTCAGCAAGAACGGGCTCATTACCACCATTGCCTGGGGTTTGGAAGGAAAAGTAACCTATGCGCTGGAGGGGTCCATTTTTGTGGCAGGTGCAGCCATTCAATGGCTCCGGGACGAATTGCAGCTCATTGGCTCTGCCTCCGACTCTGAGTACATGGCAAAACAGGTAAATGACACCAACGGCTGTTATGTGGTTCCCGCCTTTACAGGCCTTGGTGCGCCCCATTGGGATCAGTATGCCCGGGGTACCATTGTAGGTCTCACCCGTGGCGTCAACAAATATCACATCATCCGTGCCACTTTGGACAGCCTGTGTTACCAGACCAACGATGTGTTACAGGCCATGAAGGCAGACTCCGGCATTGAACTGGCAGCTCTGAGAGTGGACGGCGGCGCCAGCGCAAACGACTATCTCATGCAGACACAGGCAGATCTCATTGGTGCGCCGGTGCATCGGCCCCGCTGTGTGGAAACCACCGCCATGGGTGCCGCCTATCTGGCAGGTCTGGCGGTGGGCTACTGGTCCAGCAAGGAAGAGGTGGTCCAAAATCAGTCGATTGACCGTACCTTCCTGCCCTCTATCTCCGAAGAGGACCGCAAAGCCCGGATCAAAGGCTGGAACAAGGCGGTGAAATGCTCCTTTGCCTGGGCAGAAGAAGACTGATTGTTTCTATTCTTTAATGAACGGCCCCATGGTGCAAGACGCTGTTGCACCATGGGCCGCTTTGTTGTATAAAGAAAACCACCGGCGGTGCCGGTGGTTCAAAAAAGCTTTAGCTA
>JAHHRZ010000012.1 GCA_020025515.1 Oscillospiraceae bacterium | reverse complement strand
GGGCATGCCCCAGGGGGGCTAGTGCAAACCACCGGCACGGCCGGTGGTTATGATTCATGGAACAACAGGAAGTCGGTAAATACAGAAATGGTGCTGTCCCGAAGAAACGAGACAGCACCATGGTTTTGTTACCCCCAGAGAGCAGTGAGCATCGGGATGATTTGCTTTTTTCGAGACATGACTTTGGGGAGAAATACTTCGTTACCACGAACATCTGCGTCCAGAGCCTGACGGATGGTTTCTTCGTCACCCAGGTAAATAAGCTGTGTGCCTTCCAGAAGCACGTCGGTGAGCATGAGAAGCATCATGCTGTATCCACGCTTTTTCATGGTAGATTCCATGAGAGCAAGGAATTCGTCTTTCCGAGAAAGCAAATGGGGAGAATCCACACAGGTAATCTGACTGACGCCAAAGAAATGGCCCGCAATGTGGAATTCCTTGAAGTCGGTGAAAAGCAGATCTTCCACAGGACGCTCTTCTCCGGCGGAAGCAGAGAAAATAGCTTTGCCCAGATCTTCCAGAGATTCCTTTGCAATTCGTGCCATACGGGCGGCCATGCGTCGATCCTTCTCTGTGCAGGTTGGAGACTTAAACATGACGGTGTCGGAAACGATGGCAGCGGCCATGAGACCGGCCATTTTTTCTGACGGCATCAAGCCACGCTCCTGGAACATGCCGGCAACAATGGTAGTGGTAGAGCCTACCGGTTCATTGCGGAAGTAAATGGGATTGGTTGTCTGAATGTCTGCCAGACGATGATGGTCAATAATTTCCAGAATCTGGGCCTCTTCCAGACCAGGAACGGACTGTGCCTTCTCGTTGTGATCCACCAGCACCACACGCTTTCTGCGGGGCCGCAACAGATGATTCTGGTATAATAGACCCACAATCTTGTTGTCAGTATCCAAAATAGGATAACAGGGGGCCCGTTCTTTCAAAACGATTTCCTTCACATCGTCTACCAAATCACCCAAATGGAAGGTCACAAGATTTTCTCGGCGGCAAATTCGTCCTATGGGGGTGGAGTGATAAATCAGCCGGACAGCACGGTAGGCATCAAAAGGAGTGGAAATGATGCAGGTAGTGGTTTCAAGTTTCCGAAGATCCTCCGGCAGCTCTGTTTGGCACAGAACCAGACAGTTTACATTTAAATCCAAAGCCCGGCGGATGAGATCGGGCTGATTGCCGCAGATAACCACAGAATCTGTTTTGGAAAACAGCAGGCCCTCCCGGCTCTGTGGCAGAGCTATGACCACCTCGCCGGAAATATGGTCCACAGAGTCCTCGGCCTCGTTCAGAAGTTTACCCTCCAGCACACTCAGCAGGTTAAATACTGGGACCTGATCCAGCTGAGGTGTGTAGATGGTCTGCATATCATACTGGGCAATATCCTCCGGCATCAGCATACCATAGAGGGTTCCGTCATCGTTGGCGACGGGAATTCCGGGCAGGTTTCCATTGGCCTGCAATACACTCCAGGCTCTATTGACGGTAACGGCGGCACCTAAGGCAGGAGGAGTGTCATATTCCAGATCCTGAACCTGGGTATACATGGAAGAAATCAGCTGAGGAGGCTGGAAGCCAAACCGATCCAAAACCAGCTGCGTTTCATCGCTGATATGCCCCAGGCGGGCAGCCTGATATTCCCGGTCGCCCAGGGTATTTCTCAGGGCGGCGTAGGCCATGGCAGAAACAATGGAGTCTGTATCCGGATTTCGGTGACCGGTTACATAAATAGGATCCATAAAAAGCTCCTTTCAGAGTGTGATTAGAGTGTGATTTCACCAGCAAGGCTGGTAGCAAAGAGACTGCGAATTTCATCCTGTGTATAATCCTGGCCCAAAGCCCACATAAGTTTGGTCATGGCGGCTTCCGTTGTCATATCGCCGCCCTGAATGACACCCATATCCAGAAGCTTTTTGCCAACCTGATACACATTCAAATTGCTGCTGTCATACAGACACTGAGAACAGACCACTACGCTGACGCCGTTTTCCACGGCGCCCCGGATGCCATGCCCGGGCACATCGTGAAGGAAGTTCATTCCGCCCAGACCAAAGGCTTCCAGCACAATGCCACGGTAGCCCATATCCACCAGAGTGTCAAAAATGGCAGAATCCAGACCGGGGGTCAGGCGCAGCAAGAATACTCGATTGCTGGCCTTAGTGCGCAGAGCGGCAGGGCCCTTGGGTGCAGGCAGCATATCCCGATTGAGATTCAGGCCCAGAGCGGTGACAATGCCTACATACTGGCTGTTGATGCTTTCAAAGGCGTTGAAGCCGGAGGCACGGACCTTTACGGCTCGGCAGCCGCGCATGATCTTTCGATCAAAAGCCAGGAACACACCGGGAGCGCCGGCAGCCGCCATGGCAAAGGCGGCCCGCAGGTTATTGGGGGCATCGGACAGAAAATCGGCCAGAGGAAGCTGAGATCCGGTAAAGACCACGGGAAGGTCAATGTTTTCCAGCATAAAGGTGACCATGGAAGAGGTATAGGCCATAGTATCGGTGCCATGGGATATCACAATACCGTCATAGCAGCCTCGGGCGTCAAAAACAGCCCGGGCGATGATGACCCACTCTTCCGGCTGGATGTTGGATGAGTCCAGGCACATGAGGTCCTGAACGGTGATATCATAATAGGTACGGAGCTGATTCAGTTCTCTTTCCATCACATCGCTGCGGCGTGGCTCCAGACCTTCGCCGCCGGGGACGGATGCAATGGTACCACCGGTGGTAATGAGAAGGATATGCTTCTTGTCTGTATGATTCATAAGGCGCGTTCCCTCCTAGTTGTTAGCTCTCTTTGGATTATATCCTATTTTCACAGGATATGGCAAGGGTATTTCAATTTTTTGGTTAAAAATCCGAAAAGATTTGCAAAGGGGCATGGGAGTGAGGAAGCAAAACTTGCAGATCGGAAAAATATGATAGGAAAAAGTGGCCGTTGCAGGAGCAACAGCCACTTTTATCCTACTATTGAAAGTAGATACGACACAGGTCTATAAGCCGGGTTCTGTTTTGACAGCCATCTATCTAGCCCCAGGATTGCTCCTGGGATCAAGCCACCTCTTGGGGACGGCCGGGCAAGCCTATTGTCCCACACACGGTGTTGCTCCGGATAGAGTTTACAGCACCCCGATGTCTCCATGGGGCGGGTGCGCTCTTACCGCGCCTTTTCACCCTTACCGAGCTTCCGAAGAAGTCCGGCGGTATCTCTCTGTTGCACTTGTCCTAGGGTCACCCCCGGCGGGCGTTACCCGTTATCCTTGCCCTGCGGAGCCCGGACTTTCCTCACGGGGAGCCTTTCGGCTTCCCCCCGCGGCTGTCCAACCTGGTTGCCGCTCTATTGTAACGGATAAAAAGGAAATTGTCAAATTCAAATTCGGTTTTTCGGGAACATTTGCCTGTCCTTCTTGAAATAGACAAAGAAAGAGGGTATACTATAGCCAACTATGGGCGTGTACGCGCAGAATTGAGGAGTAATTATGACCAATTTCACATTGGATTCCTATAAGAAGCGTTGGCAGGGGAAAACCATCGCGGTTCTGGGTCTGGGCGTCAGCAACCGCCCTTTAACCAGACTGCTGCTGACCGGAGGCTGCACGGTCATCGGCTGTGACCGAACCCCCAGGGAAAATCTGGATGAGGAGGTCCTGGAGCTGGAGCGGCAGGGACTGCTCTTAAAGGTTGGCCCTACATACTTGGAGAATTTACAGGCAGATGTGGTGTTTCGTACCCCCGGTATGCACCCGGAGACCCCGGCTTTGGTGGCACTGCGAGAGCAGGGAGCAGAGATCACTTCCGAAATGGAGCTGTTCTTTGAGTGCTGTCCCTGTCCCATCATTTCCGTCACAGGTTCCGACGGAAAGACCACCACGACCACTTTGATTTCGGAGATTCTGAAGGCGGCGGGAAAAACCGTCCATCTGGGCGGCAACATCGGCACCCCCTTACTGCCCAGGGTGGAGGAGATGAAGAAAGAGGACTGGGCGGTGGTGGAGCTTAGCTCCTTTCAGCTGATGGATATGCGCCGCAGTGCCCGGATTGCAGTGGTGACCAATCTGGCCCCCAACCATCTGGATGTCCATAAGGATATGGCAGAGTATGTGCAGGCAAAGAAACATGTATTTACATTCCAGGATCAGGACGGTGTGACCGTCTTAAATCGGGACAATGAGATTACCAGAGGGTTTGCAGATGAGGTTCCCGGTACGGTTCGGTTCTTCTCCCGGCAGGAGAAGGCCCAGGTCTATCTGGAAGACGGCATCATCTGGGCCGATGGGGAAAAGATTCTGGAGCAGAAGGACATTCTTCTGCCGGGGATCCACAATGTGGAAAACTATATGGCGGCCATTGCAGCCCTGCAGGGACTGGTTCCCAAGGAGGCCATCCGGCAGGTTGCAAAGAACTTTGGCGGTGTGGAACACCGCATTGAGCTGGTTCGGGTGAAAGACGGGGTGCGCTACTATAACGACTCCATTGCCTCCAGTCCCAGCCGTACCATTGCGGGGCTGCGAAGCTTCAAAGAACCGGTGATCCTCATTGCAGGCGGCTATGACAAGCACATTCCATACGATGTCCTAGGGCCAGAGATTTGCCGTCATGTGAAAAGGCTGATTGTCACAGGTGCCACCGGAGAAAAGATTCGCAAGGCGGTGGAGGACTGTGAGGCATACCAGACGAACGCCCCGGAAATCCTCTCCATTGAGGAATTTGATGAGGCGGTGTTTGCAGCAGCACGCAGTGCAGTGGAGGGGGATGTGGTACTGCTGTCTCCTGCCAGTGCAGCCTTTGACAAGTTCAAGAATTTCATGGTTCGGGGCCGTCATTTCAAGGATTTGATTCAAAACCTGTAAGGAGGTATCTATGGGCATCTGTGAACTGAGCAGGAAGATCATTCCCTGTAAGTCCTGCGGGGCAGTGATTGTGGCGGCAGGCTCCGCACGCCGTATGGGGGGTGTGGATAAAATCATGGCAGACCTGGGAGGAAAGCCTTTGATTGCACACACCATACAGGCATTTCAGGAGGCCCCCGTAATCAAGGAGATTGTGGTGGTGACCCGGAAGGATTTGATCCTTCCCATGGAAACCCTGTGCAAAAAAGCTGGTTTTACCAAAGTGACAAAGATAGTAGCCGGTGGAGACAATCGGGTGGACTCTGTGAATCGAGGCCTGAACGGTCTCAGCAAGGGCATGGAACTGGCGGCAGTTGCCGATGGAGCCAGACCGTTAGTGACACCCGCTCTCATTGACCGGGTGGTTCGTGCGGCCCACAGTTTTGGTGCGGCGGCCCCCGCTCTTGAGGTGAAGGATACCATCAAAGAGATAGAAACCGATGGATTTGTAGCCAAGACACCCAATCGGGCCACTTTGCGGGCGGTACAGACTCCTCAGGTCTTTGATTATGATATGCTGCGCGGCGCCCTGTCCAAGGCCATTGCAGAGGAAGCTCCCATTACAGACGACTGCTCTGCGGTGGAGCGTCTGGGAATGCGGGTGAAGCTGGTGCAGGGGGACGAACGGAATTTTAAGGTTACGACACAGTTGGATTTGCTCCTGGCCAGGGAGCTTTTGCGGGAGGAACAGGCATGAGAATTGGACACGGATATGATGTGCACCGGCTTACGCAGGGGCGAAAGCTGATTTTGGGCGGGGTAGAGATTCCCTACGAAAGAGGACTGGACGGACACTCGGATGCGGATGTGCTGCTCCATGCGGTGATGGATGCTCTCTTGGGCGCTGCCGGTATGGGCGACATTGGAAAGCACTTTCCTGACACGGATCAGGCCTATCACAATATCGATTCCAGAGTGCTTCTGCGCCATGTCCACAGTCTTTTGAAGCAGGCAGGGTATGAGCTGGGAAATCTGGATGTGACCATGATTGCCCAGGCTCCCAAGCTGGCTCCCCATCTGCCCCAGATGGTGAAAAATATCGCACAGGATTTGGAAACGGACACAGACCGCATTAACATTAAAGCCACCACGGAAGAACGGCTGGGCTTTACAGGAGAGGGCAAGGGAATGTCCTGCCATGCGGTGTGTCTCCTGGAACGGATATAAGTGAAAATGAGACGCTCCTTTGTCCACCCTCCGCAAGGAAGGTGGCCAAATGGCTCTATGGGGAATTTTGATGTGCCTGAATTTTTCGCACAGTCCGATCCGATTCAACAAACTGTCAAGTCAGAATCAATTTACCGGTCATAGGATTTGAAATGCTGCTCTGATACAATATAGGTACCACAAAATAAGGAGGAACCAAAAATGAATATTGATATTGGAGCAAAGATCAAAACCTTGCGGCAGGCCAATTCCATGACACAGGAGCAGCTGGCCCAGCAGCTGGGGGTTTCTGCACAGGCGGTATCCAAATGGGAAAGCGGAGCCAATATGCCGGACATTCAGCTGCTGCCGGATTTGTCGATGATTTTTGGCGTGACCATTGATGAACTGTTTGCTATGACCGATGAGTGTCGGATGGAACGGGTGGAACACATGATTGAAGATGTTCGGTTCCTGTCTGAAGGAGATTTTCGGCAAAGTGAGCGTTTCCTAAAGGATTGCCAGAACAAAGAGTCCCTGGGAGCACAGGCAACCTTGCTGCTGGCTATGCTCTACAACAAACGGGCAAAGGAATACCACCAATTGGCAAAGCCTCTGGCCAGGGAAGCATTACAACGGATTCCCGGAAAGAAGGATGCCCATAATGCCATCTTTGATGCGGAAAATGGGCCGTACCAGGATTGGAACATGGTGAACCACTGTGAACTGATTGCGTTTTACCAAGAGGTTGTGGAAGCACATCCAGAGGACATCCGCAACTATTTTTGGCTGCTGGACCTGCTGATTGCAGACAATCGCACGGAAGAAGCAAGAGCCTATGCAGAACGCATGAAAGATGTAGAATATTCCTACCACTATGAGATGTACATGGGATATATCTGCAAGGCGGAATGTGATCTGCCCCAGGCCTTGGATTGGTGGCAGAAGATGACCCAGCACAGCCCTGAAAAGTGGGTTGTATGGGCGGAGTATGGAGACATTATGGCAAAACTCTGCCGCTATGAGGAAGCCATAGAATATTATAAAAAAGCAATGCCTCTTCGTCCAAAGCCCAGATTCATTGACTGCGAAGATGCCGTTTCTCAGATTTGCTTGATTCGTGGGGATGTGGAAGGTGCCCTGGAAATGCAGCAACAAATGCTGCAAATAACAAAGGAAGACTGGGCAACAGAGGGAGAAGCTGTGGACAGTATTGTTCGGGAAATCAAACGGTTAGAGGCAATGATTCAGAAATAAAATCAGGAGGAATCGTACTTGTTTGGTACGGTTCCTCCTTTTTCTGTATGGCACAGAAAAAGGGCCTTTTTCATAGGCTGAGCCGGGAGGTTTTGCCGTATGAAGGAATTTTATATCACGTTTCGTTCAATCACTTACGCACAAAAGGGGCAGGCTGCCCTCCAGCGGGCAGGGATTCGCTGCCAGCTGCGCAGAACGCCTCGGGTGCTGGAGGAAAAAGGATGTGGGTACTGTCTGACCATATCCCAATGGGACAGCATGAAGGCGGTAGAAGCGTTGAGAGAGGGAAACGTCCTGTTTCAGAGATGTTATCTTAGAGGCCCGGAGGGGAATTGGGAGGAACAGATGCTATGATTTATCTGGACAACGGAGCCACCACCCTGCACAAAGCACCGGGCGTATATGAGGCTGTGAACTGGGGCCTGCGCCACTGCGGGAATCCCGGAAGAGGGGGGTACCCCGCTGCCATGGAGGCATCCAAGGTGGTGTTTCGCTGCCGGGAGCGGGCGGGCCGTCTCTTTCACTGCGACCCCGAGCAGGTGGTTTTTACGATGAATTGCACCCATGGCCTCAATATGGCCATCAGAACATTGCTAAAACCGGGGGATCGGGTGGTTATTTCAGGATTTGAGCATAACGCCGTAACAAGACCGCTGCACCATCTGGGCTGCGAAATTCTGACGGCGGGAACCCGTCTCTTTTCCTGGACGGATACACTGCAAGCCTTTGAAGACGCATTAAAGAAGAAACCGAAAGCAGCAATTTTTACCCATGTTTCCAATGTGTTTGGCTACATCCTGCCAATCCGGGACATGGCGGAGCTATGTAGAAAGTATGGAGTTCCTTTTGTGATCGATGCGGCCCAGTCTGCGGGAAGTCAGCCTATCGATTTGCAGGCTTTGGGGGCAGCGTTTATCGCGATGCCCGGACACAAGGGACTGCTGGGGCCCATGGGAACCGGAATTCTGCTTTGCGCACAGCTGCCGGAGCCTCTGCTTCAGGGAGGGACGGGCAGCCAGTCTTATAATCAGCAAATGCCGGAGCTGCTTCCTGACCGTGCAGAAGCGGGAACGCTGAATTTGCCGGGGATCTGCGGCCTTTGTGCAGCATTAAAGCATTTGGAAGGACAGAACCTGAAGAAAACTATGGAACGAGAAGCACAAGAGGCAGGAAAAACAGCAAAGGAACTGCATGCTTTGGGGGCAACCGTGTTTTGTGGACCTCATCAGGGAGGGATCGTTTCCTTTTTGCCTCCCAAAGGGGACTGTGAGATGGTAACAGAGAAGCTGGCCATTCATAGGATCTGTCTTCGGGCCGGATATCACTGCGCCCCTTTGGCCCATGAAAGTGCAGGGACTCTGGATACGGGGACGATTCGTGTGAGCTTTGGCCCGGATGCATGCCCCGGACAGACGAAGGCTCTGCTGGAAGCATGCCGCAGAGTTTTTCAAGAGCAACGGTGATTTTTTTTGATTTTCCCTTGCCAAGGTGAAAAATTTCCGCTATAATTATAAGGATAATAGGCTTACTGTGTACAGGTGTATTCTGACTATGCGGAGAATTTCCGGGAAGGGGTAACACACATGAAAGCAATTTCAGATTTTTTTGTAGGAATTTGGCATATCATCAGCACCGCTCAGATTATGGATATTTTAGACATCCTTTTGGTTGCATTCCTGATCTATAAGGTCATTGGTATGATTCGGTCCTCCAGTACGGCCCGAATCGGTAAGGCCATTGTGATGCTGGTGCTGCTGTTCTGGATTACGGGTGTCTTTAAGCTTCATGTTTTTCACTACATGCTGGATAAGGTGCTGGAGCTTGGGCTGTTGTCTCTTGTGGTTCTGTTCCAACCGGAACTGCGCCGGGCTGTTGAGCGCATGGGCTCTACCAACTTCAAAGAGCTGCTGACCCCCAAGGAGAAAAATAAGGAAATCACGAATGTGATTTCTCAGGTCGTGACAGCCTGCGACATCATGTCCCGGGAACGGGTGGGTGCGCTGATGGTGTTTGAGCGTACCAGCCGCTTGGATGAGTACTTTAAGACCGGAACGGTCATTGACGGCCGAGTATCCGAGCAGCTGATTCGGAATATTTTCTTTACCAATGCCGCTCTTCATGACGGTGCCATGGTGATTCGCAACGGACGCATTGCGGCGGCAGGCTGTGTGCTGCCACTGTCTAAAAATCACCAGATCAGTGCCGACTTGGGTACCAGACACAGAGCAGGTCTGGGCATCAGCGAGGTAACGGATGCGGTGGTGGTCATTGTCTCTGAGGAGACCGGCACCATTTCTGTGGCAACCAGTGGTATGCTCAAGCGCCACCTGGCCCCACAGACCTTATCTCGTCTGCTGACCAATGAGCTTGCCCCGGAAGAGGAACCAAAGCGCAGCTTCATGAGCTACCTCAAGGGGAGCAAGGACGGAAAGGGTGGAAACAATGAAGAATAGGATTCCAACATTTCTACTGTCGCTTTTGGTTGCCTTTGGCCTGTGGCTATATGTGGTCACCGATGTCAGCCCCGGACACGAGCAAACCTTTAAAAATCTTCCTATCTCTCTTGAAAACGAAAGCACCCTCATGGATCGAAACCTCATGCTGCTGTCCGGTCAGGATTCCACAGTCTCTGTCCGTCTGTATGGCAATCGGTCTGATCTAAATGAACTGAACGCCTCTAATATCACCGTGTCTGTGGACCTGAACGGAATCACAGAGCCTGGAGTATACGAAAGGGAGTATAAGATCTCCTTTCCCTCCAGTATTACATCTGTGAGCACTTCCGAACGGATCACCCCGACTGTCAAGCTGGAAGTGGTGGAGTATGCAGAAAAAGAAGTTCCTGTAAAGCTGGTCTTCCGGGGGCAGCTGCAGGAGGGTCTCCTGGTGGGGCAGGAACGAGCCAGTATGAGCGCCACCAGCGTCACTGTGGCAGGCCCTAAGAGCCAGGTGGATGAAATTGAATTTGCGGGTCTGGAGATCGACCGTACCGGTCTTACCTCTACCCTCACCGGCGATTTCCGGTATACTCTCATGAATCGCACGGGAAAGCCTGTGGATGCTTCCAATGTGAAGACCAATGTGGGCAGTATTACACTGACCCTGCCGGTAGAGCATATTAAGGAGATCCCTCTGGTGGTGAAGATGGTGGCCGGCGGCGGTGCTGATCCCAATGAAAACGCCGAAGTCAAGGTAGAGCCTGCTACCATAACCATTTCCGGTTCCGAAGAAGCCCTGAGCAAGTACAACGAGTGGGTTCTCACTACCATCAATCTGGGTGAGGTGGATATCGGTACACCTTACAGCCAGGAGGTGGAAATCAAGCTGCCTGAGAATATTACCAATCAGTCCAACATCCCAACGGCAAAGGTAGAGGTAGGACTCAAGGGACTGAGTACCAGAACCGTAACCTTAACCAAGGATAACATCCATGTGCGAAACATTCCCGAGGGAATGGTGTCCACGGTCTTTACCCAGCAGTTGGATGTTGTATTCCGCGGCACTGCCGCTGAGCTGCAAAAGCTCACGCCGGAAAATGTGGTGGCTTGGGTGGATATGGCCGGGTATGAGGCCGGAACCCAGACATTGCCTTTGAGTTTTGAACTGGAGAATGCCGACAAGGTTGGTGTTTACGGAAAATGCAGTGTCACTGTGGGCATAGCTCCCGCTCCTGCGGAACCGCCCACGGAGCCGTAGTCATGGAGCAGATCGTTACTGTTCGCAAAACTTACGCCGACGGCACGGCGGAAATTCTGTGCCGTCGGCAGTCGGCTTGCAGTGGAAACTGTGCCGAGTGTGGAGGATGCTCGGAAGGAGCGGAACAAACCCATGTTCTGCGGGCTAAAAATCCCATTGGTGCTCAGGTGGGAGACCGGGTGGTGCTCCAGAGCAGCACCGGACATGTTCTGGCTGCTGCAATGATGGTGTATCTGGTGCCCATTGTATTGCTGTTGGTTTTGTGGTGCGCCTTCGGCGCTGCCTGGGGGTTCGTCGGGTTTGCCATGGGAATGGCTCTGGCAATTCTGACCGATCGGCTGTGCCGCCGCCGCGGCCCGCAATACACCATCACCGCCCAGGTGAAATGAGCAATCTCTTACCTATGAAATCCGTATCAAAAGGAGATAATGACTTTGATTAGAAGTATGACCGGCTATGGCCGGGCGGTGCAGACACCGCTGGATCGGGAATTCACCGTAGAGATTCGATCTGTGAACAACCGCTATCTGGATTGCAATGTAAAGCTGCCCAGAAGTCTTAACTTTGCCGAAGATGCCGTAAAGCAGCATGTGAAGGCTGCTGTGTCCCGGGGCAAGGTGGATGTATTCATCTCTGTGGGTTCCAGTGCGGAGGAGGAGCTTCAGGTGAGCCTCAACCGTCCCGTGCTGGAGGGATATCTGCGGGCTATGCGGGCCATGGTGTCCGAATACGGTGTTCAGGATGATATCAGCGCATCCACTCTGGCCAGAATGCCGGAGATGTTCCAGGTAGAAAAGCCCGAGCAGGACGAAGAGCAGCTGATGAAGGGGTTGCTTTCCGTGGTGGATGAGGCATTGGCAGCATTTAATACCATGCGCGCCACAGAAGGACAGGCCATGGAACAGGACCTGCGCAGCCGTGGCAATACCATCCGGGAGCTGGTCAGCCAGGTGGAGGCTGCATCTCCTCAGACGGTGGCAGATTACAGGGCCCGTCTGGAAACCAAGATGCGGGAGGTTTTGGAGAATACCAACATCGACGAAAACCGCATTGTTCAGGAAGCGGCTATTTTTGCGGATAAGGTTGCTGTGGATGAAGAGACCGTTCGCCTGCGCAGCCACCTGGCCCAGATGGATGAAATGCTCTCCGGCGGCGGTGCCATTGGCAGAAAGCTGGACTTCCTTCTTCAGGAAATGAACCGGGAAGCCAACACCATCGGCTCCAAGTGCAGTGACCTGCGCCTGGCCAAGGTGGTTGTGGACATCAAGGCAGAGCTGGAGAAAATCAGAGAGCAAACACAGAATATCGAGTGAGGCCTTTATGAAACTCATCAATATCGGTTTTGGAAACATGATTTCCTCCGCCAGACTTCTGGCCATTGTCAGCCCGGACTCCGCTCCCATTAAGCGCATGATACAGGAGGCAAGGGACCGGGGCATGCTCATAGATGCCAGCTATGGCAGAAAGACCAGATCCGTCATTGTGATGGACACGGATCATGTGATTCTATCTGCCATTCAGCCGGAAACTGTGGCAGGACGGGCTGGAATGAAAATGGAGGAATATGAAGAGGAGGATCCCCATGAATAAGGGTAGAATCATCGTAATCTCCGGCCCCTCCGGTGCGGGAAAAAGTACGGTGCTGCGCAGAATCCTTGCAAATCATCCCGATTTCTTTTTTTCCGTTTCTGCAACGACCCGTGGACCCCGGCCCAATGAGGTGCCCGGCGTGCACTATCACTTCCTTACCAAGGAACAGTTCCGGGAGCTGCTGGACAAGGATCTGCTCATGGAATACAATGAGTATGCCGCTGGGGACTACTATGGAACTCCGGCCCAGCCCATTTTTGATGTCATGAATCAGGGCGGCACCGCTGTTTTGGACGTGGACCCCAACGGGGCATTCCAGGTCCTAAGGAAGGTGCCTGATGCCATCACCATCTTTCTGGCACCTCCCAGTTTCCAGGAGCTTCGCAGCCGTCTGGAAAACCGGGGAGATACTGCGCCGGAAAAAATTGAATCACGGCTCAAACAGGCCCGCTGGGAAATCCAGCAGGCCGAGCGATATACATATCTGCTGGTCAATGACCAGGTAGATGACTGTGTGGCCAGGCTGGAGGCCATTTTGGCCGACCGCCCGGAAGCACAGCAGTCCCTGTACGCAAACAACACCAATCTGGACATTTTTAAGGAGGTCCTATAATATGCTGTATCCCCCCATGTCTCAGCTGCTGGAGCACATTCCCAGCCGCTATCTGCTGGTAAACGCCGTTGCCCGCCGTGCCCGTGCCATTGCCACCGAGGCCGAGGAAAATGGAATTGCCCTGGAAGAGAAGCCTGTCACTCTGGCCATTCGTGAGGTTGCCGAAGGAAAACTCACTGCCAGCCTGAAGGATACCTACACAAAGTAATCGAAGAAAACACAAGAGCCGGAGGTGGAATGTATGGAGCAGGTGGCACAAATCGCCGTTTCCGCGGCAGTGTATGCCATTGATAAGCCCTATAGCTATCTGATTCCTTCGGACATGACGGTTTTTGTCGGACAACGGGTCATGGTGCCTTTTGGCCGGGGAAACCGTGTCACAGAGGGCATTGTCCTTGCCCTTAGAGATGGTGGTGAGGCGGAGCTGAAACGCGTCATTCAGGTGCTGGATTCTGAGCCGGTGCTGGATGAGCAGATGCTCCGCCTGGCTGCTTTTGTAAGAGAACGGTATTTCTGTACTTTTTATGAGGCCATCCGGGCGGTACTGCCTGCGGGACTGTGGTTCCAGATTCGAGATACCTATACTTTGGCCCCGGGCAGACCCTGGGAGGGGAAGACGATCCGCCAGAAGGACGCTTTCGGCGTGCTGAAGCTTTTGGAGGATCTGGGTGGACAAGGGGAGTATCAGACTCTGCGGCAGTCTTTTTCTGAGGAAGAGGAGCTGCAAAGTGCGCTGAAATACCTGCTGAGTAAAAAATGGATCACCGCCCAGACGGACTTTTTGAGCAGAACCGGAGATAAGACCGAACGCATCGTCGTCCTCTCCGCTTCCACTGAGGAAGTCATGGAATACGCCAAGCGCCGGGAAAAAAGCGCCCCGGTGCAATACCAAGTACTGAAGCTTCTGTGTGAAATGGGTGCCTGCTCCGTAAAAGAGCTTTGCTACTACACAGGAGCCAGCTCTGCCACCTTCAAGCGATTGGAAAAGCTGGGCTATGTATCTTTAGAGCAGCGTCAGGTTCTGCGCTGCCGAGAGATTTCCCCTGCCCGGGTGACAGGGCCGTTGATCCTCAATGAAGAACAGCAAAGGGCTTATGATGTACTGGAGAAAAAATTCTTATCCTCCAAACCCGGGACAGCGCTTCTCTACGGTGTGACGGGAAGCGGAAAAACGGCTGTCTATCTGAAACTTATTGAAAAATGCCTGGCAGAAGGGAAATCTGCCCTGCTTCTGGTTCCGGAAATCGCCCTGACCCCTCAACTTTTGAGCCTCCTTACCGCACATTTTGCCGGGGAAGTGGCAGTGCTTCACAGCAGCCTCTCTATGGGGGAGCGCTATGACCAATGGAAGCGAGTGAAAGCAGGGCAGGCCCATGTAGTGGTGGGCACCCGTTCCTGTGTATTTGCCCCGTGCAGAGCATTGGGCCTCATTATTTTGGATGAGGAACAGGAACACTCCTACAAATCAGAAAACACGCCCCGTTACTGTGCTCGGGAGGTCGCACAGGTTCGAGGAATCCGAGAGAATGCACTGGTGGTTCTGGGTTCTGCCACGCCGTCAGTGGAGACCATGTACAGGGCCAGGCAGGGACAGTATACGCTGTGCACCCTGTCCGGACGATACAATGGCATGGCGCTGCCGAAGGTGGAAATCGTGGATATGAAGGAGGAGCTGCGCTCCGGAAATGACACGGCCCTCAGCACCCCCCTGGCAGAGGCCATAGAGGAAACCATGGCAAAAGGAGAGCAGACCGTACTCTTTCTGAACCGCCGTGGCAACAGTCGTATGCTGCAATGCGTCAGCTGTGGTGAGACACCGCAGTGCCCCCGGTGCAGTGTGCATCTGACCTACCACAGCGCCAACCGGCGGCTTATGTGTCACTACTGTGGATTTTCTCAGCCCGTTATGGATCGCTGTCCTCAGTGCGGCGGACCGCTGAAGCCGGTTGGGTTTGGCACACAGAAGGTACAGCAGCAATTAGAGCAGCGTTTTCCCGGTATTCAGGTGGCCCGCATGGATGCGGACACCATAAATGCGGTCAATACCCATGAGAAAATATTGCAGCGGTTCCAAAAGGAACGGATTCCTGTGCTATTGGGCACACAGATGGTGGCCAAAGGGCTGAATCTGGAACATGTTACGCTGGTGGGAGTTCTGGATGCAGACTTATCCCTGTATGTGGACAGCTACCGGGCCGCCGAAACGACCTTCAATATGCTGACCCAGGTGGTGGGCCGGGCAGGACGAGGCCAGCGGCCGGGCAAAGCCATGATCCAGACCATGACCCCGGAACACAGCGTGATTGTGTTGGCTTCCCAGCAGGACTATGACCGCTTTTATGAAATGGAACTGCCGCTGCGGAAGGTCAAGGGATGTCCACCTTTCTGTGATCTGTATACTATTACATTCTCCGGTCAGGAGGAGATGCAGGTCATGCAAAGTGCGGCCCGATTCCGGGACCGCCTGTGGGCCAGACTGGCAGAGCCAGCCTTTCGCAATACAGACCGCCAGCTTTTGGGACCGGCACCCGGGGCGGTTGCGAAAATAAATTATCACTACCGTTATCGTCTGACCCTGCGTATGGCAGGCAGCCGCCAGCTGCGTCTGACTTTGAGCGATCTTCTCAGGGAGTTTGCCAAGGACAGAGCCAACCGGGGTGTTACAGCTTATGCAGATGTCAATGGATATGAATGAGGAAAGGAAACGATTACAATGGCTTTAAGAAAGATTTTAACAGATAAAGAAGATGCCTTACACAAGAAATGTCGTCCTGTAACAGAGTTCAACGGGCGTCTGCACAAGCTTTTGGACGATATGGCGGAGACTCTGGAAGAGGCCAACGGTGCCGGTTTGGCCGCACCTCAGGTGGGAATCCTCCGCCGAGTCGTGGTGGTGGACTGCGGCGACGGCCTCATTGAACTGGTGAATCCGGAACTGGTGGAGACCTCCGGTGAGCAGGACGGCCCCGAGGGCTGCCTCAGCGTTCCCGGAAAGTGGGGCATGGTCAAGCGCCCCAACTATGCAAAGGTTTGTGCTCAGGACCGGGACGGCAACTGGTTTGAGGTGGAAGGGGAGGAGCTTGCGGCTCGCTGCTTCTGCCATGAGCTGGAGCATCTGGACGGGCATCTGTATACGGAAAAGGTCTATCACTTCCTGACACCGGAAGAAATGGAAGCACTGTAAGGAGGACAGGGATATGCGTCTTGTATTTATGGGGACCCCGGACATTGCTGCAACCTGTCTGGAAGCCCTTCTGAAAAGTAAACATGAAATTGTCGGTGTATACACCAAGCCCGATACCCCTCAGAATCGGGGCATGAAGCTGACCCAGTCTCCCGTGAAGCAGGTGGCCGTGGCAGCGGGAATTCCTGTGTATCAGCCGCTGAATTTCCGGGCGGAGGAAACGGTGGAAGAGCTTCGCAAGCTGAAGCCCGATGCCGTGGCAGTGGTGGCCTACGGTCGAATTCTGCCCAAGTCCGTGCTGGACATCCCTGCAAAGGGCTGTGTCAACATCCACGCCAGTGTGCTGCCGGACCTTCGGGGTTCTGCGCCTGTGCAGTGGTCCATTCTCCGGGGATTCCCGGAAACCGGTGTTACCGCCCAGTATATGGCGCAGGGAATCGACACAGGGGATATGATTGAGATTCGGAAGACTCCCATTGACCCGGAGGAAAACGCCCAGTCTCTTTTGAACCGTCTTGCGGTCATCGGGGCCCAGCTCCTTGTGGACACCATGGACCATTTGGAGGCGGGAGAGGTGGTTGCCACTGCTCAGGATCACGAGAAGGCGACCTTTGCCCCCATGCTGAGCAAGGAGATGTGTCCCATTGACTGGACCAGATCTGCCCAGGAAATCAAGAACCATGTTCGGGGCCTGGATCCTTGGCCTGTGGCCACCATGACCCTTGAGGGCAAGCGGTTCCGGGTCTATACGGTGGCGCTGACGGACAAGACCACCGACAAGGAGCCGGGAACACCCTTGGAAGTCACCAAAAAGGGCCTGCTGATGGCCTGTGGGAAGGGTGAAGTTGTGGAGATTCGCACCCTTCAGGCAGACGGCGGCAAACGGATGGCGGCTCCTGACTATTTCCGGGGTCATCCCCTCAAAGGGTGAGAACATGGGAGCCAGAACCACTGCCCTTGGCGCACTGATTGCCTGCCGAAAGCAGAATGCCTGGTCTGACGGCATTTTGAAAGAATATGAAAAGCGAGATCGATTGGATCGGCGAGATGCTGCACTGGCCTCCCGGCTGTGCTATGGTGTTTTGCAGAATCGTCAGCTTTTGGACTATCATTTGAGCTCTCTGGTAAAGGGAAAACTGAAGGATTTGCAGCCGGTTGTTCTGGAAATCCTCCGGCTGGGACTGTATCAGATTCTGTTTATGGACAAAATCCCTGTCTCCGCAGCAGTGAATGAAGCGGTGGAACAGGGAAAGAAATATGCAAATCGGCGGGCCTCCGGCCTTATCAATGGCGTTCTGCGCAATGCCATTCGTAGAAAGGATCAGCTGATGCCCCCCAAAGATTTGGCAACCCGCTATTCACACCCCAGGGAGCTGGTGGAGCTGCTGTCACAGCAGATGACAAAGCAGGAACTGGAAACCGCGTTGGCTTCCAATAATGAAGCGCCGGAGACGGTACTTCAGGTAAATTTGCTGAAACAGACCACGGAAGAACTGACCAAAGCTTTGATTGAGGCAGGCGGGGAGGTGCAGCCCCATCCATGGCTGAAAGACTGCCTTTTAGTGTCCGGGGTGGGAAGCCTGGAGCGTCTGGACCCATTTCAGCAGGGGCAGTTTTATGTGCAGGATGCGGCGTCCCGTCTGGCGGTGCACTGCGCCGGGATTGCGCCCGGAATGCAGGTGCTGGATTGCTGCGCCGCACCGGGAGGAAAGAGCTTTGCCGCCGCCATGGAGCTTCAAAATACAGGCTCCATTACTTCCTGCGACATTCATCCCCATAAAATTCAGCTGATTTCCAATGGAGCGCAGCGGCTGGGCTTTTCCTGCATCCATGCTATGGAGCATAGTGCCAAGGACTATGAGCAGATGTGGGACGGTGCAATGGATGTGGTGATTGTAGATGCACCTTGCAGCGGTCTGGGCATTATCCGCAAAAAGCCGGATATCCGCTATAAGGATCTGGCCCAGACGGAGGCTCTTCCCCAGCTGCAGCTGAAGATTTTGGAAAATCAGTGCCGGTATGTAAAGCCCGGCGGGGTCCTGCTTTATTCCACCTGTACCATTTTGCGCAGGGAAAATCAGGATGTGGTACAGGCTTTTTTGCAGAGTCATCCCGACTTTTCTTTGGAATCCCTTCCACTGCCGGATGCCATTGCCAATGATGGTAGCGGGATGCTGACTCTGCTTCCCGGTATGTACGAAACAGACGGATTCTTTATCAGTAAGATGCGGAGGCACAGATGAAAACCGATATTAAATCCATGACCCTGGAAGAGATTCAGGGAGAATTGAAGGCCATGGGACAAAGTGCCTTTCGTGGAGGGCAGGTGTACACCTGGCTCCATCGGGGCGCCACTTCCTTTCAGGAAATGACGAACCTGTCCAAGGATCTGCGGCAGGCCCTGGAGGAGCGCTATGAGATCACCGCTCCCAAGGTGATGCGCAAGCAGGAGTCGCAAAAGGATGGAACCATCAAGTATCTGTGGCAGCTGGCAGACGGAAACTGTGTGGAAACCGTTCTGATGCGCTATCACTATGGCAATACGGTGTGCATCTCGTCCGAAGTAGGATGCCCCATGGGCTGTGCCTTTTGTGCGTCTACCATCGGCGGCCTGGTGCGTCGGCTGAAGCCTTCGGAAATGCTGGATCAGGTTCTCTTTACCCAGCTGGATTCCGGCCAACCCATTTCTCATATCGTTCTGATGGGAATTGGAGAACCCTTGGACAATTTTGATACTGTCATGCGCTTTTTAGAGCTGGTGAATAGTCCTCAGGGAATGAACATCAGCATGCGCCACATCAGTCTGTCCACCTGCGGCCTGGTGCCCAAGATTCGGATGCTGGCAGAAAAGAAGCTGCAGCTGACCTTGTCTGTGTCTCTCCATGCACCCAGCGACGAGATTCGCAATACCATTATGCCAATCAATAAAGCATACAATGTGGAGACCCTTCTGGAGGCCTGCCGGGAGTATTATGCCATGACGGGCCGGAGAATCTCCTTTGAATACGCTATGATTCGGGATGTCAATGATACGGAGAGCTGTGCCAGACTGCTTCTCAAACGGCTCAAGGGTCTGCCCGCACACATCAATCTCATCCCTCTCAATGAGGTGGCAGAAAGCCCCCTGCATCCCAGCACCAGACAGGCGGTGCAGAAATTCCAAAAAATCCTGGAAGAAGGCGGCGTCACAGCCACGGTTCGTCGAACCTTGGGAAGTGACATTGATGCTTCCTGCGGACAGCTCCGCCGCAACTATGAAAAGACCAGAAAACAGGAATAACTTCCTGGGATTTTCCCATAGATTGATTGCAATCTACCGGAAAAGCTGATACAATTTAATACAACGAAAGGAGGGGGTTCTATGCAGGCATGGGGACTGACGGACCTAGGCTGCGTCCGGAAGCAAAATCAGGATGCCTACCGCATCAAACGATACAGCCAGGAAAGCTATTTGTGCATCGTCTGTGACGGTATGGGTGGAGCGAAGGCCGGCAATATTGCCAGCGCGCTGGCACTGGATATTTTCGTAGACGAAGTAGACCGGCACCATCGTCCCGGCATGACGGCCCAGGAGATGGCAGCCTGTCTCCAGCAGGCGGCAACGCTGGCAAATTCCACAGTATATGAGCAGTCCCAGCAGATTGCAGATTTTGCCGGAATGGGAACCACCCTGGTGGCGGCTTACCTCAATGGAACGCAGACCGTGGTAGCCAATGTAGGAGACAGCCGCTGCTACCTTTTGAACCGAAATGGTGCCCAATGTGTTACCACAGATCATTCCCTGGTGCAGCTCATGGTTCAGCGAGGACAGCTGACCATGGAACAGGCCAAGTCTTACCCCGGTAAGAACTTCATCACCCGTGCCGTTGGCACGGAGTCCAAGGTGCAGTGCGATCTGTTCCACCTGTCTTTACAGAAGGGTGACAACCTCCTTCTGTGCAGTGATGGCCTTTCCAATTTGTTGGATGACCAGGAAATTTTGTTTGAGGTTGTGCACGGTGTCAACAAAGAGCTTTGTTGTCAGCGACTCTTAGATATTGCCAAGGAGCGTGGGGCTCCGGACAACGTGACCAGTATTCTGGTGGTTGTCTGATCCTGCCGGGCAGGATCTACCGTGGGCATTCCCACGAAATATTCTTTGCAATCGAGAAAGGAGTTCTCAAGATGGACAATTACATAGGCCGATTGTTGGACAACCGGTATGAGATTCTCAGTGTTCTGGGAGTCGGCGGTATGGCTGTGGTCTATAAGGCCCGGTGTCATCGCCTGAATCGTCTGGTTGCCATTAAGATTTTGAAAGATGATTTTTCCAATGATGCAGAGTTTCGCCGTCGGTTCCATGCGGAGTCTCAGGCCGTTGCCATGCTGAACCATCCCAACATTGTCAATGTGTATGATGTTTCCACCAATGGAGACGCTGACTATATTGTGATGGAGCTGGTGGAGGGCATCACGCTCAAGCAATATATGGAGCGCCGGGGAGGATATCTCAACTGGAAAGAATCGCTTCATTTTGCCGTTCAGATCGCGAAGGCTTTGGAGCACGCCCATAACCAGGGAATTGTGCACCGGGACATTAAGCCTCACAATGTGATGATTTTGAAAGACGGATCAGCCAAGGTTACGGACTTCGGGATTGCCCGGATCATGTCCTCCCAGAGCACCCTCACCAAGGAAGCGCTGGGTTCCGTCCACTATATTTCTCCGGAACAGGCCAAGGGCGGTCGTGTGGATAACCGCTCCGACATCTATTCTCTGGGTGTCGTGATGTATGAAATGCTTACAGGACGGCCTCCTTATGACGGAGAATCCCCTGTTGCGGTGGCCCTCAAGCATATCAATGGCGGGGCCCCCATGCCCTCAACCCTGAACCCCAACATTCCCGGCGGACTGGAACAGATCATTATGAAGGCCATGGCGGTGGATCCTGCTCAGAGATATGTGTCAGCCACGGAAATGCTCTATGATATGGAAGAATTCCGAAAGAATCCTGCGGTTCTCTTTTTTGGAGCCAATGGAAGTGCCGTGGCGGCACCTGCCCAAAATTCTCAGTACCGCCCGGCCCCCAGCGCTCCCCGTACCGCTGCAGAGCGGGCCGTGAACACCGGAACACCCCGCCCCAGACCTACAGAGCAGCAGAAGGTTCGCTCACCGGAGGCGGCACCCAGGCCCCGCGCTGCGGAGCCCCCCAGACCTGCCTCTCGGCGAACTGTTGAGGAAGAAGAGCAGGGCCGAACCAGCAAAGGCATGATTGTGGCCATTGCTGCGGCAGGTGCCATGGTGGTGGTTGCATTGATTGTGCTGGTGGTACTGCTGACCAATGGATCCAAACCGGAGGTGTTGACAGAGGTGCCGGATTTGGTGGGACAGGTATTCAAAGAAATCAATCCCAAGCGCTACCCGGACATCACTTTGCTGGATGACAAATATACATTCGATGATAAATACGCTGCCGGCGAAATTATCTCTCAGGACCCTGAGGCCCATGAGCAGGTAAAAGCCGGTACGGTGGTAAAACTGGTTATCAGCAATGGTCCCCAGACGGGCCAGATGCTGGATCTCGTCAACCGCACTGAGGAGAAGGCGGAAGAGGCCCTGCGGGGACTCAGCGAGTTGGGGCTTACGCTCCGCTTTGAACAAGAATTCAGCGATGAGGTGGAGGAGGGCCGTGTGACCCGGACGGACCCCGCTGTGGATTCCACCTTGAGTAAGGGCCAGACGGTGACGCTCTGGATCAGTAAGGGCCCCAGAACCATGGTGATGGATGATCTGGCGGGAGAGTCAAGGGCCGATGCTGAGGCCGCACTTAAAAACAAAGAGAACATGAATCTGGAAATCAAAATCGAGCAGGAATCCAGCGAAGAGATTGAAGAGGGCAATGTGATCCGTACCGACCCGGCAAAGGGAAAGACCATTAAGGCCGGACAGACCATCGTCCTTTATATCAGCACCGGCAGCGAGATTGTCATGACAAAGGTGCCGGAGGTGGTTGGCATGGATATCAGTAAAGCATCCAGCCTGCTGCGAGACAGCAACCTCAAGTGTGAGTATGAACTGGTGGACAGCAACAAGGCCAAGGATATGGTTCTGACCCAGGACCCCGAAAAGGGAACAGAAGTTGCGGAAGGAACGGTTGTAAAGCTCACAGTGTCCAAAGGCCCTGTGGAGACGGATCCTCCTGAGACAGAGCCTACAGAGACAGAGCCCAAGGTGGTCAACAAAGTGATTACTTTGCTCCTTCCCGGTGACATCGGTGTAGATTACAAGATTCAGGTATACAAGGGTGGCGCCCCCTGTGTTGACGAGGTTCCTGTGTTGGCGGGTACTGCGGAAATACCCATCAGCCTTAGCGGTTCGGGAGCCCAGTACTTTGATTTCTACGTCAATGGCACCTGTGTGGACAGCTTTAAGGTGGACTTCACCAGTACCAGTGCAGAGAAAATCCGCCTGCAATTTACGGTGACTGAATGACAGGTAGAATTATTCGCTCTTTAAGCGGCTTTTATGAAGTGCAGACAGAAAAAGGGCCCATTACCTGCCGGGCCAGAGGGAATTTTCGCAAACAGAAGCTGGTTCCTCTCACAGGGGATCTGGTAGAAATCAGTGCCACAGGAAAAAAGGGGATGTTGGAGCAGATTTTACCCCGGAAGAATCGCTTTGTTCGTCCTGCTGTGTCCAATCTGGATGCGCTGGTAGTCTTTGCCGCCAATGTCAATCCTGTGACGGAGCCCTTCCTGATCGACCGGGTTTCTGCCATTGCAGGCAATCAGGAGGTTCCTGTTATCATCTGTATCAATAAGACGGATCTGGACCCTGCCATAGAACTTGCGGACATTTACCGCAAGGCAGGCTTCCCGGTCATCTGCACCAGTGCCCAGGATGGCACCGGAGTAGAAGACCTGCGAGCGGCCATCGCCGGAAAGTTTGTGGCCTTTACAGGAAATTCAGGCGTGGGAAAAAGCAGTATCTTAAACCGACTTTTGCCGGAGCTTGCGCTTCAGACCGGAGAAGTTTCTGAAAAGCTGGGCCGCGGCCGCCATACCACCCGGCATGTGGAAATTTACACCCTGGATCGAGGTACCTTTGTGGCAGATACACCGGGATTTTCCTCCTTCGACACGGACAAAATGGAAGTGATCCTGAAAGAGAACCTTCAGTACGCGTTTCCGGACTTTGCCCCTTACCTTGGAAAATGTCGATTCCACGATTGTGCCCATCTCAAGGAGCCGGACTGCGCAGTGACACAGGCCCTCCGGGTGGGAGAAATTCAGCACAGCCGTTATGACAGCTATGTTCGCCTGTATGAAAAAGCCAAGGAAATCAAGACCTGGGAACTGGAATAAGACAAAGCAGACTGCATGAAAAGTTCAAAGAAGGCAGAGGCTCCAAAACAGGAGCTTCTGCCTTTTCCCTTTGGTGTTTTGGATACACAGCTGACTGGATAAAAAATTTGCTCCCCTGTACAGGCGCACAGGGGAGCATCCAAATCTCATTAGAAAATGGGAAATTATGCGATGCCAGTCAGATCATACTGTTCCAGATAGGTCTTGGCCGCTTCGCAAACAGTCTTCAGGCACTTCTCTTCAAAGGGGCTGTCCAGACCGGCAGTTTTGAGAAGGTCGGTGAATACCTGGCTTCCGCCCAGCTCGGTGTAGCGCAGGTAGGTCTGGAAGGCTTCCTTCAAGTCTACCTGAATCTTGGCCCAGAATTCCAACGCCACAGTCTGTGCCAGGCAGTAGTCAATGTAGTAGAAGGGAGTCTTATAGATGTGGCTCTGCCGCTGCCAGCCCATGGCCTGACCATAGAAGGGAATTTCGTCCAGCTTCATCCAGGGCATGTAGATTCCCAACAGCTCCCGCCATACATTGTGGCGTTCCTGGGGCGTCATGTCGGGATTTTCATAGACCCGATGCTGGAAGTCATCTACCATGGTGCCATAGGGGATGAAAGTCAGGGCGTTGGACAGGTGGGAATAGCAGAACTTCTGGGCATCCTTGCCGAAGAATCCGTCTGCCCACTGATCGGCAAAGAACTCCATGGACATGGAGTGAACCTCACAGCCCTCCATGCTGGGCCAGCAGGTATCAGAGGGAACCCGGTTTCGATTCATGTAACCGGCAAAGGCATGACCGGCCTCATGGGTGATGACCTTCACATCGTGGGATGTGCCGTTGAAGCTGGCGAAAATGAAGGGGGTATGGTAGGCAAACAGATTGGTGCAGTAGCCGCCGCCGGCTTTGCCGGTGCGGGCCAGGACATCCATCATCTCGTTTTCCCGCATGGAGGTCCAGAACTCATTGGTTTCAGGGCTCAGCTCCCGGTAGAAGGTGGAACCCATCTCCAGAATCTGCTGAGGGTCGCCTGCGGGACGGGGATTGCCGGACCGGAATTCCAGGGCATTGTCCGCAAAGTTCATGGGGTACTGCTTGCCCAGCCGTTCAGCCTGGGCCTTGTAAATCTGGTCGGCCACAGGGACCAGATATTTCTTCACTGCGGCACGGAACTTTTCAATGTCGTTCTGATCATAGCAGTTTCTCTGCATCCGGCAGTAGCCCAGACCGATGTAGTTCTCAAAGCCCAGCGTTCGGGCCATCTTATGACGGATCTTCACCAGCTGGTCATACAGCTCATCCAGCTCCTGCCCATGGTCCAGATACCACTGACCCTCGGCGCTCCAGGCCGCCAGACGGCGGGCATCGTCGGATTCTTCCTTGAATGTGGCAATCTGAGCCAGAGTGTATACCCCATCTTCAAAGGGAATCTGGGCAGAGGCCAGCAGCTTTGTATACTGAGACACCAGCTCATTTTCCTTTTGCAGGTCAGAGATGATCTCCGGAGAGAAGGTTTTGAGGCCCAGCTCCGCATTCAGAAAGCTTACATTGCCGTATTTGGCTTCCAGTTCCTTGCGGAAAGGGCTCTGGAGTGTTGCCAGATCGAATTCCTGGAAGGTTTCCTGAAGCTCAGGGCCAACCTGATTATACCAAGCCTTTTCTCCGTCATAAAAAGCGTCTCTGGTATCAATATCTCTGCGGATGCTGGCAATGGTTCTCTGGGTAGAGAACTTGCCGCCAACCCGATCCATATCAACATAAGCCCCATCGGCCTCTTCAAAGGTTTTTGCATTCCGGAAACGGGCCAGAACCTCTTGCAGTTCTTTCTTGGTTGCCTCCAGGTCGGGACGGCTGTAGGGAAGCTCAGAAAATTTCATGCTATATTCTCCTTCTATAAACGCATTTTGTTTCATTATACGCCAAGATAGCCCTTGAGAACCTTGAGCGTCTGATAGACACCGTCGATATGGCTTCTCTCGTAACCATGAGAAGCATAGACACCGGCACCAATGAGGCCGTGACGGATGTCATAGCCGGCCCGCAGAGTGGCTTCCACATCGCTGCCATACATTGGATAGATGTCCACGGCGTAGTTTGCCTCCTCAGCCTCGGCAGCAGCAATGAGCTTGCCGACCACATCATAGGAGTAAGGGCCGCCGGAGTCCTTGGCGCAGATGGAGACCATCCGCTCCGTACAGGCCAGACCGTCGCCCACACAGCCCATATCCACAGAAATGGCCTCTGTGACGCCTGCGGGAACTGAGGCGGAGCCGCCGTGGCCCACTTCCTCATAGACTGTCACATGCACCCAAGTTCTCCGGGCAGGTGTCAGGTCATGATCCTTCAGATATTTGGCGAAGCCCAGCAGAATTCCCACAGAGAGCTTATCATCCAGGAATCGGCTCTTAATGTAGCCGCTTTCGGTAATCCGGGTCCGGGGCTCAAAGCAGACCATGTCTCCCACCCGAATACCCAGGGCTTTGGTATCATCGGCACTATTCACATCCTCGTCCAGCACAATCTCCACGGTATCAAAGGTGCGGGCAGAGGAAGAGTAGTCCTTGTTTACATGGACGGATGCATTTGCCAGCTGACAGGTACCCTCCAGAACACGGCCGGAGCGGGTGTAGACCCGAACATTTTCGGCTTCTGCATTGTTGGCGTTCAGACCGCCCAGATTGGTGATTTTGAGGCGGCCGTTGCCCTTGATATCACTGACCATGGCACCCAGGGTATCGCCGTGGGCCTCCAGGAGAAGGCCGTCATTCTCGTCTACGCCGCCCAAATCGATCAGCACGCCGCCCTTCTGGGTCAGCTTTGCATCAAATCCCAAAGAGCCAAAGGCCTCCAGAACCCATTTGGCTGCGCTTTCCGTAAAACCGGAAGGGCTGTCAATGGCCAGAAGCTCCGCAGCTTTTTCTGCTGCATAACGGGCGTAAGAATAATCCATGTTGCATTACCTCCAATAATATGTTAATTTCCAAATAGGATGTAAAACCAAACTCCGAAAATTTCACGGAAATAGTAATGGGCCCGGGAAAACACCGGTTCTGTACGGGCCGGAACTCCAATCATAGAAACCCCTTGGTCTTGGGCCATAAGCCCGGCCCGGAAGAGATGGTACTCACTGGATACAATGGCGAGGTTCTGCGGGCGGGTGCCCGTCTGTTGCTCAATGAGTGCCAGAGAAAAAGAAATGTTTTCCATTGTAGAGGTTGCCCGGTCCTCCAGCCAGATTCTATGGGGTTCAATGCCCTTATCGATGAGCCACTGAAACATGCACAAAGCCTCTGTAATATTCTCCCCACGCCCCATACCGCCGGAAACGATACACTGGGCCTTCGGATAGGTCACAAGGTATTGATATGCAGCCTCCAGCCGTTCTCTTAACGCCCGGGAGGGGGTGGTTCCGTTGACTGCGGCACCCAGAACCAATACATAGTCACATTCTGCATCCTGCTCTCCCTTGGAGCCCGTCACAATCAGGATCTGCGTCACGGCCATGACCAACAGGCTGAGGCACAGAAGCAGAGTAAAACACCGACGCAGCCATCTGGCTTTTTTGGGATGACGGGATGCCACATAATCCAGAATCCAATAAATCCCGATGACAGCCGCAATTCCCAGAAAAATCAGTCCCGCATACCGATAGTGCAGAATTTGAAACCAGAATACCAATCCTGTTCCAATCAGGGATGCCAGAAACAGCAATTTCAACAATTTTTTATATTTCATCTGCACCTCCTATAGAAGTTTTATCCATTGTATCACAAACAGGAGCGTTTGTCACTAGGCCTGCAAAAAAAGGCCCTTCCTGCCGCAAGGCTCCATAGGCAAAAAAATCCCATCTGCATTTCCAAAGGAAGAAGTCAGATGGGATTTTTTTATTTAGTGTTCAGCAAGGTATTCTTCCACATAGTGGCTGGCGGTTGCACCGTCACCCACTGCGGTGGCTACCTGACGCAGGGCTTTGGTTCGCACATCGCCCACAGCAAACACCCCGGCAATGTTGGTCCTGGTGGATTCGTCCGCAACTACATAGCCTCTGTCCAGAGTAACGACTCCCTGTACCAGCTCTGTGTTGGGATTTCTGCCAATGCTGACGAACAGACCGTCACAGTCTACCTGAGTGCGCTCGCCGGTATTGACATCCTTCAGGGTGATGCCCACCAGCTTTGTGTCATGCAGAAGTTCTTCCACAGTGGAATTCCAGCGAAATTCCACATTTTCTGCCTTCATCAGTGGTTCGTGATAGATCTTGGTGGCACGAAGGTGATCCCGGCGATGTACCACAATGACCTTCTTGGCGATCCGGGACAGAACCAGTGCTTCTGCTGCGGCGCTATTGCCGCCGCCTACCACTACAACGGTTTTTCCCTTATAGAACATACCGTCGCAGGTGGCGCAGTAGTGTACCCCACGGCCCAACAGTGCCTCTTCTTCCGGAAGGTTTAAGGTTCTGGGATTGGCTCCCGTAGCCAAGATCACGGCTCTGGCTTGGATAGAGCCTTCGCTGGTTTGGGCGGTTTTAATCTGGTCCTCCAGAGACAGGGCAGTCACTTCAGCGTAGAGGGTTTCCGCCCCGAAGCGCTCTGCGCCCAGACGCATTTTATCGCCCAGGGTAAAGCCCTCGATCCCTTCTTCAAATCCGGGATAGTTGTCAATCCACTCTGTCAGCGCAGCCTGACCGCCTGCGGACAGCTTTTCCAGAACCACGGTGCGAAGACCGGCTCTGGCACAATACATAGCGGCGGTATAGCCGCCGGGGCCGCCGCCCACGATCATGACATCATGAATCTGCTCCATCGGGTATCCTCCTTACAGATACTCCTCGATCAGAGCCTCAATCTTTGCCTTGGAATCGGGTTCCTGGATGCTGCCCAGCGCCTCTCCGGCCCGGAACACGGTCAAAGTGGGGATTCTCTTAATCTCATATTTTCGAGCCAGCTCCGGCTCCTCATCAATGTTTACTTTCAGAACAGGCACTCTGCCCTCATACTTCTGGGCCACCTGGTCCAGTGCAGGGGCGATGCGGCGGCAGTGGATGCACCAGGGTGCCCAAAAATCGACCAGAACCATGCCGGTTCCCTGCTCAACCTCTTTTGTGAATACTTCCTGATTGATATCGATAGCAGCCATATTAGTTGCTCCCTTCTGTTGTTTTTCTTTAGTATACCCGGTTTCCTCCAATCTTTCCGTGATGTTGTCACCGAATCACCCCCGGGAAAAAGGATTTGACAGCGCCACGATTATCTCCTATACTATTAAGGATGAGGAGGGATCACTCTATGGATTTTTCCAACTATTTTCCCATTTGGGACAAGCTGACACCCAGTCAGCAAGAAACCATCCGAAATGCCAGCAGCAGCCGAAAAGTTGCCAAAGGCACTGTCATCCACAACGGAACCATGCACTGCCTCGGCCTGCTTCTGATTCGTTCCGGTCAGCTCCGGGTTTATATTCTCTCTGAAGATGGACGGGAGGTTACCTTATACCGCCTGTTTGAACGAGATATTTGCCTGTTTTCTGCCTCCTGCATGATGAAAAATGTCCAGTTTGATGTGACCATCGAGGCAGAGAAGGACACAGACCTGTGGGTGATTCCCGCAAGTCTGTTCAAGTCACTTTCAGAAGAGTCTGTAGCCGTGGCCAACTATGCCAACCAGCTGATGGCCAGTCGCTTTTCGGAGGTCATGTGGCTGGTGGAACAAATTATGTGGAAGAGTTTTGATAAGCGGCTGGCAGGATTTTTGCTGGAGGAAAGCGCTCTGGACGAAACTACCACATTGAAAATTACCCATGAAAAAATCGCCAACCATCTGGGCACCGCTCGGGAAGTGGTTACCCGAATGCTTCGCTATTTCCAGAATGAAGGACTGGTCCGCCTGACCCGTGGAACCGTCACGCTCACAGATGTTGAGGGGCTGAAAGCACTGGAGGGTTGAGTTTTCCACAGACCCTGTGAAAACCCTTTGATTTGGATTCTACATAACAGCATTGTTATGCCTATAGAAAATGGAGCTGATTCTTCTTTTTGGGAATCAGCTCCATTTTGGTTTAGTTTTCCAGCATGGACAGGATCCGGCTCTTGGGCCGTGCGCCAACCATCTCATTGACGATCTCGCCGTTTTGCATGACCATGAGGGCGGGAATACTCATGACCTGAAATGCAGAGGCCAGCTCCTGCTGCTCTTCCACATTTACCTTGCACACCTTAATATCAGGCCGCTCCTTTGCAATTTCATCAATGATGGGAGAAACCATCTTGCAGGGAGTGCACCAGCTGGCCCAGAAATCCAGCAGAACCGGCTTATCGCTTTCCATGACTTCCTCTTGAAAGTTATTTCTTGTAATCGTAATTGCAGACATGTCTAACTCCTCCTTGATGCGGTGTCTTTTTGTTTTATGGCTCGATTCTACCATATGTCTTGCCCGGCTTCCGTGATTTTATCACTTTGAGTTTCTGACAAAATTTGTACATTGCAAAATGCAGGTTTCTATGAAAATGAGATACACCACAAAAGCAGAGGCTCCCAAAGCTGGGAACCTCTGCTTTTTCAAAATTGTTTTTCTCCAGATCCATTGAGCGGGATTTTGCGTGGTTACCGTCCGGCCCTTGCGGCGTTCAGAATGGCGAGAACCGCCACACCGACGTCTGCGAAAATGGCCAGCCACATGGAGGCATAGCCCAACACACTCAGAAGAAGAACGGCAAATTTCACACCCAGTGCAAACACAATATTCTGATGGGCCACAGCCATGGTCTTTCTGGCAATGGCAATGGCTCTGGGAAGACCTTTCAGGTCATCATTCAAAAGCACCAGATCGGCGGCTTCTACCGCGGCATCCGAGCCGATACCGCCCATGGCCACACCTACGTCAGCGAGCGCCAAAACAGGGGCGTCATTGACACCGTCACCCACAAAGATCACGGGAGAAGTGCCATCAATGAGGGAGTGAACCTTCTCCACTTTGTCCTGGGGGAGAAGGCCGGAGAACCACTTGGTAAGTCCCAGCTCCTTTGCCACCGACTGAGCGGCTTCTTCCCGGTCGCCTGTGAGCATGATGGTTTCCTGCACACCCAAATCATGGAGCTGCCGGAGCACCTGGGCAGCGTCAGGCTTCAGGGTGTCGGAAAGGTGAATGGAACCGGCGTAGACACCGTCTACTGCGGCATAAACCGCAGTGCCTCCGACGGAGGCCGAAGTGGGGGTAAATCCGTTTTCTTCCATCAGCAGGGCATTTCCTGCCAGCACCTTATGTCCATCTACCAGAGCATAGATGCCACGCCCCGGGATCTCCTTGAGATCTTCTACCTTCTGCGCACCATTTCCTGCGGCAGAAACAATGGCGCGGGCGATGGGGTGGGTGGAGGCGCTTTCCGCCCCGGCCACAAGGGCCAGAAGCTTCTCTTTCTCCATGGTTTTCGTGTCTACGGAGGTGACGGTAAAGGTGCCGGTGGTCAGGGTTCCTGTTTTGTCAAAGACCGCAGTTTTGGCCTTGGCCAGGTGCTCCAGCGCAATGCCGCCTTTGGCAATCATGCCGGCTTTTGAAGTGGCACCCATGCCGCCAAAGAAACTGAGGGGAACCGAAATGACAAGTGCGCAGGGACAGGAGACAACCAGGAAGTTGAGAGCCCGGGTGACCCACTTGAGGAACTGCCAGCCGTCAAAGATGGGAGGGATCAGGGCCAGAGCCAGGGCACCAAAGACCACACAGGGGGTGTAAACTCTGGCAAAACGGGTAATGAGGCTTTCTGTTTTGGATTTTCCCTCCGTGGCAGATTCCATAAGTTCCAAAATCCGGGCCACGGTGGAAGAGGCGTATTCACTCTGTGCCTCAATGGTGAGAATACCGGTGATATTGATGCAGCCGGAGAGGATGGGATCTCCCGGTCCCACATCACGGGGCACGGATTCGCCTGTGATTTTTGCGGTATCTACAGATGAGCAGCCGGACAGCACCACACCGTCTACGGGGATTCGCTGGCCGGGCAGGACCTGGATTCGGTCGCCTACCTGCACCTCTTCCGGGTCACACTCTACAGCCTCACCGTTTCGCAGCACCAGGGCTACATCAGGGCGAAGATCCATGAGGGAGGCCACAGATTTTCTGGAGCGTTCCACGGCGACGCTCTGGAACAGCTCACCAACCTGGAAAAACAGCATGACAGCGGCACCTTCCGTGAAGTCGCCCAAGAGAAAGGCACCCACGGTTGCAACGGTCATAAGAAAGTTTTCGTCAAAAATCTGGCCATGGCCGATGCTGCCAAAGGCCTTTTTTGCAATTTCCAGGCCGCAAAGAAGCCAGGAGCCAAAGAGCAGACCCCGGGAAAGCCACAGCCCCAGAGCACCGGGGACCAGATGTTCCAGCGCAATGCCCACAATGAAGCAGACAAAGCCCAGAAGGATTCGGGTTAACAGTCGTTTCTGCTTTTTTGTCATTTTACAATCAGTTTGCAGTCAGAGTGAATCTTGGAGATGATCTTCTGACATTCATTCAGCAGCTGTTCCATGTCGGTATCCTCCGGGATCACCAGGGACAGACGGGAGGTCATAAAGCTAACGGTGGCCTTTTCCACCTGGGGGAGCTTGGAAATAGCGGCTTCCATTTTTGCTGCGCAGTTGGCGCAATCCAGTTCTTCCAGTGCATAAGATTTTCTCATAGTTTATTCCTCCAAATGATCTTTTGCCATCCCAAGGATGGTTTTTACATGGTCATCGGCTAAGCTGTAGCCCACCAGCTTTCCCTGACGGCGGCTTTTTACCAGCTTGGCCTGCTTCAAAATGCGGAGCTGATGGGAAATAGCAGACTGGCTTGTGCCAACCTGATCAGCCAGCTCCTGGACATACTGTTCTCCCTGAAAGAGGCAGCACAGTATCTTGATTCGGGTGGAGTCTCCAAATACCTTGAACAGCTCCGCCATATCAATCAGATTGTCTTCGTTTTTTAGGAAATTCTCCATGCCATCACTCCTGTATGAGTTTTCATATCTTCATATGAACAACTGTTCATGTATTCAGTATACACAATGCAATGGCCTCTGTCAAGAGGGCAGTAAAAATTTTTTCTCTGTGACAGGGGCAGAGAAACGACAGCGCGGAGTGAAAAACAGGAGAGGCCGGATAGTGTGTCAAGCCCTTCTGAAACCTGATTTCGCTGTCTGTGCATAAAGGATGGCCCCTGTAGGGAAACTTAACAGACGGAGAAATGCCAGACCTCCAAAGTCTGAGAATCAACTGTCTGTAGGGGACTGAAATGATGAGATGAAATCGGCAAGAAGCAGATACCGTTCGATCCAGAGCCAAAATATTGCAGAAAAAAGTGGAAAACCATTTGCTTTTCAAACTTTTTTGGGAAAAGATAAAAAATGTTAAAAGCAACTGCAAAAGGGCTTGACAAAATAAATGGGCTGGTATATACTGAAAATATACCCCGGGGGGGTATATGGAGGTGAATCTGAATGGAAGAAAAAACTTGCTGTTGCAATAAAAAAACCACCCAGCGGCCCGAAGAACAGGTGAAAAAGCTGATGCATCGGCTCAACCGAATAGAGGGGCAGATTCGTGGGATCCGATCCATGGTGGAAAACGGAGCCTATTGCAATGACATTCTCATTCAATCCGCAGCCGTAACGGCGGCTATGAATGCGTTTAATCGAGAACTTTTAGCCAGCCATATCCGCAGCTGTGTAGTTCGTGACATCCGAAATGGAGACGATCTGGTAGTGGATGAGCTGGTGGAAACTTTACAGAGATTGATGAAATAGGAAAGGAGCGCACATGGAACAATATTCTGTAACCGGTATGAGCTGTGCGGCCTGCAGCGCCAGAGTGGAAAAGAGTGTCAAAAAAGTCCCGGGTGTCAGCGGATGCTCGGTAAACCTCTTGACCAATTCTATGGGAGTTGAAGGAACCGCAAAGCCGGAGGAAATCATCGCAGCGGTAGAGGCCGCAGGGTATGGGGCCTCACGGAAAGGAAGCCAGGGCCAGAATCGTGCAAATCAGGAAGATGCCCTGAAAGATCGGCAGACTCCGGCCCTTAAACGGAGGCTGTGGGTGTCGCTTGGCTTTTTAATTGTGCTCATGTACATTTCCATGGGGCACATTATGTGGGGCTGGCCTGTACCTGAATTTTTAGCACAGAGCCCTGCGTCTCTGGCTCTGCTTCAGTGCCTGCTGTCCATTGTGATTATGGTAATCAACCAGAAATTCTTTATCAGCGGCGTTCAGGGCCTGCTCCATGGTGCACCCAATATGGATACATTGGTGGCGCTGGGCTCTTCGGCCTCCTTTATCTACAGTACAGTGGTTCTGTTCCTGATGCTTGGGACAGAGGGGGAAATGGCTGCCCACTATCTGCATGAGCTGTATTTTGAGTCTGCGGCCATGATTTTGGTGCTCATTACAGTGGGAAAGATGCTGGAGGCCAAATCCAAGGGAAAAACAACGGATGCCATCAAGGGCCTTATGAATCTTGCGCCGAAAACAGCCCGTGTGCTGAGAAACGGTCAGGAGCAGGAAATCCCCGTGGAACAGGTGCAAAAAGAGGACCTGTTCCTGGTGCGTCCCGGTGAAAGCATCCCAGTGGACGGCGTGGTGGTAGACGGACACAGTGCGGTCAACGAATCTGCCCTGACAGGAGAAAGCCTCCCTGTGGACAAAGAAGCGGGAGACCCTGTGTCGGCTGCTACCATCAATCAGTCCGGCCTCCTGCGATGCAAGGCCACCCGGGTGGGGGAGGACACCACACTGGCGCAGATCATTCAGATGGTCAGCGATGCCGCTGCTACAAAGGCACCCATCGCCAAGGTGGCAGACAAGGTTTCCGGTATTTTTGTCCCTGTGGTGATTTCGATTGCTTTGATCACTACGGTGGTCTGGCTGATTTTGGGCTACGGCATTGGATTTGCCCTGGCAAGAGGCGTTTCCGTCCTGGTCATCAGCTGCCCCTGCGCACTGGGCCTGGCCACCCCCGTTGCCATTATGGTGGGAAGCGGCTCCGGTGCGAAGAACGGCATTCTCTTTAAAACAGCCCAGTCTCTGGAAGAGGCTGGCAAGGTGGAAATCGTGGCGCTGGACAAAACCGGAACCATTACTTCCGGAGAACCTCGTGTGACGGATGTGCTGCCCACAGGGGATGTGGATGAATCCCGACTGCTTTCTCTGGCCTATGCCCTGGAAGCCAACAGTGAACATCCTTTGGCCCGAGCCATTTTGCACCGTGCGGAGGAAGAAAAGCTTCCCAGATTGCAGGTGGAGAACTTCCAGGCAGTGCCGGGAAATGGTCTGACTGCCAGACTGGAAGGAAGCAGCCTTGCAGGCGGTAACGCAGGCTTTATAGAAAAAATCACCCGGATTCCCCAGCAGGTCAGAAAGCAGGCAGAAGAGCTGGCGCAGCAGGGAAAAACACCGCTGTTCTTCGCTCTGGATCAGACATTTTTGGGCACCATCGCTGTGGCGGATACCATGAAAGAGGACAGCCCACAGGCCGTTGCAGAGCTGCAAAAGATGGGAATTCGTGTGGTCATGCTCACCGGAGACAATCCCCGAACGGCTCAGGCCATTGGCAAAGCAGTCGGTGTGGATGAAGTGATTGCAGGAGTCCTGCCCCAGGGCAAGGAGAGCGTCATCCGAGATCTTCGCCAGAAGGGGAAGGTTGCAATGGTAGGTGACGGGATCAATGATGCCCCGGCACTGACTCGGGCGGATCTGGGCATTGCCATCGGAGCGGGCACGGATGTGGCAATCGATGCTGCGGATGTGGTGCTGATGAAGAACAGACTCACGGATGTTCCCGCCGCCATTCGACTCAGCCGTGCTACCCTGCGAAATATTCATGAGAATCTGTTCTGGGCATTTCTGTATAATACCTTGGGAATCCCTCTTGCCGCAGGCGTTCTCATTCCTCTGGGTCTGACCCTCAACCCTATGTTCGGTGCGGCAGCCATGAGCCTTTCCAGTTTCTGCGTGGTGAGTAACGCACTGCGCTTGAACCTCTTCCGTCTGTACGATGGAAGACGGGATAAAAAGATCCATCATCATACTCATAAAAGAAAGGAGGTTCCTGCTATGACCAAGACCATGAAGATCGAAGGCATGATGTGCGGCCACTGCGAAGCCAGAGTGAAGAAGACCCTGGAAGCGCTGCCCGAAGTGGAGGCCGCTGAGGTCAGCCATGTGGAGGGTACAGCCGTTGTGACGCTGAATGCTCCCGTGGCAGACGAAGTGCTGAAGAATGCAGTGGAGGCTCAGGACTACAAGGTTCTGGAAGTCCGCTAAAAAAGGGGGAGCTGTCTCATAAGGGAGGCAGCTCCTTTTTCTGTCAAGGGCAGGTACTTGCGGACCGGTGGTTTTCTTCTTGCAACAGGGCCGGTTCGGTGGTATACTTGGAGTGAGGAGTGTGATGTTATGGACTGCGATTTGTGCGAAAGCTGCTGGCACTTTGATTATGATGAGGAGTATGACGAATACTTCTGCAATATGGATCTGGATGAAGATGAGGTCTATCAGATTTTCCATGCAAAGCAGACCCGCTGCCCTTACTATCGGCAGGGAGACGACTACTATCTAGCCAGAAAACAGTGAAAACGCCTGCGCCGGGATCATATCAGATATTCCGGCCGGCGTTATCTTTTTTGTCCTGTTTTTTCACTTTCCGGGGAAACCGGTGGAATCTCCCTTGATTCTGTGGGGGCGTTCTGGTATAATGGAACTATAGTTTTGCCCTTTTTGAAATTTGGGAGGAGTGGTCCTGTGAATAAAAAGCTGGGTCGTTTGGTTGATCCTACCATGGGCTTATACTTTTTAGTTCTGCTGATGTTTGCGGCTGCGTCATTTTTGATGAATCAGCCCTTGCTTGCAGCCATTGAGGCAGGAACAACGGCGTTGTTTTTGATTCTCTATCAGCTGCGCCGGGCCAGTCGGAGAAAGGCGCTGGCGGCCTACATCCAGTCCGCTACCAATAATTTGGAAAATGCGTCCCGTTTGGATATTCCTCTTCCAATGGCATTGATCCGTCTGGTGGATGAAGAATTGTTCTGGACCAATCAGCGGTTTGCAAAAGTGACAGGGATGAAGGAAAGCATGTTTGAGCAAAAGCTCAATAAGGTTTTGCCGGGGTTCTCCACGGAGTGGATGATTGCCGGAAAACTGGAATGTCCCCATGATCTGGATATCGGAGACCGCCGCTATCGGGTCTATGGCACCACCTTCCATGAAAAAGCCTCAGGGGGTATCCTCATGGGTGCCATTTATCTGGTGGACCTTACGGAGCTCTATCAGGTTCGGGATGAATACATCCGGTCCCGTCCTGTGGTGTCCATTATTTTGCTGGATAACTATGATGAGCTGACGAAAAATCTGCCGGAAAGTGCCATTTCCACCCTCAATGCGGAGCTGGATCAGGTGATTACCCGCTGTATCGGCGGCTATCACGGTATGCTGCGCCGTATGGAACGAAACCGATATCTGTTTGTCTTTGAAGAGCGGGATCTCAAGCATTGCGTGGAAAATAAATTCCCGCTTTTGGAGGAAATCCGTCAGGTGGAAAGCCCCACAGGGGTAGCCGCTACCATCTCCATGGGCATCGGACAGGAGGGTGTCACCTTTGAAGAGTCCTACAATTTTGCTGCCCTCAGCATCGAAATGGCACTGTCCCGAGGCGGTGATCAGGTAGTGGTGAAGGGCCGCTATAACTTTTCGTTCTATGGCGGGCACAATAAAGAGACCGATCATCGCTCCAAGGTTCGTTCCCGTGTGACAGCCAATTCTTTGGGAGAATTGGTGAGCCAGTGCAGTCAGGTGTTTGTCATGGGCCATAAAAATGCGGATCTGGATGCAGTGGGCGCTGCGGTGGGAATCTGTTGCTTGTGCCGCAAAAAGGGCAAGAATGCTAAAATCGTCATTGATATGGAGCATAATGCGGCGGGGATGCTTCTGGAGCAGTTAAAAGCACATCCTGTGTATGAAAACTGCTTCATTTCCGGACAGGAGGCACTGTTACAGGCAGACCCCAAGAGCACGCTGATTGTGGTGGATACCAACCGGCCGGATCAGGTGGAGTGTCTTCCGCTTTTGGAGGCGATTTCCAAGGTCTGTGTGGTGGATCACCACCGAAGAGCTGCGGATTATATCAATCCTGTGGTGGTGGAGCTGCATGAACCCTATGCCTCTTCTGCATCGGAGCTGGTGACGGAGCTGCTGCAATATGGTGTGGACAGTTCTGAGATCCTGCCCATTGAGGCAAAAGCCCTGCTGGCGGGCATCATGCTGGACACAAAGAGCTTCAATGTTCGCACTGGGGAGCGTACCTTTGAGGCCGCGGCGTTCCTGCGCCGTCTGGGAGCGGATACGGTGGATGTCAAGAAGCTGTTGCAGAGCGATTTGCAGGCAACCCTGGCCCGATACCATATCATTCAGTCCGCTCGGATGTATCGCAATCAGATTGCCATTGCGGCTCTGGATCAGGCGACCACACGGGTCATTGCGGCCCAGGCGGCAGATGAGCTTCTGGGCATTCAGGGGATTCTGGCCTCCTTTGTCATGTATCCCCAGGGCGATCAGGTTATTATTTCGGCCCGTTCCATTGGCGATGCCAATGTGCAGGTGATTTTGGAGCCTCTGGGCGGCGGCGGCAATGCGGCTACCGCAGGAGCTCAGGTGAAAAATTGTGATGTGAAAACAGCCTTGGATCGGCTGACCATTTCCATCGATAAATTCTATGCGCAATAATCAATACAAAGGAGTATCTATCGATATGAAAGTAATTTTGTTACAGGATGTTCGGGGAAAAGGAAAAAAGGGCCAGATGCTGGAGGTTTCCGACGGCTACGCCCGGAACTATATGCTGCCCCGGAAGCTGGCGATGGAAGCAACCACCGACGCCATCAATACCATGCGTATGAACGACAAGGCTACACAGGAGCGTCAGGCCAAGGAGCGTGCCGAGGCCATGGAGCTGTCTAAGAAGATGAAAAACATGACACTCACCGTTTTTGCAAAGGGCGGCGGGGCAGGACGGCTGTTTGGCTCCGTTACCAACCAGGAAATTGCCGATGCACTGAAGGGGCAGGGCATTACCATGGATAAGCGGAAGATCGTTCTGGATGAGCCCATCAAGAGTGTGGGAACCTATACGGTCCGCTGCAAGCTGGGCTACGAAATCGTAGGTGAGCTTACGGTGAAGATTGAAGAAAAGAACTAAGGAGACATACAATGGAAGAACAGCTGAGCAATGTATTTCCCTTGCAGGATGAAGATGGAAATGATGTGTTTTTTGAACTGATGGACTATATCGCCTATGAGGGAAAAGACTATGCCGTCATGCTGCCGGTGGATGACTCCGAGGATGAAGGCGGTGTGGTGATCCTGCAAGTGGAGCCTCTGGATGAGGAGACCGACAATTTCCTGGGAGTCAAGGATGAAGCAGTTCTGGATGCGGTTTTTGCGCTGTTCCAGGAGAGAAACCCCGAGCTTTTTGAAGCCGAAGAAGAGGAATAAACGATGGTGGCGTGCGACTGCACGCCCTGGGGGCCTGAAATCGGCCCCAGGGCCAGGGTGCCGAAGGCACCCTGGCCCATATTGACAAGAGTATGAGAGGAGAAGGAAGATGGAAGGAGAAGAAATGTTAGGCCGGCAGATGCCCCAGTCTCTGGAGGCGGAGCAGTCTGTTCTGGGCTCCATGCTGATCGATAGCCGGTGTATTCCCGATGTAATCGGTCTTTTAAAACCGGAGGACTTTTTCTTGCAGCAAAACCGGGAAATTTATGAGACCATCTATGCCATGTTTAACTTCTCCCAGGCAGTCGACCCGGTGACGGTGCTTTCCACCATGCAGGAGCGCGGCGTGTGGCAGGAGACCACAACCAACTACATTAAACAGCTCATGGAGATCACCCCCACGGCGACAAATGTGCAGCGCTATGCAGAGATTGTCCGGGACAAGGCCATGCTTCGCAGTCTGGCTGCGGCTGCATCGGAGATTTCCGATACGGTCTATGAGGGAGTGGGAACCCCGGCGGAAATTCTGGAGTCGGCAGAGAAGAAAATCTTTGCGCTTCGGAAGGGAGACCGGGGAGAGAGCTTGCAGCACATTGGCATGGTGCTACACCGGGTCTATGACCACCTGACGGAATTGAGTGCGTCAGACAGTGCCATCCCCGGCCTTTCCACAGGGCTGATGGATTTGGACAAGAAAATCAACGGTCTGAATCGCTCAGACCTGCTGCTGATTGCCGCCCGTCCTGCCATGGGTAAAACCTCCTTTGCTCTGAATATTGCTCTGAATGTAGCAAAAAAGTATAAATCCTGTGTGGCTTTCTTCTCTTTGGAAATGTCCCGGGAGCAGCTGGCCATGCGACTGCTGGCAGGCGAAAGCTTTGTGGACAGCCAAAAGATGGCAACGGGAAAGCTGGAAGACGATGAATGGGCCAAGCTGGCCATGGCCTCTGCTTCTCTCAGTCAGACGGATATCCGAGTGGATGACAACCCCTCTATTACAGTGGCGGAGATGAATGCGAAGCTTCGCCGTGTGGAGAATCTGGGCCTGGTGGTGATCGACTACCTCCAGTTAATGACAGGCTCCGGCTATGGAAAAGGCGGCGAGAATCGTGTAAATGTGGTTTCCGAAATCTCCCGTTCTTTGAAGATCATGGCCAAGGAGCTGAATGTCCCGGTGATCTGTCTGAGTCAGCTGTCCCGTGCCAACGAAAGCCGTACAGATAAGCGGCCCATTTTGTCAGATCTGCGTGAATCCGGTGCTATCGAACAGGACGCAGACGAAGTGTTGTTTTTGTACCGGGATGACTATTACAATGAAGATTCCCCGGAAAAAAATGTGGCGGAGTGCATTGTCTCTAAAAACCGTCACGGCGAGACGGGAACGGTAAAGCTGCAATGGCTGCCCCAGTACACCACCTTTGCCGACCGGGAGTGGCGGCATCAGGAGGGATAAGATGGAATTTGCCAATCGGATCTGGAAGTTCTGCCAGGAAAATCAGTTGCTGTCTGATGGAGAGCCGGTGATTTGCGCAGTGTCCGGCGGAGCGGATTCCATGGCACTGCTCTGGGCCATGTACCTTCTGAGGGAGGAAAAAGGCCTTTCCTTGTCTGCGGCCCATTTCAATCATGGACTTCGGGGAGCGGAATCCGATGGGGATGAGGACTTTGTCCGGGAATTTTGTGAACAATATCACATTGCCCTTTTGGTGGGGAATGGACAGGTTCGCCCCTGCGGAAGGGGCTTGGAGGATGCCGCCCGCCAAGCCAGATATGCGTTTCTGGAGAATCTGGATTCGGAGGCAAAGATCGCAACGGCCCACACGGCAGATGACAACACCGAGACCATTTTGCTGCATATTTTGAGAGGAACAGGGCTCAAGGGACTTGGGGGCATTGCGCCCCAAAGGGGGCGGATCATTCGTCCCATGCTGGGCTGCACCCGTACGGAGGTGGAACAGTTTCTCAGCCGCTGGGGAATTGCGCACATAGAAGACAGCAGCAATGGAGCAGATCATTTCCTCAGAAACCGTCTGCGCCACGAAGTAATGCCCATTTTGAAACGGGAGAATCCCGTTGTTGCGGAAAATACCAGCGCCATGGCCCTGCGCCTGCGCCGGGATCAGGACTTTCTGAATCAGGCGGCAGAGAAGGCTTTTTGCGAGATCTCCGAAGAAAGAGGAATCCTGGTGGACAAGCTGCTGGGTCTGCATCCTGCCATACAGGGGCGAGTGCTTGCCATGCTTTTGCAGAAGGCCGGCGTCCGGGAACCGGAAGCCATTCACGTGCGGCAGGCGTTGGAACTGGCGGAATCTCAGAATCCGTCGGCAAGAAAAATTTTTCCACAGGGAGCAGTGCTTCATAGAGCGTATGAATCCCTGATGATCGGGCGGGGAGAAGCCCCCCTGGAGGCAATGGAACTGCAAATTCCCGGTGTGACCCGGACCGGTTCCTGGGAAATTCGGTGCAGATATCTGGAACCGAAAGATAAAATTGAAAATTCACCGTTCACTTTTACGGTTGCTTATGATAGAATAAGAAAATCACCTGTTTTACTCCGAAAACGGCAGACAGGAGATCGACTTCGATTGTCTGGCGGCTCAAAGCCTGTGAAGAAATTATTCATCGACCGAAAAATTCCTGCCCATCTCCGGGAGACGTTACCGGTTCTCACGGTGGATGGTGAAATATTAGGCGTGGCAGGCTTGGGCGCAAATTGGGAGGATCGTGCAAGTTGCAGTGCACAGGCACTGCAAATCACATTCATATATCATATACAATGATTGGAAAGAGGTATCATGCCATGCAAAATTCTATTGAGCGTGTTCTTATCACCGAAGAGCAGATCCGTAACCGAATTCAGGAACTGGGTCAGCAGTTGACTGCGGACTATGAAGGAAAGAATCCCATTTTTGTGGGTGTCCTGAAGGGTGTGGTGGTGTTCTTCTCTGACATGATCCGTGCAGTTCCCATTCCCAGCCAGATTGACTTTATGGCGGTGTCTTCCTATAGCGGTGTCAGCTCCACCGGTGTCATCAAGATGAAGCAGGATCTCACTGCGGACATTACAGGCCGTCATGTGGTGATTCTGGAGGATATTCTGGACTCCGGCCTGACCCTGAAGCATACCGTGGAGTATCTGAAGACAAAGAACCCTGCTTCCGTGAAGATCTGCACCTTCCTGGATAAGCCTGAGGGCCGGAAGGCAGATATTGAGGCAGACTATGTGGGCTTTACCGTGCCGAATCTCTTTGTGGTGGGTTATGGTTTGGATTATAACGAAAAATTCCGCAACCTGCCCTATGTCGGCATCCTGAAGCCTGAGGTATATTCAAAATAAGGAGAAACCTGATTTGAAAGCAGTACATTCAAGGAATCTTATGATTTATGTGCTCGTGGCACTTCTGTTGATTTCCGTTTTGAGTGGATTTTTTACAGCCATGGGACCAAAGAGAATTGACTATTCCGAGGCACTGAAGCAGTTCCGAAATGGAACTGTGGAGGTGTTTGAAATTCGTGACGACATCTTGCAGATGCGGTATCTGAAAGATGGAAAACAGGTGGAGGCCCGGTCGTATATTCCCAGCAGGGAAGTGTTTATGGAAGATGTAGGGAAGCTCCTTCCTGCCCTGCAGGAGCGGGGGACCTTAAAATCCTACGGCTTCAAACCGGATTCCAAGCCCGGAATACTGGAAAAAACAGCGCCTTATCTTCTGGCAGGCGTTGTGCTTCTGGTGGTGTGGGCATTCATGGGAAGCCGTGCTGCCGGTAATAATCCCGGAGGCTTTACCAAAGCCAGAGCCAACCTGGGAGTCAAAGGCGAGTTTGTAGATTTTTCCGATGTGGCTGGCGCCGAGGAAGAGAAAGAAGAACTTCGAGAGGTTGTGGAATTTCTCCAGAATCCTCAGAAATATAAGGACATGGGAGCGAAAATCCCCAAGGGCATTTTGCTGGTAGGCCCTCCCGGCACCGGTAAGACCTTGCTTGCCCGGGCAGTGGCAGGAGAGGCCGGTGTGCAGTTTCTGTCCATCTCCGGCTCCGACTTTGTGGAGCTGTATGTTGGCGTTGGCGCAGGACGCGTTCGGGACCTTTTTGAGCAGGCAAAGAAGATTGCACCCGCCATTATCTTTATTGATGAAATTGATGCCGTAGGCCGCCGCAGAGGCGCCGGCATGGGCGGCGGGCACGACGAGCGAGAGCAGACTCTGAACCAGCTTCTGGTGGAAATGGATGGTTTCCAGAAGACAGAAGGGGTAATTGTTCTGGCAGCAACCAACCGGCAGGACATTCTGGACCCTGCATTGCTGCGTCCCGGTCGTTTTGACCGGCAGATCTATGTGGGCGCACCCGACTCCAAGGGCCGTCACGACATCCTGAAGGTGCATGCCAGAAATAAGCGTCTGGGACAGGATGTGGATTTGCGAAAGGTTGCAATGGGAACCGCAGGCTTTACAGGTGCGGACCTGTCCAACCTCTTGAATGAGGCCGCCATTCTGGCAGTCCGGGAGGATCGAAAGGTCATTGAATCCAAAGATTTGGATGAGGCCATGATGAAGGTGATCGCAGGGCCTCAGAAGCGTGGCCGGGTTCAGCTCCAGCGGGATTTGAAGATCACTGCCATTCACGAAGCGGGACACGCCGTGGCGGCGTACTTTTTGCCTACGCAGGACCCCGTTCACCAGATCACCATTATTCCCAGAGGAAATTCCCTGGGTATGACGGTGAATCTGCCTACGGAGGATGCGGCGCACCGTACCCGTAATGAGATGTATGAAAACATTGTCATGCTGCTTGGCGGTCGGGTGGCGGAAGCCCTGTTCTGCGGGGACATCACAACCGGTGCCTCCAATGACATTGAGCGGGCTACTCGTCTGGCAAGAGAAATGGTGGCCCGGTATGGCATGAGTGAGCGCATAGGCAGCATTTGCTATGAGGATGACCAGGAAATTTTTGTGGGCCGTGACTACGAAAAGACCCGTTCCTATTCTGAGCAGGTGGCGGGCACCCTGGATGCCGAAATCAAGTCGATGGTAGACCGTGCCTATGAGCACTGTGAGAAGCTTCTGCGTGAAAATGAAAGCAAGCTGCTGCAGGTATCTGAGTATCTCCTGGCCCATGAGACCATGACAGGAGAGGATTTCCGCGCGGCCATGGAGGGCAAGACCCTCTAAGACAAAAAACGGAACTGTTTCCTTTTGGGAGACAGTTCCGTTTTTTCTTAAAATCGGTCCTTTATCCCGGCAATGCCTTGGGATAATGCGGCCGCAGTATGGTCCTTTAGGACCTGATTCAGATATCCATACTCATCCAGCCCGCCTTCCCCGTGATAAACGGCATACGCTCCGGCATCGGAACCGGGGGCGATGATACCGCCCAAACGATGAAAGTGCCGTAGATTTTTTTGGGCTGAGGACAGGATTGCTTTCACGGCACAGAGATTGAAGCGTGTGGTATTCAAAAGATTTCCAATGGTAGAGAGGGTGGGGACCCATATGGTTCCTGCTTCTTTCATGGCGTAGAGGGCTTCTGTATTCAAATAAGCCCCGTGCTCTATGGAGTCTACTTTGCTTTCTGCGGCAGGAATCACAGTTTCCGGCCCATTGGCATGGGCCATGACGGAAAAGCCCATATCGTGGGCCCGGTGGATTAAATCCCGGATTTCCTGCGCCGTCAGAGGTGCGCCCAGAATGGTACCGCAGTGGTCAAAATCCATGAGACCGGAGATCATGATTTTAATGAAGTCGGCACCCTTTTCCTTGGCTTCCTGCAAAAGTGACTGATACTCTGCGGGGGTGTCGTAGGTTCTGCCAATGAAGCCGCCATAATGGCCTTTTTTATGGATTGGGAAAATGGGAGTTCGGTAGGTGATGCCATATTGAGGGGCAAGCCTTTTTGCAGTGGCCCCTACATCCCAACGATCTCCACCATCCCGGAGATAGGTGAATCCAAGGGACTGATAGTGTGCCAGGGTTTTGTGAATCCGGTCCAGATTCGGATGGTCCTTATGAGCGGCCATGGCGTCTTTGTAATAGACCCCGTCTAAGATCATGTGGATATGACAATCGGCGTACATTGCGACACCCTCTCTTGAAAAATTCCTGGGGCGAAGGCTCCCAGGAATTGAATACTATTTGCTGCGGATGAATAAGAGCCCCAGTGTGCCGGGGCCGCAGTGGCAGGAGACAGTGCAGCCTGCGGTGGTTTCATAGATGTGAGAAAATCCATTGTTGCACTGGGCGACTGCATTCCGGACAACGGACAGATCTTCATTGGAAACCGGGGTATAAGTAATAAACAGATGGTCTTTTTCGATTTCCTTCCGGTTCCCAAGCCGGTCCTGAACATACTTTTGCAGGCATTTGGAATAATTGCCCCGGTATTTTTTGACTACCAGCATTTTGCCGTCTTTTACCTCGATGCAGGGCTTCAGGCCCAAAAGATTGGCTCCCAAAGCGGTAGCAGAGGAGCAGCGTCCGCCTTTGACCATGTACTCCAGACGGCTTAAAACGAAACTGGTTTCCACACGGCCTGTAATTTCTTCCAGCTCACTGCAAATCTGCTCCAGATCCTTGCCGGTTTTAACCAAACGACAGGCCTCTAATACAATATGTCCCTGCCCGGTGGAGAGGTTATGAGAATCGATGACCCGGACGTTGGGAAATCCTGCCGCTGCAAGGCAGGCATTCTGATAACAGCTGGAAAAGCCGGAGCCAATGGTTACATGGATGACGGCGTCATAGTTTGGGGAGAACTCAGCGAAAAGCTCCTGATATTCTCCGATGCTTACGGCTGAGGTGGTACACAGTGCCCCACCGGCAGCCACATGGGCGAAAATGTCACCAGGTGTAATGGTAACTCCATCCAGATAGTTTTGATTGTCCTTTACAACGGTCAAATGAGCCAATGTAATATCATGCTCCTGAAGCAGAGCGGGAGACAGGTCACAGGTACTATCAGAAATAATTTTAACTCGCATACTTACACTCCTTTGTATGTGCATGTTTACACAATAATACCCCATTGTCATTTAGTATATTGGCTTTTTGGGAGATGTCAACCGGACATCCTTGCGAAATTGGGTAAAGTATGGTAAACTGAGAAAAAAGGGGGAGATTATGTGGATTATGTAGAAAAAGCGGTTCAATTATTTAATAGCGGCTGTAACTGCGCCCAGGCGGTATTTGTAGCCTACTGCGATCTGACCGGGATTTCAGAAAAGGATGCCATGCGGCTGTCGTCTTCCTTTGGAGGAGGCATCGGACGGCTGCGGGAGGTCTGCGGTGCAGTATCCGGTGCGTGCATGGTACTGGGCTGGCTGTATGGCTATGATGCCCCGGGGGACGACAAAGTAAAGAAAGAACATTACGCAAGAATTCAGGAGATGGCGGAGGCCTTCCGCAAGGCAAACGGCACCATTGTGTGCCGGGAGCTGCTGGGAAGCGTGGATCATTCCCCAACCCCAAGCCCCAGAACCCAGCAATACTATGCCCAGCGCCCTTGTGCAGGCTTTGTGGCCGAAGCTGCCGCCTGGGTAGAGGAATACATCAAAAAGCACCCTCAATAATTGGAAAAACCGGGGAACAGGTGGATTATTTGTGGGGAATGGCGGCTGCCTCGGCCCTCTGATACAGTCCTGAGGTGGCCATGGAAACAAAATCATCGTCGGCAACAACAATATGATCTGCCAAAAGAACGCCCACTGCATCCAAGGCCGCAGCCAGACGACGGGTGGTGTCAATGTCCTCCTGAGAGGGCAGTGCAATGCCGCTGGGATGATTGTGGGCCAGCACCAAAGAGGTCGCGCCGGAGGACAGGGCATACTCTACAATGGTGCGCAGCGGAACCCCGGTAGCGTTGATGCTGCCTTTGCCCAACAGCCTGCAAGCCAGAACTTTGCATCGGGCATCTAAACTGAGGGCGTAGACCACTTCCTCCCGCCGACCCAAAAATCGGGGGAGGAGATAAGCACCACAACTGCTGACTGTGGGTAAGATGGTATGGGAGGATGTACGGTGCATCATGTAGTATCGGCTCATGGATGTGGTGAGCTGTATCAGGGTGGCGGCATTTTTCCCCATACCGGGAACCTGCTGCAAAGCGGAGACAGGAGCCTCCAAAACACCGGTGATAGACCCAAAGTGATCCAGAAGCGCATGCGCCAGCGGGGCGGTATCCTTTTGGGGAATGGCGTAAAACAGAAGCAGTTCTAAGGCATGGGCTTCTGTGAAAGAATCGAGCCCTTCTTCAAGAAAGCGCTCTTTCAGGCGTTGACGATGACCTTCATGAATGGACATAGAATACCTCCATGAAAAATATTTGCTTTTTTGCCTAACCATGTATATAATTAGAAAAACTGGAAGATACACCCTGCAAAGGGAATAGTTTTCAGAGTTCAAAGAGAGAATTGGGACACCCTATGAAAGAAAGGGGGGGACACAATGGCGAATACAAAGGAATGGAAAACATTGCTGAACATTGTGCCGATGCCTGCCTTTGCGGTGGAGCAAGGTGTGGTAATCGGTGTGAATCGGGAGAGTTTGAAAGCGAATTTGCCTGTAGGAAGCCAAGTGAAGCACCTGCTGCTGAATGGTGGGCAGGAGTACGAGACAATGGAGGAAGGCAGTCTTTGCCTGACCATTAGTGTGGGAGGCTGCCCACAGGAAGCGGCAATGTGTCGTTTCAAAGACAACATAGATCTGTTTCTGCTGGACCAGGAGATCAAACGGGAAAACTTTCGGATGATGGCACTGGCGGCGCAAAAGCTTCGGGAACCCCTAAATACCATTATGGGTGCCATGGATCATTTGCTTCCTGAGCTGAATTTAGACGAAGCCCCATTCCTGCAAAATGATGTGGCCTGCATCAACCGCGCTGCTTATCAGATCCTGCGATTGGTTGGAAATATGTCTGATGCCGCAGGCTACCTCTCAAAAGAAAATGCAAATCGGGAAAAAACAGAGGTAGGAAGCTTTTTTGAACAAATCTTTGAAAAAGCAACTATGCTCATAGAGAGAAAGAAAATTAAGGTCACATTCAAGTCCCTGGCGCATGATGTGGTGTGCTATATCGACCGCCAAAAAATGGAGCGGGCTGTATATAATCTTTTGGCCAACGCCCTCCGATTTACCCCTGAAGGCGGTACCATTCGCTGCTGGCTCACTGCCGACAGAAAGCAGGTTATGCTGCATATTCATGACTTCGGCGAAGGTCTGGCAGACGAGGTCCGTGATACCCTCTTTACCCGATATCTTCGTGAGCCTGCCATAGAAGATAACCGGTATGGCCTTGGACTGGGTCTTCTGCTGGTGCGGCAGATTGCGAGTCTGCATGGAGGAACCATTCTGATCCGACCGGATCAGGAAGGAACGGTTGCGGTTTTGTCCATGGAGCGAAAAGAATTGGAACATTCTGGCCTTCGTTCTCCGGTTATGGAAATGGACTACGCAGGAGGCTGGGATCACAGCCTGCTGGAGCTGTCAGGGGAGCTTCCCATCAGTTTTTATTCCTTTGGAAGAGATTGGTAAGACACAACAGAGCACTGTCTCGTGGAGCAACGAGACAGTGCATTTGTGTTTTTATAGAGAAAGCATGGGCTTTAGATACTGACCGGTGAAGCTGCCTGGGGTAGCAGCCACCTCCTCCGGAGTGCCTTGGGCTATGATGGTGCCGCCGCCGTCGCCGCCCTCCGGGCCCAGGTCAATGATATGGTCTGCGGTTTTGATGACATCCAGATTGTGCTCAATGACCAGAACGGTATTTCCGCTTTCCACCAACAGCTGCAGTACATCAATGAGCTTGTGCACATCAGCGGTGTGAAGGCCGGTGGTAGGCTCGTCCAGAATATAGATGGTGGAGCCTGTGGAACGCTTTGCCAGCTCCGTGGCCAGCTTCACACGCTGGGCCTCACCGCCGGACAGGGTGGTGGAGGACTGACCAAGTTTTAGATACCCCAGACCGACATCCACCAGCGTTTTTGCCTTGCGGTGAATCTTTGGCAGGTTCTCAAAGAAGACAACGGCCTCTTCTGCGGTCATGTCCAATACATCGGAGATGCTTTTTCCTTTATAGAGGACCTCCAGAGTTTCCCGGTTATACCGGCGGCCGTGGCAGATCTCACAGGGGACATAGACATCGGGCAGAAAGTGCATTTCAATTTTTATCAGTCCGTCACCGCCGCAGGCCTCACACCGCCCGCCCTTTACATTAAAGGAGAACCGGCCGGGGCCGTAGCCGCGCATTTTTGCATCGCTGGTGGCGGCAAAGAGATCCCGAATATCGTTGAACAGGCCGGTATAGGTGGCAGGGTTGGAGCGAGGAGTTCTGCCAATGGGGCTCTGATCAATGGCAATGACCTTGTCCAGATATTCCATTCCCTCTATGGCTTCGCAGGCACCGGGATGGGTACGGGCTTTGTTTAAGGTACCGGCCAGGGCTTTATAAAGCACCTCGTTGACCAGACTGGATTTGCCGGAGCCGGAAACACCGGTGACACAGGTAAAGGTTCCCAGAGGGATCGAAACATCCACATGCCGCAAATTATTTTCTGTAGCACCCTTCACCCGGAGAAAGTTTCCGTTTCCGGGCCGTCTTGTGGCGGGAACGGGAATTTTTTTTACGCCCGACAGATACTGGCCCGTGAGAGAGTCCGGGCAGGCCAGAATATCCTCCAGGGTACCGGCTGCCACCACCTCACCACCGTGGACCCCGGCACCGGGGCCGATGTCCACAATATAGTCTGCCGTTCGCATGGTGTCCTCGTCGTGCTCTACAACGATCAAGGTATTTCCAATGTCTCGCAGGTGCTGGAGTGTTTCCAGAAGCTTGGCGTTGTCCCGCTGATGCAGACCGATGGAAGGCTCGTCCAGAATATAGAGCACACCCATGAGAGAGGAACCAATCTGGGTTGCCAATCGAATCCGCTGGCTTTCGCCGCCGGAAAGGGTTCCGGCAGAGCGGCTCAATGTGAGATATTGCAGGCCTACATCCTGTAAAAAACGAAGTCGTGCTGAAATTTCCTTTCGTATGGGGGCGGCAATGACCGACTGATTTCCCTCTAATTTCAGCGTCTGGACAAAGTCCAGTGCCTTGCTCACAGACAGTCGGCAAAAATCCGCAAGGCCCATACCGCCTACGGTGACGGCTCGCGCAATGTCGGAAAGACGGTCTCCATGACACCGTGGGCAGGGAGAATCCGTCATACATTCTTCCAGTTCCTTTTGCATGGATTCCGAGGTGGTTTCGTGATAACGGCGTTCCAGATTCGGGATAATGCCTTCAAAGGGCTGTTCAAAGGTTCCGGTGCTGGTACCACGATTATAAGAAATGTGCAGCTTTTCCTTTCCGGTTCCGTAGAGAATCACATGCTGGGCCTCTTTGGACAGAGACGCAAAGGGTTCCGTAAGAGAAAAGTGATATTTTTCAGACAGGGCTGCCAGATACATTCCAAAAATAGATTCCGGGCGGGGGCTGCTCCAGCCGGAGACCTGAATGGCTCCTTCTTTCAGAGATTTAGAAGGGTCCTGCACCACCAGCCGCGGGTCTACCGTTCGGCGGAAGCCAAGGCCGGTACAGTCCGGGCAGGCGCCGTAGGGAGTGTTGTAAGAAAACATCCGGGGTTCCAGCTCTGCCAAGCTGATGCCGCAGTCCGGGCAGGCATAATTCTGAGAAAATTCCAGATCCTGTTCTTCTTTGGGCAGGTGGATGACCACCAGTCCCTCTGCGTGGGAGCAGGCGGTTTCCAGCGAGTCTGCCAGTCTGCGGCGCAGATCGGGGCGGAGAACCAGCCGGTCTACCACCAAGTCAATGGTGTGTTTTTTGTTTTTCTCCAGGGGGATTTCCTCGTTTAGGTCATAGAGAATCCCGTCGGCCCGCACTCTGGCGAAGCCGGCTTTTCGGAAATCCTCCAAAAGCTTTTTATGCTCACCCTTTTTGCCCCGAACCACCGGGGCCAGAATCAGGAATCGAGTCCCTTCCGGCAGGGCCATGACCTGATCTACAATTTGATCAATCGTCTGCCGCTTGATTTCCCGACCGCATTTGGGACAGTGGGGGACGCCCACCCGAGCCCAAAGAAGACGGAGATAATCATAGATCTCCGTCACGGTTCCCACGGTGGAGCGGGGGTTCTTGGAGGTGGTTTTCTGGTCGATGGAAATGGCAGGGGAGAGACCGTCGATGGAGTCCACATCGGGCTTGTCCATCTGGCCCAGAAACTGCCGGGCATAGGAGGACAGGGATTCTACATACCGCCGCTGGCCCTCAGCATAGATTGTGTCAAAGGCAAGGGAGGACTTTCCGGAACCGGAAAGACCGGTGAATACCACCAGTTTGTTCCGGGGAATGGTGAGGTCAATATTTTTTAGATTGTTTTCTCTGGCACCATGTATGTGCAGCTTGTCATTCATAACATATCCTCGTGTTTTTGTATAATGAAAATAATTACTAATATTATAACACATTTTCGCAAAATCTCAACGCGCTATGAAAAAATACCTGAATATTTTCTGCATAACAAAAAATTGGGAAGCTGCCAATCAGCTTCCCAATCGATTACCCTCGATTTACATAGTCGCAGTAGGGGGCCAGTGTGCAGGACTGACACTGGGGCCTTCTGGCAATGCAGACGGCTCTGCCATGCAGAACAATGCGGTGGCAGAAATCGGAGCTTTCCTCCGGGGGGAGAATTTCCCGCAGCTGCTTTTCCACCTTTTCCGGCTCCTTTCCGTGGCTCAATCCAAGCAGCCCGCAAATGCGGATACAGTGGGTGTCACAGACCACTACGCCGGGGGTTTTGTACAGATCGCCCAGCAGGAGGTTCGCGGTTTTTCGCCCCACACCGGGCAGCTTCAGCAGGGCATCCATGGTGTCTGGCACCTTTCCGCCGTACTGGGTCAGCAGCATCTGACAGGCCAGCACAATGTCTCTGGCCTTGTGCTTGTAAAACCCGCAGGAGCGGACCAGCTCCTCTACATCGGCAATGTCTGCCTGGGCCATTGCCTCCAGGGTGGGATAGGCGGCAAACAGTGCCGGTGTGATCTCATTGACCCGCTTGTCGGTACACTGCGCAGACAACCGAACGGCAATCATCAGCTCATAATCCTTTTTGTAGTGCAGGGCACATTGGGGGTCCGGGTAGGCCTGCTTCAGTGCCTCTACAATGGCCTGTACCTTCTGTTCACGCTCCATAACAGCCTCCTGAATCACATTTTCTACATTATATCACAAAAAATGTTCCATGCAAAGAGGAAAGAGTGGGGAAAAGAATGGGTGCATTTTTTGAGAACCTGTGCTATACTTAGAAAAAATGAAGGGAGGCAGAACCATGTATCAGCCTTTGGCAGACCTGATCCGCCCCAAGACTCTGGACGATGTGGTGGGACAGGAGCATATTTTGGGGCAGGGGGCAGTGCTCCGGCGGCTTATTGACTCCGGAAATATCCCGAATCTCATTTTCTATGGGCCTTCCGGCACGGGGAAAACCACGGTGGCCAATATCATAGCGGAAAAGACCCACAGAAAGCTGTGCCGCCTGAATGCAACCACTGCTTCAACCGCCGATATCAAGGAGATTGCATCCCAGCTGGATACCTTTTTAGCTCCAAATGGGATTCTTCTGTATCTGGATGAGATTCAGTCCTTTAATAAAAAACAACAGCAGGTTCTGCTGGAACACATTGAAAACGGAAAAATAACCCTGATTGCCTCCACTACGGAAAATCCCTATTTCTACGTTTTTAATGCGATTTTAAGCCGTTCGACTATTTTTGAATTCAAACAGCTTACCCCGCAGGCTGTGAGCAAGGCCATGGACCGGGCTGTTTCGTTCCTGGCAGAACGAAACGCTCTGGAGGTCACGGCAGAACCCGGGGCGCTGGAATACGCTGCCAGTGCCTGCGGCGGCGATCTGAGGAAGGCTTTGAATGCGGTGGAGGTGCTGTTTTCTGCGGCAGACCCCGGAAAAGCGGAACTGCGTATCACCCTTGCGGATGTGAAGGCAGTGACCCAAAGCTCCTCCATGCGCTATGACCGGGACGGAGACAATCACTATGATCTTCTGTCTGCCCTGCAAAAATCCATCCGGGGGTCTGATCCGGACGCTGCCTGCCACTATCTGGCCCGGCTGCTGGAAGCGGGGGACATGATTTCTGCCTGCCGCCGGCTTATGGTCATTGCGGCAGAGGATGTGGGGCTTGCGTATCCTCAGATCCTGCCCATTGTGAAATCCTGTGTGGATATGGCCCATATGCTGGGAATGCCGGAGGCTCGGATCCCTCTGGCGGATGCGGCTGTTTTGATGGCCACGGCTCCTAAGTCCAATTCGGCCTATTTGGCCATCGGTGCGGCGCAGGCAGACCTGCGAAAAGGAAAGGGAGGTACATTTCCCAGGCATTTGCAGAATATGCATGCGGATAGCTATACCATGGAGCGGGAACAGGGATATTTATATCCCCATGACTATCCAAACCACTGGGTCAGGCAGCAGTACCTTCCGGATGATCTGCGGAACACCACCTACTATACCTATGGCTCCAACAAGCTGGAGCAGGCGGCCAAGGCCTATTGGGACCAGGTCAAGAGTCAAACACCGTAGGTGCCGCAACATCGTTGTAGCGCCAGCTGTCCAGGTAGCCCCCCGTGCGGTGATACCGCAGAGGGATTTTTGGGGTGGCAGACAGTTTTTCCAGCACGCTGAGCTTGATTTTCTGCGCTTGTGGCTGTATGGAACGAATGTACACACTGACCGCCTGCCCGGGCTCCAGATCCTGTCCCGGCTCTGCAAGACCGGAGAGATTGGGGGTCAGTTCAATGAAGGTGCCATAGGGCCGCACACTGCGGACGATTCCGGTTACGGTTTGACCCGGACGGAAAAGCTGTGCATTTTCTTCCCAGGTACCTAAAAGCTCCCGATGGGTCAAGGTGATCTGTCCCGCCTGCGGATCTTTTTCCCAAATGACCACATACAGCTGCTGCCCCGGCGAAAACCGCTGGCTGCAATGGCTGATTCGGGAAATGGAGCAGCGTTCGATGGGCAAAAGAGCGGTAAAGCCGCAGCCGATATCACAGAACGCTCCAAAGCTGGCCACATTTTGTACGACGGCAGGCAGGATCTGCCCCGTGGGAACGGACTCCATGAGATAGTCTCTGGCCTCTTCCTGCGCGCTGCGGCGGCTCAGCAGGGCAGTCCCTTCTGAGGTGAACCCCAGCACCTGAAAACACAGGGGCTTTCCGACTCTGGATAAAATGGCAATTTCTTTGGCTTTTCCCTGGGCAATGCCCAGGACGGTTTCCTCACGGGGAATCAGCCCCTGCTGGGAACCAAGATCTACAATCAGATTGTGATATTCGTCACATTTTATGCACATGGACTGAAAAATCTCCCGGGAGCCTGCGGCTCTGCGCAGGGTCTCCGGGGCTGGCGGCACGGTGGGATAAAGTCCCTCCGGCGGATAGTGTGACATAATCATCCCTCGCTTTCCACGGTCTTATGGTATCTTATGACCGGAAGAAGGCAGGTATACCGGAAGGAGAAGGAACATGGACATTCATCTGGGTGATGTATTGCAAATGAAAAAGGCCCACCCCTGCGGAGAAAGCCGCTGGACGGTTCTGCGTGTGGGGGCGGACTTCCGCCTGAAATGTCTGGGGTGCGGTCATGAGGTAATGATTACCAGGCAAAAGGCAGAAAAGAATCTTCGTGCGGTCCTTCGCAATGGAGAAAAAGTGGCTCCGTAAAAATCCTTCGACGGATCCGGGGGTCCCCTCCCATTGTTTGCTGTGCCATACTGTTGGCAGGAGCGTTATTTTGTGTGACAGGCCCTTATTCTGAAAAAAGACGGTTGCAGTCCCCGGTAGGGATTGCGACCGCTTTTTTATTGCCGCAAGGGTATACTGACAGGGAAGGGAGGCTTGGCTATGCGGGTATATCTGGACTTGGTGATTTTGCTGAACTTTGCGGTAAATTATGGCCTTCTCAGGGCGTCGGCCCGCCTGACGGGAGCCAGTCCCGGTCCCTGGCGGCTGGGACTGGGGGCAGGAGTGGGTGCGGTTTATGCCGGGCTGTGCGTCCTGCCGGGACTGACCTTTTTATCTGGGAATCTATGGAAGGTGGTGTTTCTGGGGCTGATGGTCATGACTGCCTTCGGAGTCGGGTGGCAGCAGATGCGGCAGGGGGTTGTGGTACTTTGCCTCAGTCTGGCCATGGGAGGAGCACTGCTGTGTCTGGGGCTGGGAGGTCTGTGGAACATTCTTCTGGCGGTGCTGGTCATAGGTTTGCTGGCGGTTTTCTTTTGCTCCGGTGCTATGACCCATGCGGGGCAGCTGGTTCCCGTGACCATTTCATTGGGGGGAAAACAGGTTGCGCTGACAGCTCTGCGGGATTCCGGCAATACCCTAAAAGACCCCTTTAGCGGAAGAAGCGTACTGGTGGCCCAGGCAGATGCCGCCTCCCGGCTTCTTCCGGTGGAGGCAGGTGCCCTGAGTGACCCGGCAGGTGCCATGGAACGGCTGCTGGCGCTGGGCCATCGGTGCAGACTGATTCCCTATCGGGTGCTGGGAGGAGAGGGGATGCTTTTGGCGGTGCAGTGCGACCGGGTGACTGTAAACGGAAAGGGTGCGGCGCCCATGGTTGCCTTTGCCCCGGGGCAGCTGTCTCCGCAAAATACATATCAGGCTTTGACAGGAGGAGGACAATATGAATAATTGGATCAGATTTTTGTTGCAGCATTTGGGCTTTTTGGAACCGGAAAGCATTTACTACATAGGAGGCACGGATGTTCTTCCTCCACCTTTGAAGCCGGAGGAGGAGAGCGAGACCCTGGACCTGTTGGAACAGGGAGATGCCGGGGCAAAAAGTCGGCTGATTGAACGGAATTTGCGATTGGTGGTGTACATTGCAAGACGTTTTGAAAATACGGGGGTAAATATTGAGGATCTGATTTCCATAGGTACCATTGGCCTTATTAAGGCTGTGGGCACCTATAGGAGAGATAAAAATATCAAGCTTGCCACCTATGCTTCCCGGTGCATTGAAAATGAGATCCTGATGCACATTCGCAAGATTGCAAATCAAAAGACGGAAATTTCCCTGGATGAACCCATCAACACGGATTGGGACGGAAATGAGCTGCTTTTGTCGGATGTTTTGGGTACGGACAGTGATCTCATCATGCGCCCTCTGGAAGATGAGGTGGATCACCAGCTTTTACACGATGCCCTTTCCAAACTGCCGGAGCGGGAAAAAAACATTATGGTGCTGCGCTATGGTCTGCAAGGCAAGAAGGAACGAACTCAGAAGGAAGTGGCAGACCTGATGGGGATTTCCCAATCGTATATATCCAGACTGGAAAAGCGGATTATGGGCCGATTGCGCCGGGAAATCTTAAAGCAGACCTCCTGATTTGAAGGCCATGGAGATTGTATGGGAAAGACATTGCAAAAGAATGGAAATTGTGCTATGATAATGAAAAAAGTTGTGGGGAGAAAAAGTATGAAACTCAATGAGATTTCCAAGCCCGTACTGAAACGCCTTCCCAGCTATCTGGCGTATTTGAAAGCCCTGCCGGAGGATGGCCCCGCCAATATTTCGGCTACAGCCCTGGCTGCGGCCCTTAATATGGGAGAGGTGCAGGTCCGTAAGGATCTGGCATTGGTTTCCGACGGAGGCCGCCCCAAGGTTGGCTATCTGCGTGAGAGCCTCATTGCGGATTTGGAGCAGTTCTTGGGCTATGACAACACCACCGAGGCTGTTTTGATTGGTGCAGGCAAGCTGGGTCAGGCGCTGTTGGGCTACAGCGGATTTGATGAATATGGGCTGAAGATTGTGGCGGCCTTTGACGCAAATGAGGAGATGGATGGGAAGATGGAGTCGGGAAAGCCCATTTATTCCATTTCTCATCTGCCTGAATTCTGCAAGGAGCGCAAGGTGCTGATGGGAATTATTACGGTGCCTGCTGCCGCGGCCCAGGAGGTCTGCGACCTTCTGATTGCCAATGGGATCAAGGCAGTGTGGACATTTGCACCCACCCATCTGGATGTGCCGTCTCACATTCTGGTGCAGTATGAAAACATGGCAACCTCTCTTGCGGTTCTGTCCATGCATCTTTCTGCACAGATGCGTGGATAAAATTTCAATAATTGTGGTAAGATTGCACTGCGGACCTCTGGGTTCGCAGTGCTTTTTCTTGTGGAAAAAATATGAAAAATTTTTGAATTATGAAAACAAGTTGTGGAAATTGTCTCCGTCGGAAGTACATTTGCAAGAAAAATCTGTTGCATTTGTTGAAGGAAGGGAAGTACAGACCGGGGGATTTTGTCCCATTTGTAGGAAATGAAAAAAAGTGTTGTTTCTGGTCGAAAAATGGTGTAAAATAATACAGATGATTTGAAAAACATACTCTATCTGGAGGTTACTAATATGAAAAAACCCATTGTTTTGGTCATTATGGATGGTGTCGGCCGTGGTGACGGTGGTGCCGGTGATGCAGTAAAAGTCGCTAAAACTCCTACCTTGGATCACCTGCTGGAAACCTGCCCCCACACTTGGCTGAAGGCTCACGGCACGGCTGTCGGTCTGCCCTCTGATGATGATATGGGCAACTCTGAGGTTGGTCACAATGCCCTGGGCTGCGGTCAGGTTTATTCTCAGGGTGCCAAGCTGGTGGAAGAGTCCATCGAATCCGGCAAGTTGTTTGCCTCTGCCACCTGGACCGGTCTGGTTGCCAACTGCCAGGAAAACCACAAGGCCATGCATTTCCTGGGCCTGCTGTCTGACGGAAATGTCCATTCCAATATTTCTCACCTCTTCGCAATGCTGAAGCAGGCAAAGGCCGCAGGCCTCAAGAAGGTCTACTGCCACATCCTGCTGGATGGCCGTGATGTGCCTGCCACCTCCGCTCTGGAATATGTGGCTCAGCTGGAGGAGGTTTTGTCCTCCCTGCGGGAAGAGGGCTTTGATTATGCCATTGCTTCCGGCGGCGGCCGTATGGCCATCACCATGGACCGCTATGAGGCCAACTGGAGCATGGTGGAAGCCGGCTGGCGTACCCATGTCCAGGGACAGGGCCGTCAGTTTGCTTCTGCGCAGGAAGCAATCGAGACCTATCGTGAGGAAATCGGCTGCATCGACCAGGATCTGCCTGCCTTTGTGGTGGCAAGAAACGGCGAGCCTGTGGCAAAGATTGCCAACGGCGACAGTGTGATCCTCTTCAATTTCCGGGGTGACCGTGCCCAGGAGATTTCCCTGGCCTTTGACCGTGCCGACTTTGATAAGTTCGACCGCGGCGACTATACCGGGGTGAAGTTTGCCGGTATGCTGGAATATGACGGCGATTTGAAGATTCCCCAGAACTATCTGGTGCAGCCTCCCGTGATTCGCAATACCCTGACCGAGGTGCTCTGCGCCCATGATATCCGGGAGTATGCGGTGTCTGAGACCCAGAAATACGGCCATGTGACCTATTTCTGGAACGGCAACCGCTCCGGCAAGGTCAACGAGATGCTGGAAGATTACGAGGAGATCCCCTCCGATGTGATTCCCTTCGAGCAGGCTCCTGCAATGAAATCCCGTGAGATCACCGATGCCATGGTGAAGGCCATGGCCTCCAAGAAGTACGACTTCCTGCGCTGCAACTTCCCCAATGGCGACATGGTGGGCCATACCGGCGTGATGGATGCCGTTGTCACCGCCATGGAGTGCGTGGACAATAGCCTGAAAGAGATTCTGGAGGCTGCCGACCGGTACGGCTATGCCGTTCTGGTGACTGCGGACCATGGCAACGCCGATCAGATGACTGAAACCAAGAAGGGCAAGACTTCCGTCCGCACCGCACACAGCCTGAACCCGGTTCCCTTCATCATTTACGACAAGGACAATGCATACACCCTGAAGGAAGGCAGCTTCGGCCTGGCCAATGTTGCCCCCACTGTTGTGAAGATGATGGACATTATGGCACCTCAGTGCTGGGAAGAGTCTATGATTTGATTCTGGATGCTGTGGCAAAGGTTCTTTGCCACAGCATTACCACATTGCACCCGGTAGGAAACCAAACAGGTTTTTATGCGGGTGCAAAAATCCCTCTTGTGCTTTTGCTTGAAATCGAGTAGAATAGAGGCACACAATCTGCCGGTTTGGCCGGCAAAGGAGGTACTCTTTATGACTTCTCAGAAAACAGATAAGGGAACTGTCGTGATTGACAGCAACGTGTATACCAATATTGCCGGCGTGGCAGCTTCCAACTGCTTTGGCGTGAAGGGCATGGCGATCCGTTCCATGAGCGACGGTCTGGTTCACCTTCTGCGGAAGGAGTCCATGCGCAAGGGTGTCAAGGTGGAGTTCCATGGGGACAATTCCATCACCATCGAGCTGCATATCATGGTGGACCACGGCGTCAATCTGTCCGCGGTAGGCAGCTCCATTATTTCTGAGGTTCGCTATGTGGTGAACCAGTGCACCGGCACCGAGGTTCGGGCCGTCAACGTGTTTATTGATTCCATGATGATTGGGTAAGCCCAATCCGTTCACAATGGGCTAGTCCCGATTATTTTGGAGGTGTGATATCTATTGAGGCAGACCATTCACGGGGCCGACCTTCGCAGACTGATCATCAGCGCGGCCGCCTCTATTGAGATCCATAAGCAACCGATCAATGAATTGAATGTATTCCCCGTGCCCGATGGCGACACCGGCACGAATATGTCCATGACCATCAATGCAGCCGTGGCAGACCTGAAGAAGGCGGAAGATCCCTCTTTGGAGAAGGCGGCCGGCATTGCCGCTTCTGCCATGCTCCGTGGCGCCCGTGGCAACTCCGGCGTCATTCTGAGCCTGCTGTTCCGTGGAATGTCCAAGGCCATGAAGGGCCACGACGAGTGCGATGGTGTTCTGTGGGCCAAGGCCCTGCAGGAGGGTGTGGACGCTGCCTATAAGGCGGTTATGAAGCCTGCGGAAGGAACTATTTTGACGGTAGCCCGTCTGTCTGCCGCCAAGGCAGTTCAGGCAGCACAGGAAAATAGCTACTTTGAGTTTGTTCACGGAGCTGCCATTGAAGAGGCAAAGGAAGCTCTGGCCAACACGGTGAATCAGAACCCCGTCCTCAAGAAGGCCGGTGTGGTAGATGCCGGTGGTAAGGGCTGGCTGCTGGCACTGGAGGCCATGATGCAGGCACTGCATGGGGAAGACGTTGTGGTTCCCGAAGGCTTCGTGTCTGAAGAGCCCAAGGAACAGGCCGACTTCTCCGACTTTAATGAGGAGGACATCACCTTTACCTACTGCACGGAGTTTATCGTTTCCCGGGAGAGTGACAAGGACCCCGAGGATCTGCGTGGATTCCTGCAAGAGTTGGGTGACAGTCTGGTGCTGGTCGAGGACGATGAGATCATCAAGGTTCATGTGCATACCAATGACCCCGGCATTGCCTTGCAGGAGGCTCTCAAGTATGGCTCCTTCGTCACAGTAAAGATTGAAAATATGCGTTTGCAGCACACGGAGAAGGTCATGAGCGAGCAGGAGCTTCAGCCCCAGATCGCTGCCCCCGAGAAGAAGTTCGGTGTGGTCACTGTCTGTGCCGGTGACGGTATCGCTTCCGTGTTCAAGGATTTGGGTGTGGATGGCATCATCTCCGGCGGCCAGACTATGAACCCCTCCACACAGGACATTCTCACTGCTGTCAATAAGGTTCCCGCTGAAGTGGTCTTTGTGTTCCCCAACAACAAGAACATCATTATGGCTGCCGAGCAGGTAGATCCTCTTACCGAAAAGAAGGTCATTGTGATTCCTTCCAAGACCGTTCCTCAGGGCATCACCGCCATGCTGAGCTATGATCCCGAGGGCAGTGAAGAGAGCAATGTAGAGGCAATGACCGAGGCTCTGAGCAGTGTGGAGACCATGCAGATCACTTATGCTGCCCGGGACGCTGACTTTGATGGCTATGACATCCACCAGGGGGACTATATGGGCATCTTCGGAAAGTCTCTGTTCTCCACTTCACGGGATATCAATGCCGTTTTAAGGAGCCTGGCCGAGAAGGTGCGGGACCTGGAAAAGGAGTATGTCACCATTTTCTACGGTGAGGACATTACCGAGAAACAGGCCGCAAAGGCAGCGGATATTTTCAGCGACATTTGCCCCAAGGCAGATGTGAACCTGATTTCCGGCGGTCAGCCTGTGTACTACTACCTGATTTCCGCAGAATAATCAGTTGACTCCGTCGTCCCATGGCGCTGATTCTGGAAGGCCAGAGTGAGCTGTGGGAAAATAAGCTAAAGCTACAGAGGTACAGCGCCATTCGGCAGGGGGTTGATATGTACTGCACCCTGCCGAATATGGACCGGTCGGAGATAGAGAACTATGTCCGCAGCCATCTGGATTACGCAGACTGTACACAGAAATTGTTTACCAGCAAGGCGATGGATGAGGAATACCGGGTTTCTACAGGCATCCCCCGCATGGTAAACCGGGTCTGTGAGAAGGCTCTCATGTACGCCTTCCGGCAGCAGAAGCGGCTCATTGATGATACATGGTAACGTTACCCGCTACTAGGTGATAAGAAATGACAATTAACAAAAATGAATACTTAATGTGTCCATGTAAAGCTGCATCCATACCATACTGGAAAGCAAAGTCCATGGCTGTACCCGATGGTATGCACATCGTACACCAGGACGATTTCAATAAAATTGAATATCAGCATTACATTGACGAGCCTTATTTTCGCTTAATACATAATCTGCAAA
>JAHHRZ010000011.1 GCA_020025515.1 Oscillospiraceae bacterium | reverse complement strand
GGCCGCACCTATGAATACTGCCTTTCTATGTTTGCTGAGCAGGAAGGCAAGCGTGGCGGCGAATTCTTCACGCCCTCCTGCGTGGTTCGGACTCTGGTTGAAGTGCTCCAGCCATTCAAGGGTCGTGTGTATGACCCCTGCTGCGGCAGCGGCGGTATGTTCGTGCAGTCCGCAAAATTCGTAGAGAGCCACAGTGGAAATATCAATAACATTGCCATTTACGGACAGGATGCCAACCCCACCACCTGGAAGCTGGCGCAGATGAACCTTGCCATTCGTGGCATTGATCCGGATTTGGGCGCTTATGCTGCGGATACTTTTACGGATGACCGCCATCCAACCATGCGGGCAGACTATATTATGGCAAATCCGCCCTTTAACCTGTCCAACTGGGGTGCCGATCAGCTGAAAGACGATGTGCGCTGGCAGTACGGCATGCCTCCGGCAGGAAATGCCAACTTTGCATGGCTTCAGCATATGATCTACCATCTGGCCCCCGGAGGAAAGATCGGCATGGTGCTGGCCAACGGCTCCCTGTCCTCTCAGAGCGGCGGGGAAGGCGAGATCAGAAAGAACATTGTCCTGGCAGATCTGGTGGAGTGCATTGTGGCCATGCCGGGACAGCTCTTCTATACTACACAAATCCCCGTATCCCTATGGTTTCTGAAAAAAGGCAAGAAGCAGCCGGGAGAGACACTGTTTATTGATGCCAGGAAGATGGGCACCATGGTCAGCCGGAAACTGCGGGAAATGACCGACGAGGACATTCAGAAGATTGCCGCCACCTATAATGCCTATGTGGATGGAACCTTAGAGGATGTTCCTGGCTACTGCGCCGTTGTGAGCAAAGCAGATATCGAAAAGCAGGATTATATTCTAACCCCCGGGCGTTATGTAGGCATTGAAGAACAGCAGGAGGACGGCGAACCCTTTGAAGAAAAGATGAGCCGCCTGACTTCCGAACTGTCCGAACTGTTCCAAAAGTCCCATGAATTGGAAGATGAAATTAAAAAGAACCTGGGGGCGATTGGGTATGAAGTGTAAGTTGAGTGATGCAATCTCATTTAATCCACGGGAATCTCTGAAAAAGGGGGCGGTGGCAAAGAAGATTACGATGGACAAGTTGCAGCCATTCTGCCGGGATGTTCCCGGATACGAACTAGTAGAGTTTTCAGGGGGAACCAAATTCCGCAATGGCGATACGATTATGGCCAGAATTACCCCATGCCTAGAAAACGGAAAAACTGCACAGGTAAATCTGCTTGGTAAGAATGAGATTGGGTTTGGTTCCACGGAATTTATCGTTTTAAGGGCAAAAGCAGGGATAACTGATCCCGATTATATTTACTATTTGGTATGCAGTCCGATTATCCGTGATGTTGCAATCAAATCAATGGTTGGCAGTTCTGGACGCCAAAGAGTTCAAACAGATGTGCTTCAAAATCTAGAATATGAGTTTCCGGGTTTGGAGGAACAAAGAAAAATCGGTACAATCTTACGGGCTATTGATGACAAAATCGAACTAAACAACAAGATCAACGATAATTTACAGCAGCAGGCATTTACCTTGTTTAACCAGCTAGTGTTAGATTTTGGTGATGAAGAGTGCACAGTGTCTGATATTGCATATCTTAATCCAAAGCGTATATTGGTGAAAAATCAGGTCGCAAGGTGTATTGATATGTCTCAACTTTCAACAACCGGCTCTTTTCCTGCTGGCTGGGAAATGAAACCCTTTAATGGTGGTATGCGTTTTTCAAATGGAGATACGCTGTTAGCAAGAATTACACCATGTCTCGAAAATGGAAAGACTGCATACATTGATTTTCTTCAAGAGGGTGAGGTTGCATTTGGCTCAACAGAGTATATTGTTCTTTCTCCTAAAGATGGTGTTCCATCAGAGTTTTTGTACTGCCTTGCTCGTTACCCAGCTTTTGTTGATTACGCTATTAAGAATATGAATGGTAGCAGCGGAAGACAGCGTGTTTCAGCAGATACCATTGGTCAGTTTAGATTAGCGTGCCCGACCGCAAGGGCTTTATCTTCATTTGGTGATATTGTTTCCCCACTGTTTTTGAAAATGCGATTTAATGCTCTTGAAAGCATTAGGTTAGCTGAGCTCAGAGATTCCCTGCTCCCCAAACTCATGTCCGGCGAAATTGATGTTTCTAATATGGAACTTTAAGGCGTTATCATTATCATTTAAGGAGGCATAAGCGATGACTGAACAAGAGATGGAAAAGTTGGCAAAGGGAAAAGACGAACTACTCAAAATCCTTGATGATTACAAGAAAACAAAAGACCTACTTAATGAGCAAAAATGGGATGAACTTCAAAGCCATATCTCCAAAATCAAGGTCGAACACTTTATGGAAGCCTGTATACATAATTCTACACACCCTAATTCACCCCGAACGGTGGAAGAAAATGCTCGAAACTGTCTGCTGTTTCTGGAAAATCTATTGGTTGAAAAAGCAGGTTATCTAGGTATTGATTTGCGGCAACTGTAGGCATTGGGGGATTTGTCGTGAAACAAAAGAAAAAATATATCGCTATAGCTGTCTTGTGCTTAACTGCTATACTTGGGCTAATCGGTTGCTTATATGCATTTGGCTTTCGAATTACATACGCACCAGAACTAGAAAACAGCTGGGATGCTATTTCTGCGTGTGCTGCATGGGCTGGCGTGGTCATGTCTTTCGTTGCAATTATGTTTGCTATTTGGGTGCCAATTAGAATTGCAAATCGGCAAGATAAAATTGCACTGTTCGAAAAAAGATATGAAATATATGATAAGATAAAAAATTATGTAGAGAATATTGAGGATAGACCATTTGAGTTTGAATATGGATGGTTTCAGGAACTCTCAACATCAGAGAAACAGATCAATGCATTATTTGATGATGAATTAGGAGATTTTTATAACAGGCTAAATGTGAAATCATGCAAACTTCAAAAGTTACTTGGATGTTATGATCATGCTGAAAGGAAAGGCTCGTGTTATGTAGATAACATAGTCAAAACAGAACAAGAAATAGAAACTGATATTAATGATATGGTACAAAATATAAAAAATGATTTTGAGACAATTAAAGATACAATGTATACCAAATACTTAAAATTGTAAGGAGGGCAAACTTATGCCATTCTCCGAAGATACCTTTGAAAAAGCGATTATAGAACTCTTTGAAAATCTGGGCTACACCCATATTTATGCCCCGGAGTTGGAGCGGGACTACGAAAGCCCCCTGCTGGATGCTGCGCTTCGGGATCGTCTGGTATACATCAATAAGGATCTGCCCTTGGATGCTGTCGAAGAGGCTATTTCAAAACTTAAAAACTTTGACACCGGCAGTCTGGTGCAGAAAAACGCTGTTTTCATGGACTATCTGCAAAACGGCATCACGGTAAAGTATTTCGTGAAGGGTGAAGAACGGTCTTCTATTGTGCGGCTCATTGACTATGACAGGGTGGAGAACAACACCTTTTATGTGGTCAACCAGTTTACATACATCGAAAACGGCAACAACCGCCGCCCGGATGTGATCCTGTTTATCAACGGTCTGCCCCTTGTTCTGATGGAGCTGAAAAGCCCCTCCAAGGACGAGGCGGGCGCTGAGAACGCCTACAACCAGATCCGCAACTATATGCAGGACATTCCATCCATGTTCATCTACAATGCCATTTGCGTCATTAGCGACCTTTCCACCAACAAAGCCGGCACCATCACTTCCGGTCTTGATCGCTTCATGGAGTGGAAAACCAAAGACGGCAGCTATGAGAACACCGCTTATGCCCAGTTTGAAACCTTCTACGAGGGAATGTTCCAAAGGGATCGACTGCTGGACATCCTGAAGAACTTTATTCTGTTCTCCGGGGATGGTCAGAAACCCATCAAGATTCTGGCTGGATACCATCAATACTTTGCCGTTCGCAAAGCCATTGAAAAAGCGAAAGTTGCCACCAAAACAGACGGAAAAGGCGGTGTTTTCTGGCATACCCAGGGCAGCGGAAAATCTCTGTCCATGGTTTTCTACGCCCATTTGCTCCAGGAAACACTGGACAGCCCCACCATTGTGGTGATGACTGACCGCATTGATTTGGACGATCAGCTGTACACGCAGTTTGCAAAGTGCACTGCTTTTCTGCGGCAGTCTCCCGTTCAGGCTGAGAGCAAGGAACACCTGAAATCTCTGCTGGATGGACGAGCCGCAAACGGTATTATTTTTACAACCATGTTCAAGTTTGAGCGTGGAGAACGCCCGCTGTCTGAGCGGCGGAATATCGTGGTCATGGCAGACGAAGCCCACCGTGGACAGTATGGCTTTGACGAAAAACTCGTTATAACCGAAAATGAACAGGGGGAAAAAGAGGCCCATACCGTCATCGGAAACGCCCGTATCATCCACAATGCCCTGCCGAATGCGACCTTTATCGGCTTTACCGGCACCCCGATTTCTGCAAAAGACCGCAACACCAGAGAAGTTTTTGGTGACTACATCGATGTATACGATATGTCCCAGGCGGTGGAGGACGGCGCCACTCGTCCGGTTTATTACGAAAGCCGAGTTGTCCACCTGAAACTGGATCAGAACACACTGGCGTTGATTGATGCTACTTATGATGTTCTGGAACAGCAGTCCGACTCTGCCACCATTGAGAAAAGCAAAAAAATGCTGGGGCAAATGGAAAGCGTCCTTGGTGCAGATCCAACCATACAGTCTTTGTGCGAGGACATGGTTACCCATTATGAGAAGTACCGTGCCAATCTGCTGACCGGTAAGGCGATGATTGTTGCCTACTCCCGCCCCATTGCCATGAAGATTTACCGAAAGCTCTTGGAGCTGCGCCCGGATTGGAATGAGAAAATCGGTGTTGTGATGACCAGCGGCAACAATGACCCGGAAGACTGGAAAGAAGTCATCGGCACCAAATCCCACAAGGAGGAACTGGCCCGGAAATTCAAGGACAATGACGATCCCATGAAGATTGCCATTGTGGTGGACATGTGGCTGACAGGCTTCGATGTGCCGTCTCTGGCCACCATGTATGTGTACAAACCCATGCACGGCTACAATCTGATGCAGGCCATAGCCCGAGTCAACCGGGTTTTCAAGGACAAGGAAGGCGGCCTAGTTGTTGACTATGTGGGGATTGCTTCTGCACTGAAAGCAGCCATGAAGGAATACACCAAGCGAGATCAGTCCAGATACGGTGATATGAATATTGCTAAGGTGGCCTACCCCAAGTTCCAGGAAAAACTGCAAGTTTGTAAAGATCTGCTGCACGGATTTGATTTTGGCGGTTTTATCAATGGTTCCCCTCTCACCATGGCAAGGCTTGTCACCGAATGTGTAAACTTTGTTCTGGATGCAACATATCCCCACCGAAAAGATCTGTTCCTGAAGGAAGCTATGCTGTTAAAGCAATCCCACTCTCTCTGCTCCAGTATGACCACAGAACAGGAACGGCATGAAAATTCCTTTATGGAGGCGGTACGCTCTACCATCATTAAAATCACCTATGGCGGCACAGCCGGTAAAACCCTTTCTCTCAAAGAAATCAACGCCCAGATCAATGAACTGTTAAAAGCCAGCATCCAGAGTGAAGGCGTTATCAGCCTGTTTGACAGCAAAGCAGCCGGTGAAGAATTCAATTTGTTTGATCCGGCTGTCCTTGAAGAAATCTCCAAGATGAAGGAAAAGAACATTGCTGTTGAGATCCTAAAAAAACTGATGGCCGACCAGGTGTCCCTATACAAACGGACAAATGTGGTACAGTCTCAAAAATTCTCTGAGAAAATTACACAGCTGATGAATTCCTATTACAACGGTCTGATTACCAATGAAGAGGTTATCAAGGAACTGCTAGAGACCGCCGAGGAAATCAAGGCGCTTTACCAGAATGGCAAAAAACTTGGTCTTACCCAGGAAGAACTGGCGTTTTACGATGCCCTGACAAAGCCGGACAATATCAAGGATTTCTATCAGAATGACGAACTGATTGCTCTTACCAGAGAACTCACTGAGATGCTCAGGAAGAACCGAACTATTGACTGGCAGAAGAAAGAAACCGCCAGAGCCTCCATGCGCAAGATGGTCAAGCGGCTGCTTAAAAAGTACAAATATCCACCGGAGGATTATGATACCGCAATCGCTACCGTAATCAGCCAGTGCGAAATGTGGACGGATAATATGGCCTAACAGTATTGTATTGAGGTGATAATTTAATGGAAGTCGAAGAAGCAGTAGATGTGGGTGAAAAATCCCAGGCTCCGATTGATTTACTAGATCGACAGTCATTTGTAGAGAAGATGATCAATGTCACTGAAATTCTTGCAAACAGTAAAAAGAATGTATGCTATGCTGTGAATGGCAACTGGGGTGTAGGAAAATCATTTGTCTTGGATATGTTTGAACAGCAAATCTCTCAGTATGGTACAGAAGAAACAACACGCAGCAAATATCTTGTATTTCACTATAATTGTTGGCAGTACGACTTCTACGAGGAACCATTGGTTGCAATTATTGCCGTAATATTAGATACAATCAATGAGCAAACCAAGTTATTCTCAGAAAATGTCCGGGAAGCTATCCAAATAGCGTTTAAAAAAATTGGTCGAGGTTTACCGCAGACCCCACAGATCCGGACATTATCCAGTCCCTGCTGCCCTGGAATGCGACCGCTGAATGCAGAACTAAATAAGCAAGGCGTGGCCCCTGCCGGGAGCCATGCCAATTTTTATACGCTGTCAGATTTTACGATTACTGTTAATCAGTTAAATACCGCCAGACGGTTTATGTAGAACAAGGCTGCAACGGTAAAGTGTTCTGTGGAACTCAGCATCACAAATTCATCATTGGAAATATTTTTATGGTCGTATCTGTTGGCATTGATGTCGCTAAGGGCAAGCATGATTGATTCATTCTTAGCAGAGAAGGTAACGTTTTGGAGAGTGGGTTCACAATCCCGAATACACTGGAGGGATTCAACCTGCTTCTGTCCAAAATCTGCGGCTGGACACTATTGCTACAATCTGCTGGAATTTCTTCTGAACAATGGTCCAGCCACCTATGTTCTGAATCCTCTGCAAACGAACCTCTACCGAAAGCCTCATCCTGAGAAAGACAAAGACCGATCGTGTGGATACTCGTATGATTGCATCTATGCTGTTATCCGATGTGGGCCTCAAATCCTACACGGATACATCATACCACAACTGAGATCCAGGATGCAGCATCTCACAAAGACAGACTATCGGTTATTTTTATACATTCTGAAGAAGATGAAAAGCCCGCCGAATATTGCAATCAGACCTGCAATAATGCTCCAGCTAAAAGGGCGTCCTGCCCGAAAATAAAATTTGGCAGCATGCCAAAACATGGCAAAGAATGCGATGCCGCCAAAAGCACTTGGCAATGTTACATTGCTAAAGTTGAAAGGAGATGGATGCGTTTCGTCGTCGCTATGATAGGTATCAGATTCGTCTCCAACTCCCCTCTTGGAGCGAGAATCATACCAGCGCACACTGTCCCATTGCTGCGAGTTATCCAAATGCGAATTACGCAATTCCGGCTGCACCTGTTGCTGGTGAAGGCTACCGTGCACACCGCAACCTGCTATTCCCAGAAAATGATCAAAGTTCTCGTTTTCGCTTGTAATCCCGTTGGGATACTTTGCAACAAATCTCACAAAATCATTTGGAGTAATTTCCCGACGAAGTTTTCTGCATGCAGCACTTCCCGGATGATATCTACCACTATTATTCCTCCCATGAAAGCCATATGCCCGACAGATCATCGACACACGACGACCTTGTTCTGAATTCTTATATAGCTTTCTTGCAACATCTCCCATAGTGTACGTGTTACCATCAGTGCCAATTAAATACAGGGCTAAAACGTTTGCTTTTTCCTCCGCCGAAAGTCTTCTAATCGCATCTCGTTCTCCGGAACTAACCATGTTTATTCCATTCCTCTCTAATAAAAGCTTACTGATTTATGTACTGTTCTGGTTGTGAATCAGTGCAACTCACAATACATCCGTTTCGAGCACAATTGGCACGGAGCAAATATATTCTGCTGCATGCGATGTAGAAAATCTCAAATATGCAAAAATCTGAGTATCCACACCTTTGCAATCTACACAAAAGCCCATTCCAACTTTCCTCAGATAGCGATAAATGCACTGTGCCTTCCCATGTCGGTTCTTCTTTCTACCTAACCTTAATCCCACTACACCACAATTTTCAAAATATTTGTTTGTGGACACGCTCTGAAATAACGATGGCATTTTGTCCCGGGCTGCCAAACGGAATTCATACAAGCAGTTATACTAAACACTTCGTTTATATACTCTTTTCATATGATTTCCCTCTGCAACAATGATTCCATCTGCCACCATTAATCGTAAAACGCCTCTGGTTGCACTAGCAGATAAGGATAGCAGTTGATCCAGATCCTTTCTACCGGCTGAACCGTTCTGATCTAAATATTCCAAAATTGCTTTTTGGTGTAACAACGCCTTACTATTTCGATTTTTTCCTGGTTTTTCCTCAAGGCACCGATAGCGAAAAATTATTCCATCCCATCTAATCTCATATTTTTGTGGAAAAGCCCCAATCAGTGCCTGTAGATTTCGATATCCAAAGCTTTTCGCCTTAAAACTTGGGTCAAATTCTTTGATAACCATCCCCGCTGCACTGCTATAGGCGTATCCATCGGTATGGCGATACTTGGTATATGCTTCTCGCAGCAGCCCATGTATTGCTTCCATGTCATAGGTTTGGGGCATTGGAGTTGGTTCCAAGCTCGCAGTCTGCACAATCTCAGGTTCTTTAACATCTGCCGGTAACACTTCAAAAACATCACAACTGCGCCGAAATGCATCAAGGGACTTCTCTTCTCCTATACCCATCACAAAGGCTCCTGCCTCCCGCAAATGGATTGCCAATGGAGTGTAGTCACTGTCGCTGGACGCAATCACAAATCCATCATAGCGATTTTGGTATAGCAAACTAACTGCATCAATTACAAGTGCAATATCTGTCGTGTTTTTTCCAGAAACGTAGTCAAATTGCTGTACCGCCTTAATTGCGTGGTGCTTCAATACTGGGGGCCATTTTCTAAGTTCATCCTTTTGCCAGTTTCCATAGGCCCTTTTCAGGGTAATGCAGCCATATTGGGATGCTGCATCAATTACCTGTTCGACTTGGTCAGCACAGATGTTCTCTGCATCAATCAACAACGCCAACTTCTTTATTTGATCCATACAGTCTCTCCTCACTGCCAATTTCCTGTCCTGTCAAAGCTTCCATAGGCTGGGACCGAAACACATGCTATCCCTGTCTCTCCCATAACGAGAGCGGATCCAGATGATTGTCTTGGATTGAAAAAAATCTTCTATTTCAGTCGGGTCCCTTCAAAAGAAAAAAACAGGAGTATTGCATCACTTCATTGCCGCGATGTTATAATAGGTAAATTGAAGGATAAGCAAATGGCTCAGTTACACCACTTTTAGGACTTGCCTCCGAAGCATCCCCACGGCGTACTTATATTTTAGCAGTTTTTCTAAAATGGCACAAGGACAGGGACCTTTTTTTATTCAAAAGTAAATTTTTTGTGCAAATGGTAGATTTATACTGCAATACTTCCTGTTCCAATTGTGCATATGATGAACAGCAAACATGCTGCCTTTGATTGCAAAGTGTCAGGGACATTCCGCAATCCGCAGGGATATGTTTCAATCACGCCAGGGTCATTGAAGAAAGGCTTATGGGAGAGGCGTATGCAATGTAGTGGTTCTATATGTAAATGCACCCACTGCTTGACAAACAGTTTTTATATGGTATCATAAATTTATGATTAAAAGGGACGGACAAACAGCCATGCTCAAAAAAATGTCCGTATCCCTGTAGTCTCAACTATTTATTCACATTTATTAAATTCCGCGTAAAAAATGCAAATACAACTAAGCTCAGCAGAGTGATTAGGAGGAAATTATGAATTATATAATTATGCCAATGGACTATCTGAGATGTGATTTTCTACGGCTTAAAACCGAATGGGAACAAAATAATAAAATCATGTGGCAGATCCCGGTAACCCCCGTGCAAAGAGGCGGGAAATGGGTTGTAGATCCTAAAAGCGACCTAGTTAAAATGCTACATTATGGAGATGTTATCTATTTTTACGTATGCAAGATTCCAACAGGTAGTGGAGCTTCACTCTCCAGAATTCTGTTGAGAGGTGTTGTTGAGGATGAACCATTCGTGGCAAAATACAGTGATGTTTATGGGGTCGAAGAAAAGCAAGAAGACAGAAGAGTAATTGCCTTTTCAATTGGCAAATTGACTACTTTAACCCAAGCAGAGTTAAACAATAATTTGTTTTTATGCTATGATGAATTATCTAAAAAATACGGGAATAGCGTTGTGCCGCGAGGAGTACACTGGCCCAGTAAGGGAAAAAATAAGCTTAGTGATGAACTCATTGCCCTGCTTGAAAATAGCTTCAAAGCCAACTTACTGAAGAATGATTTCACTGCACTAATTAAACATTTTAATCAGAGGTGTTATTTTTGCGGCAAACTCGGAACAGCAAATGACCACAAAACATTTAAACGAAGAAATGGCACTGATTATTTTGAGATCCATCATTTCATTCAGCAAAACAAGGAAAAAAAACTTGAACAATTGAAGGATATCATAGATGATCCTGTGAATAAAATATGCTTGTGCTCTAATTGCCATAATAAAATTCACTATGGAAGAGTTGAAGATGTAAACAAAATGTTGGATATATTATGTGAAGATTCGGAAATTAGTGGGATGTTGCAAAAAAAAGGTTTCTCATCTATCATAGGAGAAGATATTGATCCTCTGAAATGGATAAAAAATGTTTATAAAACAAACAAGAAAATTAATGAAAATGGTTGCGATAGTGTCTAACTGGTAACATGTACCAATATGGGATTAAGGTTAGGTAGAAAGAAGAACTGTAAGCGTAAAATCTGCCCCGGATTGAAAATCGCTCTCTAATATGAAACAATACCCTCGTATAGTAGCGGGTAGCCAACGAGACTGGTATAGAGTCTATGACAGTTTCGTTGAGTTCAGAATACAGGGGTATTTTCATGAGCAGAGAATTACAAACACCCAATCAGCAGAACAAACTGGCTCTCTGGGCAGAGCGAATCTCAGCCTGCAGGGACAGCGGACAAGGGGCAAAAGCCTGGTGTATAAATGGTCTAGAAATAGTTTAAAAAAGTGTAAGTTATTCTGTACTTTTATGCAGAAATATGGTATAATCAGAATGTGAAAAGTACAGAAAGAAATGATACAAGTAACCAGGAAATGGTGACCATTTCCCGTGCGGAATACGAGAAATTTCAGGCTCAGGGAAAACGAATCTCTGAGCTTGAAAACCGTGTAGAGGTCCTAATGGAAGCTCTCCGACTGGAGCGTCATAGACAATTCGGTGCTTCTTCCGAAAAGATATCCGAGGATGCCATGGACCAGCTCAGCTTCCTGTTTAACGAGGCCGAGGTCTACAATGATGCAGTAACGGCAGAAGAATCCACGCCTGTGACCGCCCATAAACGGCACAAAAAGCACGAATACACTTTGGACAACATTCCGGAAGGTACTCCTACCGAGCAGGTCAACCACCGTCTGGAGGAAGATGCTCTGGTATGCCCCAACTGCGGGGAAACCATGACGGAGGTTGGTACCGAAGTGGTCCGTACTCTGGAAATCATCCCTGCCATGACTGTGGTCAAGGAACACATTTACCACACCTATGACTGCCAGAAGTGCAGCAAGGAAGGCACTGAAACGCCCATAGTAAAGGCTTCCAGAGAAAAGAACATCATTCCCGGCAGCTTTGCTACTCCTGAGGCTGTTTCCTACATCATCCCCCAGGGGACCTTCTCTTGCTGCTAACGCAGCAATTCACCTTATGACACAGAAATTTGTCATGGGCTCTCCGCTGTACCGGCAGGAACAGGAGCTGAAGCGGCAGGGTATCCCTCTGAGCAGACAGACCATGTCCAACTGGATTCTGAAGGCGTCCGAGCTTTATCTGGAGCCGGTGTATGAGCATCTGCATAGGGAGCTTTTGAAACGGGATGTTCTCCATGCGGATGAAACCACCCTGCAGGTGCTTCATGAACCCGGAAAGGAACCTCAGAGCAAGAGCTATATGTGGCTTTACCGGACCAGCGGCGATACTGACCGGCCCATTGTCATGTATGGGATTGAACATTCCCAACATTTCCGAAATGCAGTCACTGCCCGAAAGGGTGTGTTCGTCGTAAGCGTAAAACCTTGTAGCGCATAATCAGAACGGGCATGGCGGGTTAGTCCAAGAAAATGTCCGCACCCCCGTGCAAAAAACCTCCAGTGATGGAGTGGCAAGCAGGTTCCCCAACCGCTTACAAACTACTTTAATGGAGGGCATCCTATTTACACCGAAATACCGCAGGCAGATAATTTATAGGTAACTTTCAGCAGGTAGCGGCCGTATAATCCGAACATTATGCGCACAAAAAGAAGCGGAGATCATCAAGGCAGCGATGGCGGATCATATGCATCTATATGTGTCGATCCCACCTAAGTACAGCGTTCCTTCCTTTGGTGAGCCAGTAAAGAAAAGGCACGTAAAAGGCCGCCCCCAGATGGGGGCAGCCAGTAATAAATTGCGATTGGCGAAGCGCTTATACGCCTTAAGGCGTAGCTGTACTAGACCCTTATAGGGGCTGTGCAAGCCACCGGCTTAGTCGGTGATCCTGACTATGTATCATTTTAACCTTCTCCCTTCCCTTTCTGACATTTTTCTAATACTCGGTTGGGTACTGTCAAGGTTCTTCCTTCTTTGGGCCAGGGTTGTGATGGAACGGATTTCGCCTTCTTCCATTGTTAGAATGTAATCGTATCTGTCTAGCAGCTCCTGATTTGGGACATGAGAGACAAAAATCACCGTACCAGGGTATTCCAGCAGCATTTTCTCAACCTCCAGGGAGGTTTCTTTGTCCAGAGCTGAGGTGACCTCGTCCAAAAGCAGGATTTTCGGCTGGGCATAGAATGCTCTGGCAATGGCAATTCGCTGCTTTTCTCCGCCGGAAAGGGTCTGGGCTGATTTTTCGTCCAGTACGGTGTCTTTGTATTTTTCAAGGACACCGGCAAGACGCAGCGTGTGGATCAGATGCTCAAAACAGGCCTTGTTCTCTCCGGTTTGGGAAATGTTGTCCGTAATGCTCTTCTGAAACAGATAGGACTCCTGAAAAACGATCCGCACAACCCCATAGAGCCGGTCTCCCAGCGCCTTCTGGGAGATTCCGCCAACGGTGATTTGCCCGGTGTAGTCGGATTCCACACCTCCTATGAGCTTCAACAAAGTGGATTTTCCACATCCGCTCTCTCCTAAAATCAAATATTTTTTGAATGGTTCAAATTCAAAACTGATATTTTTGAGAATGGTCTGGGACCCTGCGGTGAAAGAGACATGGTCCAGTTTCAGCGTGGGAGTGCTATGAAATACCGGGTCCACATCGTCCGGTTTGGGAGCACACATCAGATGCTCCAACTCTTCTTTTAAGGGCTTTGCTCCATTGCGGTCATTGATCAGATAGGAAATTTCAAGAGTAGGAAAAGAGAGTACCTCCGCAATCTGCATGGTGGACAGAAGCATCCCCGCACTGTACTGCCCCCGCAGAATCAGATAGCCGCCGTAGAACAAAATCCCCCATTTGACCCCATGGGTCAGAATCAGCCCGAGAAACCCGGAAAGGATATCCAGCTTCTCATAGTGCAGGTCGGCAGCATTGTTTCTGTCGCTTTTTTCCCGGATTTCCTTCAAAAAGGCACTGCCAAGCCGGTTGGTGCGTACCACATGGATGCCGTTTAAAAAATCGGACAGCGTAGCGGTGAGTGCACGGCCTGCCTCAATGGAGCGGCGGTATCGAAGGGCATAGGGCTTCTTGAAAAAGAAGGTAATGCAGACCTTCACGGCGTTTACTATCACAATAAAGGCCGCAATTCCGGCATGGAGGGTAAACAGTGCGGAAATAGAGAATATTATGGTGAAAACGTGCTGCCAGATATCTGCGGTATTGAGATAATATCTGGTAATGACGGAATGGATGTCGCTGTTATAGATGGTCAAAAAGCTCGCCTTTTTAGCCGCATCCAGCTGCGTCAGGGGCGTTTGCAAAATCTGATTTGCCATACCCATACGCATTTGCGTCTTTAATTCATTGGCATACAGTCTCTGAAAATAAGCGGGACCGAAGCCGGTAATGGAGGCGGTGAGCCCGGCCGCCACCACCTTCACAGCGGCCCATATGACGCCATGAAGATTTCCGGCGGTGGCAAAGTCGATCAGCTCTTTGGTAAACACAGGGAAGAGGACTTCCGTTAACCCGATACACAGACCGGACAACAGACAAAGTGCAAACAGGCTTCTGATTTTTAAGGTTCTTTTCATAATAACAAGTCTCCTCAGATAAAAATAATCCGGGATTCGACAATGAAAAATGTCTGTTTTCACAGCCGAAAACAGACACACCTATAAAACCATATTATTTCACCTGAAAAAACGGCAGAAAAATACCGTAGTAAAGGAAAAAGAATATGATTTACAGACAATGTACGAATCAAAATCGGCGCAGAAAATTAACCCCATGCGAATATCAAACATGGAATGAACAAACTGTTTGACGAAATTGAATCAGTACCCTTGATCTGTCATATTCTGCTTTTTTCCTCTACGCTGTAAAGCGCCCTTTCTTTCTGATGGTTTCATTATAGGACATGGAACAACCTTTGTCAAGAAATGGAGAAAGAACCCACGGCAGCCAGGAAGGTCTTTGCCTTCCATTCCGGCGTATATTTTCCTTGTGCCATGGTGTGAAGCTTCTTTCGATTGCTTAATTCTATCTTACATATTCACGATTCATTTGAAAGCAGTGGGATAACTTTCGGGAATCATGATACAGTGTTTATTATATATTTATAGCCTAGCTTTTTGGATGACCTCTGCAAAATTTTTTGCTTTTTCAAATAATTCATAACGCATTTCCTGTGTCATATGCCATTTCCATTTAGGAGCATTTTCATTTTCAGGGTGTTTATCAGAGGCCATCAGAATTGCAGCTGCTTTGATTCCCAAATACTTACTGACGCTTAGTACAGCGGATGTCTCCATATCAACACCAATGATATTCTTTTCTCGCCAAATCTGTTCTTTATAGAATGTCTGGCGATAGACTGCATCGGTGGAAACGATAGGTAATAATTTTCCGGAAGTGAGTGAGGCTGCAATTCTTGCTAAATTCTCGTCTGGCTCCGCATACGCAATGGATTCATAGTAGTGCATGGAAGTCCCCTCTTCCACAAAAGCTTTCATCGGAACCACGATATCGCCGACACCAACTTGATTGTCAAATGCCCCAAACATTCCAACGGAAAGAATTGTCTTTACTCCTAAAACCGCAAGGGTTTCCACCGTATCCACTGCCTGAGGTGCGCCCCTTCCACCATCCAGAAAGCAAATGTTGTCATTTAACTGATAAACTGGGCATCTTTGTAGAAAACGAGGAAGTTTCTTTGTAATAAGTGTACAGTTGTATTTTTTCGCCAAATAATCCACGCCACTGTGCATAAAAAAGAGAATCGCTATATCGGGTAATCGTATGGCATTTGCATCGCCATGGCTGCTTTTTACATGCGCTCTTGCTGTCAAGACCGATTTTGTTGTGTCATTTTCATATTTCCAGTGCATGTTATGTTTCTCCTATATTCTGAAAAAATGGTTGCCTCATGTCACAATTCTGAGCACACAAGAATGTTTTTTATGGATTCTTTCCATCATTGGTTTTTGATTGCGCAATGGTGTACAGATAGTGGGGGAGCTCATCCGGGTATTTCCCCTTCAAAATATCCTCGGTAAGGTTTCGCACTGCAAATTCTTCAAATGCATTTAGCTTTCCGATATTGTCCCCCGATAAATAGTAAGAATCGTCAATATCAAGATATCTCACATTTCTTGCAATTATAATGTCCTTTTGTGGTATTACAAATGGATGCACCACATGATGCAGAAATTCATGAATAATAGACTCCAACTGAAATCTACCAGAAGAAAACACAAAACAGTTTTTGTTAATATGATAGTCAGCCGCATATACACATTTGATTGGATTCAGAACGATTTTAAGTTGTGTTACGGGAGAATGATACCGGTGAATACATATATCAATGAACTCGTTGATTGCCTGAAGCTGTATTCGGTATTTATCGTTCTGTGCAGAAAGCCAATGATTTTCCCACTCCAAATAATTCTGAAAAGATTCATCTGAAAGAACTTTCTGTATTGCCATAGGAAAGCTTTTTATCCATTTCCAAAGCACTTCATCCTTTTCGGATTTTGATATATTATCTGCACTCATGATATATTTCTGAAAGTTTTCAAACTCCGAAAAGTCGGCATGACCTGAATGAAGGAAAAAGCATGCAGTTTCCAACATAAATGCACGAGGCCAATAGGGATATACTTCGCAGCTATCCAGTTTCACGTTAGAAAAGAAATCTGGAGCAAATGTGCAACCTATAAAGCGTTGGATTGCCTCAACATGTTCTTGATCCCGCCCAATCGCAAAATACGAATATCCACATTGAAGCAAGGCAAAATAGATTGCTGAGATTTCAGGGACATTACTTATAACAAGACCACTCTCCATAAGTCACCTCCTGCACAAATTGTATTCCAACAGATAGTGCGTTTCTGTATCTGTCCGCTTCCTTTATCAATCCTTTGATAACAGATGAGCCAATTCCACTGCCACGAATAGATAGAAACGAACCCAATGATGTTATCGTTCTGGCAGATGCGAAGGGTTTCATATCCTGACAAAAAAACTATCCCTCTGCAAGAGAGTGGATGACCGAATCCACAAAATCCGTATTTTCAGATTTGGGATCTAACTTTATTGGTTTCTTGTAATTCTATCACAATATCGTTCCCGCTACTGTCCGGGTGCAGCGAGGCTTTCCTCCAGATCAGAACTCTGGTGGAAAGCCTCCCGATTCTTGATTGCGTTTTTTATGAAGCTGAGGGCATGGCTGCATGTACGATGGTACTGCCTTTCGTCACATCCCCCGAAAAATCGGCTCATTCAGCATCCATATTTTTCGTTGAAACTCAATCACTTTACATAGTTTTCAGCCTGCTTTGTAAACATTTCATAATAGGTTCCGTGGAAAGCCATCAGTTCTTCATGGGTTCCACATTCTGTTATGGCGCCGTGTTCCAGCACCGCAATTCTGTCTGCATCTCGAATCGTAGACAAGCGATGCGCAACAATAATCGTCGTCGCTTTGTTGGCTGTGCTTAGAATCACCTGGTTCATTTTATATTCTGCGATGGGGTCCAGGGCAGAAGAGGGTTCATCCAGCAACAGCAGTCCAAAGTCTTGGCTCATGACTCTGGCAAGCGCCACCTTCTGCGCTTCGCCGCCGGACAGTATGATTCCGTCATCGTGGAACTCCCTTGTCAACTCGGCCTCATACGTTGCGTTGTTTTTTTCCAGAATGGAGTCCAGATCAAGTTTTTTCGCTACCTCGTGCAAAACGGAATCTGCTACATGACCATACAGTGCAACGTTGTCCGCAAAACTCATGGCGTAAATATTGGTATTCTGGAAGGCCACACCGATTCTATTTCGCAAAGCATGGACATCGTAGTCCTGAATGACCTTTCCGTTGATCCGGATTTCTCCCTCCGCAACATCGTACAGCCGCAGCAGAAGCTTCACAAATGTGGACTTTCCGGCTCCGTTTTCGCCGACGATTGCCAGTTTTTCTCCCGGCTTGATCGAAAGATTAAATCCGGACAGCGCAAACTGTGAATTTTCATAGGAAAAACCAACATTTTTGAATTCCACAGAAAAATTGCTGCCCTCGGGAGCCGCTTCTCCCTGCTTGGTGTCTGTTTCAATTTCCGATGGAAATTCAAAAAATTCACGGATTGCCTCCACATTCATAGAAAGAATACTGGCATCCTTAACAAGAGAGGTAAAAATATCGATTTTCGTATCCAATCGGTAAAAAGAAAGCAGGAGCGTCATATACATCCCTACTTCCGGAATCCTCCCGGAAAGAATTCCACGAACCAGATACAGGATGATGATAAATTGTGTCACGCCGAAAATCACTTCGTGGATACAGCTCCAGAATGTCGCTTTCCATACATACGAGCCAACCACTTTGCGCTTGCGGTTTCCGACTTTCTCATATTCATGAAAAACAGTGCCGCTAAGTGGTGTGGACTTCATATCAGCAGCATAGTCTTTGACATAGAATAGACGATGGAAGTAGTCCAGACGGCGATCCAAGGGCAGGACTTCCTTTTTCCGATTGATTACATGGCGGTTTACCTGTTTGTCAGCAAGGGTATGCAATATCATTTGGGCAATTTCCAGGAAAAAAATCCATGGACCCAAAGAACCAATAATTGTGCCAAGCACCGCCAGACTCAAGAGACACTGAAAAAAACCGACCAGAAATTCACGGCCTTCCTTTACCTGCCCCGCATACTCCTGAATGGCCCAGGCGTAGCGATCGTAATACTTGGGATTGTCCATATACTTATAATCCAGCCCCATGGCTTTTTCATAAATATCCCGTTTGACCTTCAGGTCGATTTCCGTTTCCTTTTTCGTAAAATAGCCCCGTGAGATTTTATGGATGGTATTGATTGCAAAGTCTATCCCACAAATGATAGCAGCTATCCCGGCTATATAGTAAAATGATTTTTTTGCGGATAACAGCCCAATCATAATTTCAGGAAATCGCACATAAATGATATCATCAATGGAGGAATATAATCCTAAAACGCAGATTGATAAAAGAATATAGAGTTTCCCGTATTTCCAAAACGGCTTGCAAATCCACGCAATATTTCTGATTAAGTTTCGTAAACTTCTCATACATATCTCCTTTTATCCTTTGAATAGCACCTATGGGGCATGGTTTTTGGGATGCTTTCCTTCTGCTGCTCCATGAAATTCCCTCCTTGTGCCTGCTTTTAATCCACCCCTCCGGGACTCCTGAAGATCCAGCCCGCCCTCATGACCTTTGACTTTATATGTGCCGGAAACTCATTCATGCCGATTTCTCATCATCACGAAACCAAAAAGGATGCAATTTTCGATTGCTTATTATCATACACTTTTACCACAAACATTTCAATCAAATATCACAATTTTGTGCATATTTTTATTTCATACTGATATCATCGTTGGCACACCGTTAAAATATATAGAACCGGCTCGATGCTTTCCTCTATCAATGACAGGAAGGTGCAGGTCTTGCGGCCTGCACCTTCCTGTTTCCTATTTACTTCATAATGCTTTCCATATATCGCGTCAAAATCATGGCAACCTGCCCACGGGTGGAATTTCCTCTGGGGGACAGCCGCCCTGCCTCAACGCCCTGGATCAGATGCTCCGCACAGGCCCAGGTCATGGCATCCTCCGCCCAGGAAGAAATTCTGCTTCTGTCGCTGTATCCACTCAGATCCGTTGTCTCCGAGCAGTCATAGCCCTGATATGCCGCATAGCGGTAAAATACCACCGCCATTTGCTCTCTGGTGATGGGCTTTGAGGGGCCAAAGGTATCATTCTCATAGCCAATCATGATGTTGTTTTCTGCGGCCCACTGCACGGCATCTGCATAGTACCGATTGGACGCAACATCTTCAAAAACAGAACGGTTCGTCACCTCCGGGCTGCCGCTGAGACGGTACAAGACCGTAACAAACATTCCACGGCTGGTTGTGACATCGGGGGCAAATTCCGTTTTTGTTACGCCCTCCATGAGATCATGCTCATAGACATAGGCAATGGCCTCCCGGGCCCAATGTCCCTCAATATCGGTGAAAGGGAGGGGTTCGGGGTCTGGGGCTGGATCCGGGTTCGGAGTCGGAATGGGAGTCGGGTCCGGGTCTGGGGTCGGGTCCGGCTTCTGGGCTCCTGTGGCCCAGCCGGGCACCACGGAAACTGCCCCAAAATCATACACGTTGTATGCGCTGCTGCCGTCCCACTTTTCCAGTGCCGCCAATGTACGGAATGCCTGCTCGGTGGCCATGTCATTGTCCTGTCCTGCAAACTGGAAGCGATGTGTTTCGGGATTTACATAGGACAGCAGGCCATCCACCACGCTGGCGCCGGAATCAGCCGTCATCTCGTATGGATTCTGTCCCACAGCCAGCAGGCCCAGAATCACCATGGCATCGGAGTTGGCACTGCCAAAGGAACCGGTCTGGTCCATATGCTCCGGCAGATTTTTCAAAATGGTATCTACCATCTGCTTCGCATCCCGGCGAGTGTCACAGTGAGAGGCCAGGGCAGCCAGGGCAATTCCGGCCATATCGGGGCTTTCGTAGGATGTTCCGCCCCATTCATATCCAAACATTCCATCGCTGCCCATATTCTCCTGCAGCAAGCCCATAAGGGTATTTTCCTGCTCCTGCGTCAGCGTAACGCTGCCTTGCAGTTCAGCCAGCAGCACCCAAGGTGCAGCATAGTACCCACCGGAGGTCATATCCATTGCGGACAGCAGCTGGCCGTGATTGATTGGCCCATCGCTGCCTGCCGCATAAAGCTGTGTGCTGTCTATTCCCATAGAACGAAGCACAATTTCCGTTCTTGCCCGGTCGCTGAGGGTCGCCTTCTCTGCAAGAGCATTTTCGATGTTCCGATCCAATGCCGACTGTTTTGCCTGCTGCGATGTGGACAGCGTCTTATCCGGAAGAGAGGAATACACCGACATATCCATGATTTTCCAGTCTTCGTCGCTGTCTGTATAAGAAGCTGCAATCTCGTCCAACAGCTCCATGACTTTCTCCTGGGATGCAGGCTGAATCACATGGATGGGCTTTCTCAGCTCATGATCCCAGTCATCCCGCAGAACCAGCGTTGCCTGTACATGCACGGTAGCTGCCGTTTCATTTGCTTGCACCAAAGTCAGTTCTGTCCCGCCTGTAAATGCAGGGCTGCTGACCTCATACGCCACTGTAATGGATGGGTCTGCGGAAGCACCCGGCTTCAGGACCGCTACCGCACCAGGCTCCTTTGCAATCACATAATCCGCATATTTTTCCGCTTCCTCCTCCAGCATATTGGGTACCTGGAGGTGGACACCGAACATCTCATACAACTGCTTGCTGACTTCCGCTGTCGTGGTCAGTTCCATTTTTTTCAGCGCGTCCTGGGCACTTTCTCCCTGGAAACTTGCTGGATTTCCTATGGCTTTCAGAGGCCCATGACCCTGCTGCACACAGTTGCCATAGGCATTCTTCACGGTAATCTGATTGGGAAGGCCTGCCACCATGCCGCTGAGATAGCCTGCAAAGCCCCCTGCATACCCGCTGGTGCTGCCTTCTGTGATTGTAACCATACCGGCACCAATCACAAAGTCCGCCGCACGCACCGAGCCGCCAAAGCTGCCGATTCGTTCTGCACCCCGGACTGCACCAAGGCTGTAGGAATTCTGAATCAGGCCGCTGCTGCTTCCCACGAAGCCGCCAACACTGCCGTAGCCAGTTACCTGGCCTTCGGCATGACTGTCATAGATGCTGCCGCTGCTGTCACCGGCAAGGCCGCCCACCATATAGGACGAAGCCGCCTGCACCTCCCCGGTGGCAACGCTTTTTGTGATAACTCCCTTGTTATTGCCTACCAGGCCGCCCAGCTTGTTGGAAGAGGTTTCTCTTTCCATTACCGTCACATCTGCCCGGCACTTGTCCACAGAACAGGAAATGGAAAACAGTGTATCCTTATCATAGACACTGTCATTCAGGCCCACAAGGCCCCCTGTCTGCTGGTTACCGGCAACACGGCCTGTCACGCAGCAGTTTCCTACCAGGCCCGCAATGTTATCGCCCAAATCTACGGTGCTCAGCTCCGCCTGTGCCCAGCCAACCAGACCGCCAACCCGATTGGTTCCGGTAATCTGCACCTCTGTGAGCTTCAAATTTTTAATGGTTGCTCCTTTGGTAACACCGAAGAAGCCCACATTCTCTGCGCCTGTGATAGTGGCGTGGGAAATGGTATGATTCTGTCCGTCAAATGTTCCGGTGAAGGGATGGGCCAGAGTACCGATTCCGGAAAATTCCACACCCTCCAAATCCAAATCCGCAGTCAGACGATAGTGTTTTGCCAGTGCGGCTTCGTCTTCACTCTTTGCCAGTTTGAGAAGGTCCTCTACTGTGGAAATCTTCTTCCATTGCTGCAAGTCTCCGGACAAATCCGACCACATGGGCGGCTGAAAACGATTTTCCGTGGTTCCCTCGTACCAGAGCAGCCGGTCCTGATCCGTTACCGTTGCCAGAGAAGCGCCAAGATTGGAAAGCTTGTCATTGACCGTGAACATCCACCCGTCCGGCTTTTCCACAGAGTAGCCGTTGATTGTGTGGATAAAGCGGCCAAATTCAGGGGTTGTGTCATACGAGTAGGTCAAAAGTCCCTGTTCCATGGCTGCGTCCATCACATCGACCACTCTGGTATTGCCGGTACTTTCCAGTGTAACTGTCACCGGCTCTGTCTGCTGGCGGAACGCATAATTCTCTTTGTCATAGACCGCCATGGCAATGGTCACCGTGATTTCGGTGCTGCCGATTTGCTCCGGCGCTTTGACGGTTGCCAGATAAGGAAGGCCGCTGTTCTTTCCATCGTCCCGGGCCCATACCAGATTCCGGTTCAGCTCATTGAGGAAACTTTCCCGGCGCATCTCATCCAGGCTCTTGCCCGTTGCATAGGGGTCTTCCGGCGATGCGGCATTGTAATAGCAGTGATCCAGTTCCTTCGACAGATCCGGCTGGAATGCGGAATCCGGCTTGCTGCCTCCAATGAAGCCATGGCCATTGCCCTGGGTCACGGTTACGGTTCCGGCTGCATAGCAGTTTTCATAGCGGTTTCCGCTGTACACAGAACGTCCGGCAAAACCGCCTGTGTAGCTGCGAGCCGTCACATCCCCCAGACAGAAGCAATCCCGGATCTCTCCCCCATAGCTCAGACCCACAAAACCGCCTGCGTACTCGCTCATGGTATGCACATCCATGGAGCTCCAGCAGCGTCTGATCTGTCCGCCTTCTTCGTTGGCACCTACAAAACCGCTGTGTCCGGTTGCCGTGGTGCTGTTGGACGTCAATGTGCCTCCTTCCACATAACAGTCTTCCACGGTTCCATAGTTACGGCTGACCATGCCGCCCAGCACCGCGCCGGTGTCTGCGGTAATGTTGCTGTTGATGACTGCGCAGTGATGAATGGTGCCAAAGTTTGCGTAGGCCAATACCGCCGCATTGTCCGAAAACAGCACATTGGCGCCTTCGATCTTCAGATCATAGACCTGCCCATGTTTTCCGATATAGCCAAACAGTCCCGCATCCAAATTGCTCAGGGTCAGGCCGGTGATCTTATGCCCGTTTCCGTCCAGGATTCCCTGGAATCTGTGGGCATCATTGCCGATGGATTTGGTCTTTGCCGCATCCGCCGCAGACAGATTGGAAAAGTCCAGATCCGCAGTCAGATAATACTTTTTGCTCCACTGCACATCCTGATGGGTGACTTCCGGATTGGCCGTGTCAACAATGGTATCTTCTGTATTGGCCAGGGCGATCCACTGTTCCGGTGTGGAAATGCCGATCCAGTCTTTGCGGTCGGGAGGTTCCGGCTCAGGGGACGGCTCGTGGACATAAATGCCGTCCTTTTCGCCGCCGTTGCTCTCGTCATCGCTCCGTTTTGACTCTTCGCTGTTTCTGTCTGCTGTCCCGGAGATCATATATTCCTGAGACAGCGCCTTCACGGTGAATACATATCTGGCATTGTCTGCAAAATAAGCGTGCAGGTCCAGCTCATTGTGCTCTTTCCCCACCGTCCCGCCTGTGACATAGTTAGGCTGGTTCTGATCGTCCAGACGATAGATCGTTACCAGATAGCCATAGGCATGTTTCACAGGGTTCCAGGTGGCCCTGGAGTCTCGCCAGCACAGGCCCGTGGGCATATCCAGCTTACTATAATGGCAATAGCAGGCTGTTTCACTGGAATACTCCTGAATCAGCAGATTGGCCTCTATCCCGTTGGCCGGTACTTTCCCGGAGGCATATCCACTGTTCTCTGCCGCAATGGGGGTCACCGTGAAATAGTAGCTGCCGGGGCCATGGGAGTGAATCGTCTCGGTAAAGTCATATTCCGTTCCTACTACATCCACCGTGGCGATTGCACGCAGCTGTAGATCATCCTGCTCTGCGGGCTTCTCTGTCTCCTCCACCTGCCACAGAACCACAGTGTAGCTCTCGGCATGTTCCACCCCATTCCAGGTTGCCACCCCGGTCAGGAGACTGGTTGCCTCGTCTGTCTTCCATGCAGCATTTTCTGCTTTTTTCAGAGGTGTATCCGGCTGTATGGGTTCTCCTTCTTCCTTCTGCCAAGCCAGAATCGGATATCCCTCATTCATACTGCTGACACTTTTCCACACGGGAGGCTCCGTTGTTCCGTTCAACGCATCGGTCTTTTGTCTCAGCTCCTCCTCATTGACCGCCGCCGCTCCTTCGTGCTGGTCTTCCGTTGTGCCCGCCAAATAGTAACAGTTGATGGTATCGCCGTAGCTGCCGGGCCAGATTGCCCCTGTCTTCGTGCCGGTTATAAGGCCCACATTATAGCAGTTGATGCGCTTTGCAAAGCTGGTGCCATTGCCGCAAATACCACCTGCGTTGCCGGCAGTGACATTTCCGGTATTATAGCAGTCCTGAATTGTCAGCCCTTCGTCATCCTTGCCCACAATGCCGCCGGCATAGACGGAGGTGCCTGTCTCTGTCCCTGTAACGCTGCCGCTGTTATAGCAGCCTGTGACCAGGCTGTTTGCTCCATACAGTCGGCCTGCAATGCCGCCGGTCCAGCTGCCGCTTCCCTGCACGGTGCAGGTATTGCCGCAGTTTTTCACCGTTACACCTGCCCCGATCTGTCCCAGCAAGCCGCCTGTGTATCTGCTGCCGGTGACAGAACCACTGATCACAATATTTTGAATCACTGCGTTTTTGGCGTGACCGAACAGGCCGGCATAGTCCGCCCCTTCCACCTTCAGTCCGGAGACGGTATGCCCCTGCCCGTCAAAGGCACTTCCATAGGAGCAGGAATCATTCTTGCCAATGGGGGTCCATAGATTGTCCCCCAAATCTATATCCTCTGTTAATACTGCGTGACTCTGTTTCCCATGGTCGGAGGACTGGTTCACAAAATCTGCCAGCCATGCCAGCTGCGCACCATTTTCAATCCGGTAAGGTGCCTGTTCTGTACCGGCACCTTCCGGCTGTTCCAGCTCTTCCCCGTCCCACTGGTCAGACGGATGCATGATTACGGGCACAACCAGAGTGTCCCCCGCAGCGAAGGAGACCTGAAGGGTTTGGCGCACCTTCCCGTATCCCTTGGCCCTGACGGTGTAGGTATACACCCCATCGGGAAGGGAAAAGCTTCCGTCTTGCGCCGCCTCCATCTCCCGCTGGCCGCACGTCACATGGATGTCTGCCACCGCTTCCGAAGGGTTCCCGTCCGCATAGGTGACTGCGAAGCTGGTATGTACGGTCGGTGCGGCTTTCAGATCAATTTTCTCCTGGATAGGAGAATCCGTCACCGTAAATGTCCCGCTTTGTGTTACTTTTCCAAAGGCAGATGCCTCCCAGAAATAAGTGCCTGCGGGCAGCTCATAGGTCCATACTTCACAGGCTTCCTGGGTGGTATGTTTCCCTGTCAAAACAGTCTGCTCTTCGTCCTTCACAATAAGCTCTGCCTCGGACGGTGTGACAGAAAGAGCCACTTCATACTTCGGCGTGGTGTCCTGGAAATCCAAAATAGGGTAGCCGTCGTTGAGCGGCTCCTGCATATCCCTGGAGAAGTGTTCTCCCAGCTCTGCGGGGAAGGAGCCGGATTTCATCTCCTGCTCTGTCTTGGGCTGGGCATTGGAATCAGTCCCCAGCGTGTCCAAATAATAGAGATTGGACACCTGTCCGGGAGACTTCATGCCGATTGCAGGCGCACTGTCCATTCTGGGATTTCGTATGCTTCCGGTGGTGTAGCAATTTTCCGCCAGAGCGTTCCTGGAATTCATGTAGCCCACAAGGCCCCCGGCCTTGCTGACCTCTGCTTCCACAGAACCACGGTTGTAGCTGTTTTGCAGGTTGCCGTCCCCATACATGCAGCCGATCAAACCACCCACGGAGTTTGTTCCGGTAACCGAACCCCGGTTTACACAGCCCTCTACGCTGGAGGCGTTGCTTCCGGACATGAGGCCGACCACGCCGCCTACATTGTTGCCGCCGGATACCGTTACTTCACTGATGCAGTTTTCCACGGTTCCTGTTTGATCCCAGGTACTGCTGAGCTTCCCCACTATACCGCCGGTTCCGGAATTTCCTTTTCCCGCTACCCTTCCTTTTACGGTCAGATTTTTAATGCTGCCGCCGTTCACATAGCCAAAGAGTCCCGTAATATCCGCTTTGTCATCTACATTCAGCCCATAGATCACATGGTGCTGACCGTCCAACGAACCTCTGAACTCACAGCCATATGCATTTTTTCCCATAGGTGTCCAGAGTTCTTCCCCAAGATCAATGTCTTTGGTCAGGACTGCCGCACAGTCCTTTGCCCGCCCCCCATTGACTTCCTGTGCCATCCAGGCCAGTTCTGCGCCGCTGGTAATTTGCCAGACTCCCTGGGAGTCCTTGCGGGGCTCCAGCAGATCCTCCGGGCCGCCCCAGCCTGTCTTTGGGGTCAAAGCAATGGTGATCTGCTGTGTGCCGGGCTGGGTTTCCTGCGCCAGCGCAATGGTGCCGGTCTGCTTGGCATAATTGCTGCTTGTAAAAGTATAGGTATAGTCATATCCAACGGGAAGCACATAAACCAGGCCGGTTTCATCGGCCTGCATGGCTTGATCGCCGCAATGCACGGTCAGGCTTCCGTTTTCGATGGGTGCGCCCTCGATCAATTCCCCGTAAGTAAATGTGACGGTCTGCCGGGCATAGGGCTGCAAATTCACAGACACAGGTGCCGTTCCCTCATCCAGGGAAACACTTCCGCTTTGCGGGGCATATCCAAAGAGATCCGCCTGCCAGTGGTATTCCCCTTTTTCCAGTAAATAGGTATGGGGTTCTTCCTCGGTGGGTTCCACCTTCTGCGTGTGTTCCTGATCCAGATAGAGCCCAAACATTGCTTTTTCCGGGGACACGGAGAATTTCAAATCATACAGCCGCCCCCACACTGCATACAGGTGGGTATCTTCCGTAATGGTGATCGGCGCCTCATCCGGGTAGCGGACCTCTCCGTTTTCGCTGGTGGCCCAGCCCTTAAACACATGATGGTCATAGACAAAGGGGTTGGGGCGCAGGACGCCTGTTTCAAAAATTCCCTGTGACACCGTCTCCTCTGTTCCGTTGTTGGCATGCAAAATCACCTGCTTGGGCAGGGTGCAGGTGAAATTTTTCAGCCAAAGGCAGTCTTCGCTTTCGTCAGTGCTGTACACATATCCACGGTAGTAGGAAATGGTGACGCTCTCACCTGCGTCCGCAGAGACCTCCACGGTTCCAGCCTTTTCTCCTTTGTAATCATACCGCTGACAAATCGTTGTGCTGCCCTTCCGGACCTCCATTCCGCAGCTGTTGGCACAGCTGATTTTGTAGTCAAACCGCAAGGTAGCCGCCTGTTTCATGGTGAGGGTCAATGTGGAACTGGTGTAAGTGCTTGTCATTTTCCCCGACCTCAGCCATGGGCCTTCTTCTGTGGTGGAATCCACCGTAAACGGGTGGGTAGTGTCGTTGCTGATTTCCACTACATCCCGCAGATCTGCGAAAAAGTCTTCCACAGTGGGGTCCTCGGCTGCCAGAATGGTTCCAGGCAGCAGCGACAGCACCATGGACAGTACCATCAGCAAGCTTAAAACTCTTTTTTTCATTTTTCTCCTCCTTACTTTATTTGGGTCTATCTATAAATATAAAAACGGTCACATCGGAACCCTTCCGATGCGACCGTTTTTTCGCAACAACAGATAGCCCGCCTTTCCAATCACGGAAATGCGAGCAACATTCAGGCATTGTCGGTATTCTGGCTCACGTCTTTAGGAATTGTTCCTTCGTTCATGTACCGCCTTCCCAGGTTTCCCCAGTGACCGGATCACTCCTTGCACATGAACTCCGACGCATACAGCAACGGCAGTCGCTCCGGACTTTCACCGGATTCCCTAATCACCGCGTCTGATGAATCCCATCAGTCTTTACGGGTGACACAATGCATTTTATTCAATTCAACCAGTGGAATCTGCTGCGGGCTTTCCTATTGCACTCCTAGCGCAGCAGGCAGTCTCAAAGTGCTTCTTTTGCCTTTCACCTTATACTTTTATCTTAGCACAGACTATCCCAATTTACAAGCATAGAACGCGTTCACTTCGTTGTGTAACCCGCCAAAAAGCAGCGACTATTTTATGGCAAAATCACCAGTTTTCAGGGAGTTACCATCATTCTGTGTGTCTGTTTGTAAGTGGTCTCCGGGTTCTGTCTGATACATCCATCAGATACAAATACAGGCTGTACAGACGCAAGATGCTTTCCGCTTTCAGGATCGGTTCCGTGGTCTGAAACCACCGTGATCCGATGCCCCGACATCAGAAGGGGCCGCAAAACCTCACGCTCCACCCGATGCAGGAATGTGTTTTTCTCCTGCGCATCTTTTCTGTGGGCCGCTTCGTCTGCTCCGTTGATGTGCAGCAATACAAAGGGATATTGTTCCGCCTGGCAGAGGGCGGATTGCAGCTTTTCATGTAACTCTGTATCCGTGTCCCCTGATGCCTGCGGGAGATCCACCAGATGCATCCCCAGAAGCCGGGCAATTCCCTTCACCACGGTGGTTCCGCATACCACCGCCGCGGGTTCCGGAAAGGGAGCCAGCTTTGCGCATACGGACTGCCCCCAGGGAAGCAGGCAGCGTTCGGTGCCCATCCACTCCCAAAAAACAGTCCTGAGGGCTTCACTGCCCTGAGGGCACAGACTTTTCGCACACAGCCCCACACATTCATAGGGAGGATGGGTCACAATTCGGTCAATTTGAGAAGACAAGCCCGGAAAGACCAACAAGCTTTTATATTCCCCCAGAGGATAATACCGGCAGTCAGCGGAGGTCCTCATCTCTTGGGGCGCCGAAAGCGGTACCGTGCAGCGCCCCGCTTCATCCAAAGCAAACCAGCTGCCACGCAGCACCAGATCCTGTTCCCCCACAGGGATTCCCGCTCCCAGGGCCTCCGCATATCCCCGCAGATGATGGGGAACCTGCCGTGTCCCCAGCAGGCGCAAAATACAGCCCAGGCTCTCTGGCTCGTTCCCCTGACAGGTATCCACATAGGAGGCCAGCTTCATTCCCGCAAGGGCGGGATATTCTGCAATTTCAAATTGAGGGTCTGTCATGCCGTCGATCACGCAAAAAATGTGGCTCATTGTCGTTCCTCCGGAATCTTGTTGGAAGTTTCAGCCGGACTATGGCACCTCCCGGTTCAGGATCTTATAAATATAGTCCATGTCCATGCTGCTGCGCACTGCGTCCGCCAGTTTGTCATACTGCTGTTCTTTGTATGTGTGGATGTCATAGGAGGTGATATCCTCAAACTCCATTCCTTTTTGCTTGCAAATCGCTTTCAAAATCGTATCGGATATTCCCGGTGCATCAAAAATACCGTGGATATAACTTCCATAGACATTTTTGCAGTGATTGAGGGGAGGAAGTGTCTCTTCGCTTCTTCCCATGTGGATTTCGTATCCCTCATAGGCGGCTCCCTCCAGGCCGGACAGCATGCCGGGCACTTTTTCAAAGGTCCCCCTCACCTGCCTTTGCACCTTCTCTCCACGGAATATGGTTTCCATGTCCAAAAGGCCCATGCCTGCAATTTCCGTCACCTGGGCCGCCTCCACCTGATCCGGGTCCGAAATCCGTCGGCCCAGCATCTGATATCCTCCGCAGATGCCGAAAACCAGTGTTCCCGCTGCTGCCGTCTTCTGAATGGCGGCCTCCAGGCCGTTCTGACGAAGCCATGCCAGATCGGCAATGGTGCTCTTGGTGCCGGGAATCATCAAAAGATCAGGATGGTGCAGGTCCCCCACCTGCTCCACATATCGAACAGACACATTTTCATAGCGCTCAAAGGGACTGAAGTCTGTAAAATTGGAAATATGAGGCAGACGAATCACCGCAATGTCCAACAGTTTTCTCTCCTGCTTTTGGGAAAACCGTTCAGAAAGGCTGTCTTCGTCATCAATATCCACGCTGACATGAGGAACCACACCCACCACGGGAACTTTGCAAAGGTCCTCCAGAATACGCAGACCCGGCTCCAAAATAGAGGGGTCCCCCCGGAATTTATTTACAACGGTTCCTTTGATTCTGGCCCGCTCCTCCTCTTCCAGCAGCGCTATGGTACCATAGAGCTGGGCAAACACACCGCCGCGGTCAATGTCACCGACCAGAAGAACAGGCGCGTCCACAGCCTTTGCCATTCCCATGTTTACAATATCTTCCTGCTTTAAGTTGATTTCCGCGGGACTTCCGGCACCTTCCATGACAATGATATCGTATTCCTGGGCCAGGGACTCATAGGCCTCCATGATTGCCGGAATGTATTCCCGCTTCCTGCGGTAATACTCCATGGCACGCATGTTCCCCTGCACCACGCCATTGACGATCACCTGACTTCCCACATCCGTGGTGGGCTTGAGCAAAATGGGGTTCATCCGCACATCCGGTGCGATTCCGGCAGCCTCCGCCTGCACCACCTGTGCTCTTCCCATTTCTCCTCCCGCCTCGGTAATAAAAGAGTTCAGTGCCATATTCTGGCTTTTAAAGGGTGCCACACGGTATCCGTCCTGCTTGAAAATCCGACACAGAGCGGCGCACAACAGGCTCTTTCCCGCATTGGACATGGTCCCCTGAATCATAATATTTTTCGCCATAGTTACTCCTTATGCATTATCCGGGAAATTTCTTCCACAAGCCTTTTGTTTTCCTCCGGGAGCCGCACCGCAATGCGATACCAGCCGGGGCACAGGCCCTCATAGTTGTCACAGTTTCGGATGGCAATTTTTTTCTCTTTCAGCCGTTCCTGTAAAAATTCCGGGCCAGAGAACAGGAGAAAATTTGCCTCTGCCGGGCATACCCAGAAGCCCAGCTTTTCCAGTTCCTGACGCAGATACTGCCGCTGCCCCCCCACCAAAGCTTTGGTATCCTGTAAAAACTTCTGTTCTTTCAGGGCCGCAATCCCGGCAGCCTGGGCCAGACTGGAAACATTCCATGGCTGCACCGCCTCTGCCATTTGATGCAGAACCGTGCTGTCTGCGCTCATACAATAGCCCAGACGAATCCCTGCCATTCCATAGCTTTTGGTAAATGCCTTCAAAATCATCAGCTGGGGTGTTTCGGCCAGATAGGGCTTCACGCTTTCCCCCAGCTCCGTGAAATCCAGAAAACACTCGTCTACAAAGAGCCTGATATTCTCTGTTCTGCAAACCTTCAGGATTTTTTTCATCAGCTGGGGGTTCACGGTTCTCCCGGTGGGATTATTGGGATTGCACAGAAATACCACATCCGGTTTCACGCTGTAAATGGCATCCAGAACATCCTCCCCCACCTCAAAGCCGGTGCTTTGCTTCAGCACATGCCGTGTTACCCTGCATCCCATCCGCCGAAGTCCCAATGCGTACTCGGAAAAGGTGGGTGCCAGCTCCAGGGCACACCGTGGCTTTACCGCCTCACAATAAGTATAGATCAGTTCTGCCGCACCATTGCCGCATAAAATATACTGTCTGGGGACTTGCTCAAATTTGCAAATTTCCCGGACAAGCTGCCTGCAATATGGGTCCGGGTATCGGTGCATGTGCCGCAAGGAAGCCTGCACCGCATCCAGAATTCCCTGAGGGGTTCCGAAGGGATTGGTATTTGCAGAAAAATCCAGTTCTATTGGCTCTGCGTAAATATCCCCGCCGTGGGGATTTTTTGTCTGGTAGAGCATTTAGATTCCTCCCAAAACAAGAAGCTTACCGCATACGCAAACAAGCAAGGTGACCAATGCCGTAGCATACAGCAATTTGCAGGCTCCGGGGATATCTTCCGGTTCAATTTCTCGTTTTGCATCGCCGATATACTTCTTTTTGTGCAGCACACCGTGGTAAAATGCGTCTCCTGCCAGCCGGATTCCAAGAAGGCCTGCGCACACGGATTCCGTCTGGGCCGAATTGGGGCTTGCATGATTGAAGCGGTCTCTTCTGAAAATATGCCAGCCGCCCTTGAGATCCAGTCCCAGAAGCCAGCCGGAAAGCAGCATCATAAAGGCCGAGACACGGGCGGGAATGAAATTCATCACATCATCCATTTTGGCAGGAACCAGACCGATGTTTTTGTAGGGCGGCTCCACATAGCCCAACATGGAATCCATGGTGTTCACTGCCTTGTAAAAAAATCCAAGAGGCGCCCCGCCAATGGTCAAATACAGCAATGGCGCAATGACTCCATCGGAGGTATTTTCGGCTACCGTTTCCACGGTGGCACGGGCAATGGCTTTTTCATCCAGCCGCGCCGTATCCCGGCCCACAATCATGGATACCGCAAATCTGGACTGCTCCAAATCTCTGGTTTTAAGGGCCTTGTATACCTTCATGCTCTCGTCTTTCAGGGACTTGGTTGCCAGGATCTGCCAGCACATCACGCTTTCCAGCCCCAGCCGCAGCCAGGGACTGACGCTGTGGCACAGCCACAGCAGCACCACCGGTATGGCGGTGGAAATAACCGTCACCAGAAGCCACAGGACCCCCCCTGCTATGTTCTCGCCCAAAACGGTTTTGGGAAACAGCCGCCGCAGCCCCCGCTCCAGGGCCTTAATCAATTTTCCGATCCATACCACGGGATGGGGAATGTTGTGCGGGTCTCCCACAATGAGATCCATTCCGAAACCGATGCACAGCGCCAAGACAGACCATTTCATCTCTGCTCCCCTCCCGCTTCCATGGTAAAGATATAGATGGGATTCTGGCCTGTCATCAGATGGTAGGCTCCCGCCTTTCGGTCCCGTGCAACACTCATGGATATGACCTCCGTCTTCGTGAACGGAAACTCCTTCATGCAGGCGGTCAGCTCTCCTACCGATTCCAGGGTAACGGCTGTTGCAACAATGCGGACATTGGGATTTTTCTCAAGGAGCAGGGAAAGAATGGAGCGCATATTTCCCGTGCTTCCCCCAATGAATGCATGGCTGGGGGCTGGCAGCTCCTTGCAGACCTCCGGTGCCGTACCGGGAACAATGGTCACATTCTCCACCCCAAAGCGCTGACAGTTCTGCCCCATCAGCTCCACAGCCGCCTCTTTTTTCTCAATGGCAAAGACCTGTCCTCTCCGGGCCTGAAGCGCCGCCTCGATGGATACAGAGCCGGTCCCCGCTCCCACATCCCAGCAGACACTGGTATTGGTCAGCCGAAGCTTGGACAGGCACACACACCGCACTTCGCTTTTGGTCATGGGAACCACGCCGTCGCTTCCGGCTCCTCTTTGAAAAGCCTCGTCCGGAAGTCCGCAGGGCAGGGCTTGCATTTCTGCGTCATGCTCAATCAATGCCGCACTGAGGCTGGCAAAGCTCCGGGAAGACAAGGTCTCGGCAGTCCCCAGGGTGATTGTTTCATCGGGATAGCTGAGCCGCTCTCCTACACTGATCTTCGCATCTGCAAACCCCGCATTGACCAGTCGCTTGCACAGCGCCGCAATTCCGTTCTCTCCTCCAACCAGAGCAAAGACCCGGTTATGGGTCATCACATCTGTCAGAATATCGTGCTCCCTGCCGTGGATGCTGGTGGCAAAAACATCCTCATAGGAGGTACCCAGCCGGGCGCAGAGATAAGAAAGAGAGCTGAGCCCCGGCAGGATGTTCACCTTGCAATCATGCAGCAGCGGCAGCAGCTTTCTGGTACCGCTGTAAAATCCCACATCCCCCGACATCACCACCACAAACCGTTGATGCTGGGGGTTGGTGTGGATATACCGGGCAATGGCCTCCGGGGATATGGCATCGTAACGGCACTTGCCTTCATCTGTCACCGCCTCCAGCATCCGCTTTGCTCCAATCACGCAATCCGCCTGAGAAATCGCCGTCAACACCTCTCCCGTCATTGCTTTCTGATTTCCCGGCCCGATGCCTGCCACCGTCACAATGGGTTTTCTCCGCAAATCAAATCGGCGGCAAAGATACTCCAACGTTTCCCGGTATCCTTTTCCCTGCCGCTGAGGGGGTCTTCCTACCACAATCAGCTTTGCACCGGCCTGCCTGGCAGCGGCGATCTTTTCCGCAAATCCACCCTTGGCGCCGGATTCCTTGGTCACCATAAATTTTGCTGACACTGCTTTGAGCATGGCCACATTCATTTCCTGAGAAAACGGCCCCTGCATGGCCAGAATATGAGCAGGCGGCAGCCCCGCCCCTTGACACAACCGCAGAGAATCCTCCATGGGCAGCACTCTGGCATAGACCCGCTGTGTAAAATTTTGAATGTCTGTATAAGAAGAAAGCTCCTTGCTGCCTGTGGTCAGCAGGATATTTCCGGTGACTGTATTCAAGTATCGAACCGCACCTGCAATATCCGAAACAAACACCGCATCCTGAGGGGCTCCATTTTCTTCCCGGAGCAGGCGCAGATATTGCGTATTTGTTTCAGCGCAGGCACCAACAATATTTTCTGTTACAATTGGCGCATAAGGGTGGGTCGCATCCACCACAAGGTCAAATTTCTGCTCCGTAAACAGTGCAATCATATCCTCCCGGGTAAGCCGTGCCGCCGAAATGGTCAGGTTTGGGGCAGGGTGCAGCAGCGTCTCCCCATACTCCGTGGCGACGCAGGCCGTAACGGAAAGAGGCTGTTCCGTTAAAAACGAGATCAGTTCCCGTCCCTCCGTGGTTCCCGCAAATACGCAAAGGTTATACATCTGTGTACCCTCTCGGTGTCACCAAACGGTCTGTGATGATTCGGCTCATGGCGTTGCCGATGAAAACCGTGCAGAACATGTCCACCTTGGTATCCCGGAGCTCTTCCAGAGAAAGCAGGGTATAGTCCTCACCTTCTCTGCCAATGTTCCGGGCAATGCCGCAGGGGCGGTCCTTTGGCAGAGTGCGCAGAAGAATCTCGCAGGCCCGGCGCAAATGATCGGGACGGCCATGGCTGGCGGGATTGTACAGCACCATGGAAAGGTCAGATTTTGCAGCGGCATCCAGACGGGCCTCGATTTTTTCCCAGCTGGTCAGTCGGTCACTGAGGCTGATCACCGCAAAGTCATGGGTAAGAGGCGCCCCCAGCAATGCTGCGCCGCTGCAAGCTGCCGTAAGGCCCGGAATCACTTGGATTTCCGGTTCCTGTTTCTCCCCTCTCAGCTCATAAATCAGTGCCGCCATGCCGTAAATGCCGCTGTCCCCGGAACACACCATGGCAACGGTCTTTCCTGCCATGGCTGCATCCAGGGCCATCTGGCAGCGCTGGGCTTCCCTGGTCATGGGGGTGGTCATAAATTCCTTATGGGGGTACCGATCCTTTACCAGATCCACATATACATGATATCCAACAATGACATCACAGCTTGCCAGTGCCCGGTCTGCCTTAACGGTCATGTTCTCATAATCTCCCGGGCCTATGCCTATCACAATCAGCTTACCCAAATTGCACCTCCAAAGTTTCTGCCGCCAGGGCAACGGTGACCCCGTTGCGGGCGGTCTTTTTCACAATCAAATTTGCTGCCCCCATGAGGGCAGCCCGTTCACATACATTATCAATGCCTGTTATCTGTCGGACAAATTCAGACGCCGTCACATCCGCCTTAACACAGGAAAGCTCCTGTGCAGAATAAAAAGAGATGGGCCAATGGCGTTCCGCACAAAATTGCAGCAGTCCTTTCTCCTCTGCTTTCAGATCGATGGAGGCCGCACAGCAGATGGCACGGCTGTCGATTCTGTTGGTATCCAGCACAAACGCCACCGCTTCTGCAATGGCAGATGCCTCTGTTCCTTTGCGGCAGCCAATTCCCAAATGGACAATGGGGGGAATCAGGCGAAGGGTCGTTTCAAAGGGTTCCTTCGTTTCATAACTGATGCAAATGCCAATCTTCCCTGTGTCTCCGGCAATCACGCCTGGTGGGTACGCTGTCCCCACCGGGAAATCACATACCATGGGAATCTCCTGCTCCAAGATTGCGGCAGAGACTTCCTTGGCTTTGGACAGATCGCTTAGGATCAATCCGTTTTTCGTCGCCCATGCATCCACCGAAAATTTATTATGAATGTCAGTGGCGGTGGTAATCACAGGCTTGGCTTCCAAATACCCCGCCAGCTTCCGGGCCAGGGCATTGGCACCGCCAATATGGCCGCTGAGCAGGGGAATGACAAAGCCTGCCAGCTCATCTATCACCAGTACTGCCGGATCTGTCTGCTTGCTTTTCACATGGGGGGCAATCTCCCGGACCGCAATTCCACAGGAGCCCACAAAAATCATGGCATCTGCCCACTGAAATGCAGCGCCATAAAAGGCAACGGCAGGCCGTCCCAGAGGGAAAAATCCCGGCTGCGCAAACCGCTCCATGGTGTACATTCGAACCTCTTGGCCCCCCAAAAAAGTCTGCGCCCTTCGTGCCGTCTCACAGCCCTGTCTGCTATAGGCAAAGATTGCGATTTTCATTGGGTCGCCTCACGGTATTCCGTGGTGAATCCGGGATGATACAAAAGACTGCGCATGTAAGAATCTCCCATGCAGTCTCCTACAATAATCAAAGAAGTCTTGGTAAGCCCCTGCTGTGTCACGGTTTCATGGAGGGTTTCCACCGTGCACCGAAAAATCTTCTCATCCGGCCAGGTGGCCTTATACACCACCGCCACGGGGGTGCTGCCGGGATAGCCACCTGCCAGCAGCTCCTGCTGTAATGTTTGGGTCAGAGAGGTGCTGAGAAACAGCACCATGGTTGCCCTGTGAGCCGCCAGAGAACGAATGGACTCCCGCTCCGGCACAGGGGTTCGGCCTGCTGTGCGGGTAATAATCACCGTCTGGCTCACATCCGGCAAGGTGTATTCCGTCCGCAGGGAAGACGCCGCACCGCAGAAGGAGCTGACACCGGGGCAGACATCATAGGGGATGTTGTATCTCTCCAGTTCGTCAAATTGCTCCCGGACTGCGCCGTAAATACTGGAATCTCCGGTATGCAGGCGCACCGTGGTTTTTCCCAGACTCTCTGCGGCTCTGATGACCTCGATCACCTCTTCCAGCGTCATTTTGGCACTGTTGTGAATTTCACAGCCCGGTTTTGTATCCTCCAGAAGTGCGGGATTCACCAGTGATCCGGCATAGATCACCACATCCGCCTCTCTCAGAAGGCGGGCACCACGCACCGTAATCAAATCCGGCGCGCCGCTTCCTGCACCGACAAAATGTACCATATCATGATTCCTCCAATATATAATGTAACATCTGGTCTGCGTGATCGCTCTTTCCCAGAACTCCATATTCCTTGGAAAACAGGATGACCTCCGTCTGAAGCTCGTCTCCGCCCCGATGGCGCAGATGCTGGGCCACACGCTCTGTCAGCCGCTGCAAGGTCTGCTCATAAAACCCGGCCTCTTTCAAAATCCGCAGGGCATCGTCACAGGTCACACAGTCCAAAATTTCACAAATCTTTTCTGCCGGAAGTCCCGCCGCCCCGGCCTGGGCTGCCAGAATGTCCATGCGGCAATCTCCATATTTTGAGTGGGTATTGAGCATACCGCCGCCGATCTTTACCAGCTTTCCAATGTGTCCCACCAGAAGCGCCCCACGGATCTCCAGCTCCTTGCACAGATCCAGGGCGTCCCCGATAAAGTTAGAGACCTGCACCGGGAGTTTTCCGTCAATGCCCATGCCCAGACGGATGAATTCGGAGCCGTAGTTGCCCGGGGTCAGGAGCACATGCTGGGCCCCATGGGCCTTTCTCTGTCTCAGTTCCACCCGGATGGTATCCACCAGAGCCTTCTCACTCATAGGCTCCACAATCCCCGTGGTCCCCAAAATGGAGATGCCGCCTACAATGCCCAGCCGTGGATTGAAGGTCTTTTTTGCAAGCATCTCTCCTGCCGGTGCGGAAATCACAATGGACAGGCCCCCGTAATCATCGGTAAGGGCCTGGATTTCTTCCACATTCTCCCGAATCATTCGCCGTGGTACGGAATTGATTGCCGCATTGCCCACCGGCTGATCCAGTCCCCGTTTGGTGACTCTTCCGATGCCCTGTCCCCCGTCAATCACAATGCCGGGTTCCTTCCTGCGGCTTACAGTGGCAAAAATCAGGGTGCCTTTGGTAATATCCGGATCATCTCCGCCGTCTTTCTCGATGGCGCAGGACACCCGATGCTCCTGCATTTCAATTTCCAGAACCGGAAGCTGCAACACAATCCCCTTGGGCGTTTTCAGGGTGATCTGCTCCCGCCTTTTTCCGGTCAGCAGCATCCATGCAGCGGCTTTTGCCGCAGCAGCCGCACAGGAACCGGTGGTATATCCCATCCGCAGGCGTTTTCCGTCCTTTATGATATATTCTTCCATGGCGTTACCGCATGATCTGGTACAGCATGGCATTGCAGATGGCTGCCGCCACGTTGCTGCCTCCCTTGCGGCCTCTTGCAACGATGTGGGGAACATCCGATGCGATGATAAGTTCCTTGCTCTCCACCACATTTACAAATCCTACCGGCACGCCGATAATCAGGGCAGGAGAAATGTTTCCTTCCTGTCTTTGCTGATGGAGGGAAATGAGAGCGGTAGGTGCGTTGCCAATGGCAAAGATACAGGGTTTGGAAAGCCCTGCGGCCCGCTCCATGGACACAACCGCCCGGGTCACTCCACGCCGTCTGGCTTCCTCCGCCACATCGGCATCGGACATGAAGCAATGGACCTGGCCGCCCAGCTTTCCCAGTATGGTTTTATTGATGCCGGATTTTGCCATCTGGGTATCTGTCACAATGTCGCACCCGGAACGAAGGGCCTCGATTCCCTTTTGCACCGCATGCTCCGAAAATACCAGATTCTTCACATATTCAAAATCCGCTGTGGTATGAATCACTCGCTTGATTACCAGTTCATTTTCCGGGTCAAGCTTCTGATCTCCCAACAGCTGCGTGATGATCTCAAAGCTTCTTTTCTCTATGTCCATGGGCTTCATCTGTTCCGGCATGGCTTCCATCCTCCTTCAGGCATGTTTCATAAAAGTTTTTACAAAAATCGGGGTTTGCGTAGAAATGGAAATGGGGATATCCTGCGTAAAGATGTTCATTGGCCACAACACACTGCCAGGTTTTTCCCGATGCCTTTCGGGCGGTGAAGCCGGCCCCGGTCCGGCTGCAGTCCCAATGGTGGAATTCATGTGCCGCAATGGACTGGCCTTTTCTGCACAGCATGGTGTCTTCCTGGGCTGTCAAGGTGACATAGCCGAATCTTGTGAGTTTTCCCCGGTCTTCACATTGGCCCGGCAGGTATCCCACCATGGGATATTCTCCAATGGCCTGAGTCAGATACATAAACCCACCGCATTCTGCAATGCACGGCAGGCCCTGCTCCAAAGCCCTCCGGACAGAACGCCGCATTTCGTGATTTTCGCTGAGCCTTTGGGCGTATAACTCCGGATATCCGCCTCCCAGATATAGGCCCTGAATATCTTCCGGCAGGCTGTGATCCGTCAGAGGACTGAAGGGCACCAGCTCCGCACCCATTTCCCTCAGGGCCTCCAGACTGTCCTCATAATAGAAACAAAACGCATTGTCCCGTGCCACGGCGATGCGAACCCGCTGATGATATTGGGGCAGCACCACCGGCGTGCAGTTGACCGGCGCCGCACCTTGCGCCAGCTTCAGCAGCTTATCCAGCTTGATCGTCTTTTCCGCCTGCGCCGCCATTGCCTGGAGCTTCTCCCGAAGCCGATCCACCTCCGCCGCCGTCACCAAGCCCAAATGGCGGCTTTCCAGTGTGCACTGAGGCATAGGGGGCAGAAAGCCCAGAGGCTGAATCCTTCCTTCAAATTGGCGAAGGATGGCCTCTTCCAGGCCTGGATAGGTCATGGCAGAGCATTGATTCAAAATGACCCCCTGAATCTGATTGTCCGGGTACAGAGAGAGAAATCCCTGGATCGTGGCCAAAACGGACAACGACACTCCCTTTGCACTGACCACCAGCACAACGGGGCTGTTGCTCACCTGGGCCACATGGTAGGTGCTGGCCCTGGTGGTGGTGAGGCCCATTCCATCGTAATAGCCCATGACCCCTTCTATGATGGAGATATCCCGATCTTCCCCGTTTTTCGCCAATAAGTACCGGAGGGTGTTTTCGCTGAAAAAGAACAGGTCCAGATTGGCACTTTTGGCGCCGATGATCTTGCTGTGAAACATGGGGTCAATATAATCCGGGCCGCACTTGAACGCCCCGACCTTCATCTGACGATTGACAAGGGCCTGCAAAACAGCACAGGCCACCGTGGTTTTTCCACAGCCGCTGTTGGTCCCTGCCAGCAGCACTCTGGGAATGACCGACTGCATTTCCACCCCTCCTTAAAACAAAAAAGCTGCGACAGCGCAATGCTGTCGCAGCCGATTTTCTGCAACATCTGAAGCCCGTGGGCTCAGCGATTGTGAGACTCCCCGGGCAACTCAAGCAGGTCTTCTGACTCTTGCGTCTTGGAATGTTCCATGGCTTTGCTCTGCCTTCCCAGTTTCCCAGTGACTGACTTTCATCAACGAGCAGCGCCAACGCAAATACAGCGGCGGTACCGTTCGGGAATCTCACCCGATTCTCTATTCTCTCCACAGCCGCAACGGCTGTAAAAGCACTCGAATTTCTCTCTTATTTTAGTCGCAGGCCCGATTCTTGTCAACCCTGTTGTTACAAATAAAGCGCCAACCCATCCGCAAAAATCAGAAGTTTTCCGTTCTATCCAAAAGGATCACAAAGAACGAGAAAAATTTTTTATATTTCATATTTTATTCTTTACTTTTGACAAAAAAACTGATAGCATAGAAGTAAGTGAATATCGATCCAGTTGCCGTGTCAGAAATGACATGCTGGGAAATCCGGAATAGCCGGAGCAGTCTTACCTCTACTGTAGTCGAAGCCAATGGCAGCGGACTTTCACAGTCTTCTGCCTGCGGAATATTCGTAAGCCAGGTACCAGAACACTGGATCATCCATAACTCTTAGGTGGAGAGTATGGGGCAGAACTGTGCGGCGCTTTGCATCCAGGACCACCTCCTTGTGAGGGGTCTTTTTTTGTAAAGAAACCATAGGGTCTTCATACTGCCTGCGCTCCCACTTCAGGATCTGTTGCTGCTTGCAGTATGCGGCGTAAGGAGGACTTTATGAAAAATACCCAGGCGGTTCTGGTCGTTTCCTTTGGCACAAGCCATTTGGACACCCTGCAAAAAAACATCTCTGCCATCGAGCAAACCATTGCGGAAGCATTCCCGGAATTTACACTTCGCCGTGCGTTTACCAGCGGCATGATCCTTAAAAAGCTCCAAAAAGAGGAGCATCTTCAAATTGACACTGTGCCTCAGGCCCTGACCCGGTTAAAAGAAGAAGGCTGCACCCGTGTTGTGATTCAGCCCACCCATGTGATCAACGGCGAAGAGTTTAACAAGCTCTGCCGTCAGGCTGCCCCCTTTGCGCAGGAGATCAGCATCTCCATGGGCACCCCCCTTCTTACCTCCGTACAGAACTATCTGGATGCAGCCAGCGCCGTTGCTTCGGAAATTGCGCCTCCCGCTGCCGATGAGGCCATTGTATTTATGGGGCACGGAACGGCCCATCATGCCAATGCAACCTATGCCCTTATGGAGTATATTCTCCACGATCTTGGCTGGGAGCGTGCCTTTGTTGGTACCGTGGAGGGATATCCCGAGCTTCCTCAGGTCATTGCACGGCTGAAAAAGCAGCCGGAAATTCGCCGTGTCCGTCTGCATCCTTTTATGGTGGTGGCAGGAGATCACGCAAAAAACGACATGGCCGGCCCTGAGGAAGATTCCTGGCTCCGCCGGCTTGAGGCGCAGGGATATGGGGTGTCCTGCACCCTGCGCGGGCTGGGGGAATACCCAAAGATACGGGCCCTGTTTGCTCAGCACGCCTTACATGCACAGCCGCTGCAATACTGCCAAAACAGCGAAAATACTTGTAAAAGTTATTGACAAGCTTTCTGTCATTGAGTATAATCAAAGCGAATTGAATAGTCCATTTACATATAGTGTCGCTGTTATTGTATGGTTTCATATGTTTCAGCGGCTAATAGGGAATCTGGTTTGACCCCAGAACGGTACCGCCACTGTAAATAGGGAGGCTGCACACATGACGAAAGTCTGTCATTGGGACTGATGTCCTGAGAAGGCAGTGTGTATGCCGGTGATCTATGAGTCAGGAGACCTGCTTTGTGTAATCATATGCAAGCGCTCTGTTCAGAGGGTGCTTGATGATGTTGTGTACGCAGAAAACGGCTGCGGCAGTTTTACACTGTCGCAGCCGCTTTTTTCGTATCAGGTTTGTTGTTCTCTTCATGGGCGGTTCCGCTCTTCCCGTGCGAAAATAAATTGCATGGTAAGCGCGCGCTGTGCAGTTTGTTTTATAAAATTTGCAAATATTGAATGGAGAGAACATTATGAAAAGATCCCTTGTAAAAGTCTATCTGCTTCTGGCTCTGCTGTGCATCCTCCCCACCAGTGCTTCTGCCATGCACATTGGAGAAGGCCTCCTTCCTGTAGGCTGGAGCATCTCCTGGGCAGTTGTCTGCCTCCCATTTATCGTCACAGGCTTCCTTTCCATTAAAAAGCGCATCGGCGCAACCCCAAAGGCCAAGATTCTTCTGGCCATGTGCGGTGCCTTTGCATTCGTGCTGTCTGCTCTCAAAATTCCCTCTGTCACCGGTTCCTGTTCTCACCCCACCGGTGTGGGCCTGGGTGCCATTCTCTTTGGGCCTACCGCCACTTCTGTTCTGGGACTGATCGTTCTGGTATTCCAGGCACTGCTGCTGGCTCACGGCGGCATCACCACACTGGGCGCCAATACATTCTCTATGGCCATCGCAGGTCCCATTATGTCCTGGGTGGTATTTAAGCTTCTCAAGAAAGCAAAGGCTCCCGTGGGTATCTGCGTATTCTTTGCCGCCGCTCTGGGCGATCTGTTTACATATGTGGTCACTTCCGTACAGCTGACTATGGTGTATGGCGGGTTTGGAAAATTCATCTCTGTTTTTGCCGTGACCCAGATTCCTCTTGCCATTGCAGAGGGTCTGCTCACTGTGGTAATCTTCAATGTTTTGACCAAGTACAGCAAGACCGAACTTCATGATCTGGCCGTAATGTAAGGAGGAAACACCATGAAACTTTGGGTAAAAAACACGATTTTGATTGTTCTTGTGGTCATTCTGGCCGTTCTTCCCCTGTGGCTGTGTCGGGACGCTGAATTTGGCGGTGCCGATGGAGAAGCGGAAGACATTATCTTTGAGTTGGACCCTGATTATACCCCTATTTTTGAGCCGATTCTGGAGCCTGCCAGCGGCGAAATCGAATCCCTCCTCTTTGCCCTTCAGGCTGCACTGGGTTCCGGTGTTGTCTGCTATTGCATCGGTTATCTGACCCCTCGTAAGAAGGCACAGTAACCGGCATGGGCACCGATCGTTACGCATACCAGTCCAGGCTTCGGCGATTAGACCCCATTGCCAAGCTGACACTCAGTTTTGCGGCAGTTGTTATCTGCCTGTCCTGCGGTGGAATCTGGACCGGTATCTGTACTCTGATTATCATGGGCGCACTCACCACCCTTTGGGGTGGTGTGCGCCCTCGGGTCTTCTTGCGATTTCTTCGCTTTCCCATGGCATTTCTGATGATCGGCTGTATCACCATTATGGTCAATCGTCATCCTGCGGATACCCCTGTTCTTTTCGGCCTGCCCATAGGAGGATCTGTATGGGGTGTCACTTCCGGCTCCCTCACCCATGGCTTTGGTATCATCTGCAAATCCATGGGTGTGATTGCCTCTGTATATTTTCTGACATTAAACACCCCTATGACGGACCTGACCTTTGCCCTTCGGCGTCTGCATGTGCCTCAGCTCCTGATTGAACTCATGGATCTGATCTATCGGTTCATTTTTGTGCTGTCCGATACGGCGAGCAACATCCGCACAGCCCAGCACTCCCGTCTGGGCTATGTAGGCTTCCGGCGAAGCATCACCTCTCTGGGAACCCTTGCCTCCATGGTCTTCCTTCGGGCATGGAGCAAAGGGGATCAGGTCTATTCCGCCTTGGAATCCCGGGGCTATACGGGAATTCTTCTGACCTTGCCGGAAGAATATAAAAAAGGAACCGCCTGTTACCTGGCCGCATTGGCTGTTGTCCTCATTCAGCTGCTTTGTTGCTTTTTGGAGGTGCATTTCATATGACAACCTACGCAATAGAGGCCAAAAATCTGGTCTATACCTACGAAGATGGTACAAAAGCATTGAACAGTATCAGCTTCAGAGCAGAGGCTGGAAAAATCACGGGAATCCTGGGCTCCAACGGGGCCGGAAAATCTACCCTCTTCTTAAATCTGAACGGTGTCCATACCCCGGAATCGGGGCAGGTGTTTATAAATGGTCAGCAGATCCCCTACACAAAAAAGGGGATTCAGTCCCTGCGAAAGGAAGTGGGGATCGTCTTTCAGGACCCGGATAATCAGCTGTTTTCCGCCGATGTCTACCGGGATATCTCCTTTGGTGCCTTAAATCTGGGCCTGGATCAGGAAGAAGTCCGCCGCCGTGTGGACTGGGCCATGGAAAAAACCGGAATCACCCATCTGAAAGACAAGCCCACCCATGCGCTGTCCTTCGGGCAGAAAAAACGGGTTGCCATTGCCGGTGTTCTGGTGATGGAACCAAACATTATGATTTTGGATGAGCCCACCGCCGGCCTGGACCCCCAGGGCGTCAGTGCCATTATGCACCTGCTGCTCTCCATCCGGGATCAGCTGGGAATGACCATTATTCTCGCAACCCATGATATGGATATTGTGCCGCTTTATTGCGACTATGCCTATCTGCTGAGCGATGGTACCATGCGTTGTTCCGGCACGCCCAATGAGCTGTTTGCCAATCCGGAGCTGCTGCGGAGCAACCATCTGCGTCTGCCCCGCATTGCCCATCTCATGGAAATTCTGAAAAAAGAAGACGGTGTGCAAACCAGAGGCCCGGTGTCTACCATCAGCGAAGCCAGAAAAGAACTCAAACACATCTTACAGGAGAATCAACTATGAACACAGGAAAGTTGTATGGCCTTGGCGTCGGCCCGGGAGATCCGGAGCTTATCACCATGAAGGCGGTGCGCCTTCTGAAGCAAGCCGATATCGTGGCCGTGCCGGACAAAGGTTCCGGGGATAAAACCGCGCTTCAAATCGTCCGTCCCTATGTGGAGGGGAAAGAGCTTCTCTACTGCCCCACCCCCATGATTCGGGACAAGTCCCGTCTGGACCAGTGCCACGATGAAATTGCGGACACCATCTGCAATCTGCTGGACGCAGGAAAAACCGTGTGTTTTATCACCCTGGGAGATCCTACCATCTATTCTACCTACATCTATGTGCACAAACGGGTTGCAGCCCGAGGCTATGATGCGGAGCTGATTCCCGGCGTTCCCTCCTTCTGCGCCGTTGCCGCCAAGCTTGGGCAGTCTCTTTGTGAAGGAAGCCAGCGGCTTCTGATTGTCCCGGCCAGCTGCGATCTCTCCGATTCCATGGACATCGAAGCCAATAAGGTCTTTATGAAGGCGGGAAGCGGAATCCTGCACTTACAGCACCAGCTTCGCCTGTCCAATCAGCTGGAGAATTCCTCCATGGTGGAAAACTGCGGCATGGAAAACGAACGTATCTGGCCCCATTTTGCAGATGTGAAAGAAAACGGCAGTTACTTCTCCGTTGTTGTGGCAAAGAAGGAAGGATAAGCTATGAATATTGTCATGTCCGGATTGGAGCACAGTCTGGTATCCATTGACCTGCGGGAGCGACTGTCCTTCACCAAAATGCAGACAGGAGAAATTCTGGGCAAAATCCGCTCCTTTCCCCAGGTATTGGGCTGTGTGCTCATTTCCACTTGTAACCGCACGGAGCTGTATCTCTCCTGTACAGCGCCGCTGAATCCCGGGCAGCTTCTGTGTCAGGCCGTCGGGGAGGAATACGCCCCCTATGAAGGGGCCTTTGTGACCCGCCGCACAGAGGAGGCCGTCCATCACCTGATGGAGGTGGCAGCGGGGCTTCGCTCCCGGATCTGGGGAGAGGATCAGATCATCTCTCAGGTCAAGGGAGCCATTGGTCTGGCTCGGGAAGCAGGCACCGCAGATCCTGTTCTGGAAACCCTGTTTCGTTCGGCCATTTCCGCCGGAAAAGCAGTGCGCACCCAGGTGCACCTTACCGCCCTTCCCACCTCTGCTGCCAGTATGGCGGTGGAGCTTCTGCAAAAGAAGCTGGATACTCTGGAAGGAAAACGGGCCATTGTCATCGGAAACGGAGAAATGGGGCGGCTTTCTGCATCTTTGCTGCAAAAAGCCGGCTGTCAGGTGAAGGTGACCCTGCGTTCATACCGACATGGAGAGACTGTGGTACCCGCCGGCTGCGGTGTGGTTCCCTATGATGAGCGCTTTGAGCATATGGAGGGGCTTGATCTTCTGGTCTCCGCAACCACAAGCCCGCATTATACCGTAACCGCAGCCCAGCTGGCCTCCCTGTCCGCTCGCCCCCCCATTATGGTGGATCTGGCAATCCCCAGAGACATTCAGCCGGAAGTGGGGCAGATGGCGGGAATTTCTCTCTATAATGTGGATGATTTGGGCAACTGGGGGGAAAATCGAACGGTCCCCTGTGAGGTAACCGAAATCTTACAGGCCCACACGGAACAGTTTTATCGCTGGGTCAATTATAAGGATTGCCTCAGCTCCGTTGAAACTCTGAAGCAGGCCATCTATGAACGGCTTCTCACCGCAAAGGATCTGGAAGCCGGTCTCAGTGAATCGGATATCATTTCCCTATCCGTTGACAAAACAGTAGACCTTCTGATTGGCGGCCTTGCCCAGCACATCACGGCAGATACCCTCAGCCGATGCGAGCAAAAAATTCGCGCCCATACGACGGGCCGCCCGGTACTTCCCTGAAAGAAGGCGTTCTATGAATCTTGAATCCTATCGTTTCCCCCTCTTTGTGGATTTGAACGGACGAAAAGCCGTGGTTGTAGGCGGCGGGAAAATTGCGCTCCGCCGGGTACAGGTGCTAAAGAACTTCGGGGCAGCAGTCACCATGATTGCGCCTCGCTGCGACCATGTGCCGGAAGGTGTGACTTACCTATGCAGGCCCTATGCCCGGGGCGATCTTTCCGGTGCCTTTTTGGCCGTGGCCGCCACCGACAGCCGGGCCGTGAATCAGCAAGTGGGACAGGAAGCCAATGATACTCATATTTTTGTAAGCGTAGCAGACTGCCGGGAAGAAAGCACTTTCTTTTTCCCGGCAATCTGTGCAGGCGGCGGTCTTGTGGCAGGGGTTGTGTCCGAAGGGGAGGCACACAAAAAAACTGCCCGGGCCGCCAAAGCAATCCGAACCCTACTGGAGGATATGCCATGAAAACCATTCGTGTCGGAAGCCGGGAAAGCCGTCTGGCCGTCATTCAGAGCAATCTGGTCATTGAGGCAATTCGTGCTGCACACCCGGAATATCACATGGAACTTGTAACCATGAAAACCACCGGCGACAAAATTCTGGATCGCACTCTGGACAAAATCGGTGGAAAAGGCCTTTTTGTCAAGGAACTGGATGCCGCTCTTCTGGATGGGCGGGTGGATATTACCGTACATAGCAGCAAGGATCTTCCCATGGAGGTGGACCCCCGTCTGCCTCTGGTGGCCTTCTCAAAACGGGCCGATCCCCGGGATGTTCTGGTGCTGCCCAAGGGGCAAACAGAACTTGATTTCTCCAAGCCCATTGGCTGTTCCTCTCTTCGCCGTCAGCTGCAGCTTCGGTCTATTTATCCGGAAGCCCGCATCCAGCCTATCCGGGGCAACGTGCTGACACGGCTGGAAAAGCTGGATCAGGGGCAGTACTGCGCACTGGTTCTGGCAGCGGCCGGGCTGTCCCGTCTGGGGCTGGAGCACCGCATCAGCCGATATTTTTCTACTGAGGAGCTCCTTCCCGCTGCCGGGCAGGCCATTTTGGCCGTGCAGGCCAGAGCCGGAGAGGATGTTTCCTTCCTGTCCGGGTTTTCTGACCGGGACAGCCGGGACTGTCTCACGGCGGAGCGGGCCTTTATCCGCACCTTGGACGGCGGATGTTCTTCTCCTGTGGCTGCCTATGCTACCCTTCTTGCAGATACCCTTACCCTGAAGGGGATGTATGTCACACAGGAAAACAACTTGTATTTTGAGACCGTCACCGGGCCGAGAGAGCAGGCCGAAGCCCTGGGGTCGGCTCTGGCTCTGGAAATGAGGAGGAAATACCAATGAAAACAGGACAGGTGATTTTAGTCGGTGCCGGCCCCGGTGATCCCGGTCTTTTGACCATCAAGGGACGGCAGGCCATTGCATCCGCAGAGGTTGTTGTCTATGACCGTCTGGTAAGTCAGGCCATTTTAGACATGATCCCCCCTGAGGCGGAGCGGATCAATGTGGGAAAGGAATCCAGCCACCACATTATGCCCCAGGAGCAGATCAACACCCTGCTTCTGGAAAAAGCCCGGTCCGGCAAGCGTGTGGTCCGTCTGAAAGGTGGAGATCCCTTCCTGTTCGGCCGGGGCGGAGAAGAACTGGAATTGCTGGCACAGCACGGGATTCCCTTCCAGGAGATTCCCGGCATCACCTCTGCCATTGCGGTTCCGGCCTATGGGGGCATTCCCGTCACCCATCGGGATTTCTGCTCTTCCCTGCACATCATCACCGGTCATCAAAGGGCCGGTAAGCCCTTGGATATCCGCTTTGACGCACTGGTGCAGGCCGGTGGAACCCTGGTATTTCTGATGGGCGTTGCCGCCCTTTCCAACATCTGCTCCGGTCTTTTGCAGGCCGGTATGGCCCCGGATATGCCGGCTGCGGTGGTGGAGCGGGGAACCACGCCCGCTCAGCGGCCCATTCTTGCCACCATCTCCACCCTTCCCGCCGTGGCAGAAGCGGAGCAGGTAAAAAGTCCTTCTATTATTATTGTGGGAAAGGTCTGCTCGTTGTCTTCCCAGTTTGACTGGTTTGATAAGCTTCCCCTGAAAGGTCAAAACATCATTGTGACCCGGCCGAAAGAGCGGGCCGGTACCCTGTCCAACCGCCTGCGGGCCCTGGGCGCAGAGGTAACGGAGTTTCCCTGCATTGAAACCGTTCCCTGTGTTCCCTGCCAAGAGCTGGATCTGGCAGTGGAGCAGATTGATTCCTATGAGTGGCTGACATTTACAAGCCCTGCCGGGGTTTCCACGCTCATGGGCCTGCTGCTGCGAACCGGCAGAGATGTCCGTGCCCTGGGCCGCATCAAAATCGCGGCCATCGGCCCCGGAACAGACCGGGAGCTGCGGAAATACGGACTGCGTGCGGACCTGATTCCAACGGTTTATGACGGTGCCCATCTGGGCGAAGCCCTGTGTGAGGCCCGGCCTCAGGGCCCTGTCCTCATTGTTCGGGCCCAGTTGGGGACCCCTGCCCTCACGGAGGCCCTGGAGCGGAATCATATCCCCTATGAAGATGTTCGCTGCTATGAAACACGGTATCCCTGCTCTGAGGCAGAGCAGATCCATAATCTGCTGGAACAGGAAACGCCTCCCATTGTTACCTTCACCAGTGCCTCCACTGTCACGGGGTTTGTATCTGCTTTGGGAAACGCAGATTACTCCCGGATCATTGCCGCCTGTATTGGGGCGCAAACAGAAGCGGAGGCAAAAAAATATCATCTGCACACCATTACCGCCAAAGAGGCAACCATTGAGTCGCTGATTGAACGGATTATGGAAGGAGTATAGTATGGAACTTGTACACAGACCCCGCCGCCTGAGAAACGGCGATGTGATTCGGCGCATGTGCCGAGAAACCAGACTTTCCCCGGACAGTCTTGTTTACCCCATTTTCGTGGAAGAAACCCTGTCCGGAAAGCAGCCCATTGAATCTCTGCCCGGACAGTATCGCTACGGTCTGGACACCGTGGAGGAAGGAATCGCCCAGTGTGTGGATGCCGGTGTCAGCAGCTGCATCCTGTTCGGTATTCCCGCCCACAAAGATGCCCTTGGTTCCTCCGCCTGGGACCCTAAGGGAGTCATTCAGCAGGCCATTGGGAAAATCAAGGCACGCTATCCTGATTTTTATGTGATTACAGATGTATGTATGTGCGAGTATACAGACCACGGCCATTGCGGTGCTCTGTGCGGCCATGAGGTAGACAACGACCAGACCCTGGAGCTGCTGGCAAAAACCGCACTGTCCCATGCCGTGGCAGGTGCCGACATGGTTGCGCCCTCCGACATGATGGACGGCCGGGTGGCTGCCATTCGCCACACCCTGGACGAAGCCGGATACCAGAATATCCCCATTATGGCCTATTCCGCCAAATACGCCTCTGCATTTTATGGTCCCTTCCGGTCAGCAGCCGGGTCTGCCCCCTCCTTTGGTGACCGCAAAGGTTACCAGATGGACCCCCATAACCGGAAAGAAGCGCTGAAAGAATGTGCTTTGGATGTGGAAGAGGGTGCGGACATCATCATGGTCAAGCCCGCTCTTTCCTATCTGGATATTATCCGGGAATGTTCCGATGCCTTTGAGGTTCCCATGGCAGCTTACTCCGTCTCCGGGGAATACGCCATGATTAAGGCCGCCGCACAGGCAGGTCTTGTGGATGAATACAGAATCATGTGCGAATCTGCCCTGTCGGTGTTCCGCGCGGGTGCCAATATCCTCATTACTTATTATGCCAAGGAGCTGGCCGCAGCCATTCAGAAAGGAGATATCGGGTAATGGATACTTCTTCTTCCCTCTTCGCCCGGGCAAAGCAGGTGCTTCCCGGCGGTGTCAACAGCCCGGTCAGAGCTTATCGTGCGGTGGGCCTGACCCCTCGCTTCATTGCCAGAGCCGACGGCGCCTATATCTGGGATGTGGACGACCATAAATATATCGACTATGTCTGTTCCTGGGGCCCCATGATTCTGGGCCATAACCACCCCGTCATCCGGCAGGCCGTTGAAAAAGCCATTGTTGACGGTCTTTCCTTCGGTGCCCCCACCGAAAGAGAGGTGGAAATTGCCGAGCTTATGACCCGGATGGTTCCCAACATCGAAATGGTTCGCATGGTAAACTCCGGCACTGAGGCTGTCATGTCTGCCCTTCGTCTGGCCAGAGGTGCCACAGGTCGGGATAAAATCATAAAGTTTGAAGGCTGCTACCATGGACACAGCGACTGTATGCTGGTCAAGGCAGGCTCCTCTGCCATGGATGGCGGCTGTCCGAACTCCGCCGGTGTTCCCGTGGGAACCGCCAAGGACACCCTGACGGCACAATACAACGATTTGGAAAGCGTGCAGCGTCTGTTCGACGAAAACCCCAATGAAATTGCCTGTATCATTGTGGAGCCTGTAGCCGCCAATATGGGCGTTGTGGGCCCTCAACCCGGATTTTTGGAAGGGCTGCGGCGCATTTGCGACAAAAACGGGGCACTTTTGATTTTTGATGAGGTCATCACCGGCTTCCGCCTTGCCAAAGGCGGCGCCCAGAGCTATTTCCATGTGCGGGCTGATCTGGTCACCTTCGGCAAAATCATCGGCGGCGGTATGCCCGTAGGCGCTTACTGCGGCAGTCGTGCGCTGATGGAGCACATTGCCCCCTGCGGCTCTGTGTATCAGGCCGGTACTCTGGCGGGAAATCCCGTTGCCATGGCCGCAGGTCTTGCCCAGCTCACCTATCTCAACGAGCATCCGGAGGTATACACCGAAATCGAGCAGAAGGCCAATACCCTGGCCCACGGGATGCGTCAGGCCGCAGCAGAAGCCGGGGCCGGTGTGCAGATCAACCAGGTGGGAAGTCTGGTGGCACCCTTCTTCACACCGGATTGTGTTGCGTCCTTCGCAGGCGCAAATCGCAGCGATCTGAAGAAATATGCCGCTTACTTTGGCCTCATGCTGGAGCGCGGCATCTATCTGGCTCCTGCCCAGTTTGAAGCCATGTTCCTCTCTTTTGCCCATACTCAGCAGGACATTGAGGAAACCATCGCCAAAGCCAAAACTGTTTTTGGTATCTTATACCCATAGGCCCTAAAAATTCACCAGACACCGCCGCTCCCTTTCCTTGGAAAAAGCAAAAAATAAGACAGACACTGCCAAACCGGGAAGTGTCTGTCTCTTATGGGGAAATTCCTATTCATCCAGGCATTCCAGAACATCCTGAAGCTCCACATTGGCGGCTTCAAAGGTCCCGATTGCCATGGTCAGCCGCTTTTGGGCCTTCTCCGGCAGGGAATCCAGCAGATTTGCCAGTTCTTCCGCATGGTGTTCATTATGATGCACCATGTAAGAAAGCAATGCTTTCGTCTGCTCAATATCAGTAGGAGCAGCCTGTGGATGGGTATGTCCATGATCGTGAGAATGTTCCTCTGGGTGGGTATGAGGATGATCGTGAATGTGGTCCATAAATAACAACTCCATTTACATTATCGTGGGATACGCAAACGCCGCAAGTCACTGCTGACCCGGTTCTATGCTCCCGATTGCGCCGTTTCCGTATATACAATGCCAAGGATAACACAAAAACCCTCCTCTGATAAGCCCCCCGGGGGGATATGGCCATGGAAAAGCACCACACTATTTCTTCCCCAAATAGTGTGGTGTTTTCCATGAAAAATAGAAGGATCGTGGAGGAATCGACGATTAAATGATACCATTTATGTTATAAAATTGGAAGCGTCCCCGGGGGATATAATATTACATTTTTAGAGGCCCCCGGGCATCGGCTGTCTTTCGGACCGATACCCGAGGGTCTTTTTCTTCGGCAGCTTTGGGTCTGCCGCTTCTACAAAAGCACTCAGCTGCAGGGGGGAACAGCCGAAATGCAGTTGGGCAAATGAATAAAAAATAATGGCTACAGTGCAGCCCCCAAATTGGGGAGGAATATCACCATAACCATTTTTGATAACATTCTGACGATCACAGTAGGTCTCCCGGCTCGTGTCTCAACAGATTCCTGCCCTGCCTTCTCAGGAGAGACTCCCAATGACTGGCTTTCACCAACGGACAAGATCCTAAACACACACGGTATTGGTCAATGCGGGGCTTCCCCCATTCCCTTGTTCAGCTCCAACGCCTGACTCTCGCCTTTACAGCCTTGGAGCCTCTGCTCGTATTTGTTAGTACCAGTATAGTCCATGGTCTTGCAAAATGCAAGTACAATTTTAAAAAAATAAAAGCGGCCTGATATGTTCCGGACTCTGCCCTTCCGGCCTTTCTTCTTGGACAGCTTATGGATTGTGAACAAGAAAGGACCCATGGAGTCTGCAAAAAATTGTCTTTAGAATCCCCCATTCCATATTACAAAACACGGCATTATGTGATAGAATAGGCCGGATATGACGGAGTCCGCCTTTGATTCTGTCTGATTACTTTAGAAATTTGGAGTGATGATTTTCATGAAACGGAATCAGGTAGGCCCATTGTGGGTATTTCTCTCGGCTCTTTTGCTCAGTACAGGTGGTCTCTTTATTAAAATGAGCCCCTGGAACGGTTTCAGCATCAATGGGGCCAGATGCTTCATCGCCCTGTTTGTGGTAGGTGCCTATCTGTTGCTTACAAAGCACAGGCTGAAGCTCAACCGCTGGGTTCTTTTGGGCAGCTTTTTTGTAGGCGGCACCTGCCTGCTCTATTCTCTGGCCAACACCCTGACGACCGCCGCAAATGCCATTGTTTTGCAGTTTACCGCTCCCATCTTTGTGATTGTGCTGTCTATGATTTTCTGGAAGAAGAAACCCAAAAAGATGGAGCTGATCAGCTGCGCCGTGGTGATTGTGGGCGTGGTCTTCTTCTTTGTAGACGGCATCGGTGCCGGCAACATGCTGGGAAACCTTCTGGCCCTTTGCGCCGGTCTTACCTATGCAGGTGTATTTCTTCTGAATGATCTTCCTGACGCAGACCCCATTTCCTCTGTGTTTTTCGGAAATGTGATTTGCGCTCTGGTGGGGATTCCCTCTGTCATGGGCGAAACGGACTTTGGAGCCCAGGCGCTTCTCAGTGTGGTTCTGCTGGGTGTGTTTCAGGTGGGTCTTGCCTATGTGATCATGTGCATCGGTCTCAAGAACACCCCTCCTCTCACCGCCAGCCTCATCACGGGCATTGAGCCCATTCTGAATCCCATTCTGGTGGCAATCTTCTTCCGGGAAGCCATTGGCCCTCTGGCCATGGTGGGGGCTGTCATTGTCATCGGCACCGTACTGGCATATAATGTGCTCAGTGCCAGGGCGGCTGCCTCTGTCAAATAAAATTTCGTATGGATACGGGAAACAATCCACCGGCTCTGCCTGATGCAGAACCGGTGGACTGCTTTGTATGGAGAATAAAAGGAAGCCGTAACCGCACAGCCAGCGAAATTTGCTCTTTTGTGGGTCAGCGGATAGAGTCCCACTTTTCATAGATACGGTAAACTCCACCAGTACGGACAGGCAGGGCATAACTCCCGGATGCAGCCTGTAAAGGAGGCTTAAATTCTGCACTTGCAATTCTTTGGGGTTGGATGTAGAATAAGTGTGAAATTTGTATAAGGGGAGCTTGTGAACTTGTATTTCAGACAGGCTGAGAGGAAGGTACTGCCTTCGACCCATGAACCTGATTTGGATAATGCCAACGTAGGGAACCCATCTTTTATTTGCAGTCTATGTGGGAAATTGCCAAGTCGGTGATTTCCCACTTTTTTTGCAGGAGAGATTCTATGAAGCATCGTCAACTATCCATCCGTAAAATGGTCCTCACCGCCACTCTGGCAGGGCTTGCATTCGTACTGAGTACCTTTGTGTACTTCCCCTCTATGGCGCCCTTTCAGCATTTTGTGAATGTGCTGGCTGCGGTGTTTCTGGGGCCCTGGTATGGCTGCCTTGCCGCATTATTGGCCGGAGTTATGCGGATGATTTCGGGCCGCACCATTCAGGCCATTGCAGGCGCTGTCTTTGGCCCCATTCTGGGCGGCCTGGTCTACCGAAAGACCAAAAACATTTATCTGGTCTTTGTGGGCGAATTCATTGGAACCGCAATCATCGGCGCACTGGTATCCTATCCCCTGATGAAGTGGTTTTATGCGCTGGACGCCCAATCCCCCTTCTTTTATATCCCTTACTATGCCCCCTCCGCTTTGGTTGGGGCCGCCATGGGTGTGCTGGTGCTTCTGATTCTCAAACGCAGCGGCACTTTGCACCGCCTGACAGAACAGCTGAACCGTTGAAAGGAAACCTGTGATGGAGTTTGATTTGGCCTTAAAAAATGTTCGTTCTCTGGCACCCCTGGTGCAGTGCATCACCAATTTTGTAACCGTCAACGACTGCGCCAATATGATTTTGGCCTCCGGCGGCTCCCCCTCCATGGCCCACGACATCCGGGAGGTAGAGGAAGCCGTATGCGGGGCCCAGGCTTTGGTGTGCAATCTGGGGGCCATTGAATGGGTGGATTCCATGGTTCTGGCCGGAAAAAAGGCCAATGCCCTGGCAACGCCTGTGATATTGGACCCAGTGGGCGCAGGCAGCACCACACTGCGCCGCAGTCTGGCAGCTCGGCTGCTGGAACAGGTGCGGTTTTCTGTTATTCGGGGCAATGCCTCCGAAATTCGTGCCCTGGCAGGGCGCCGTGGTCTCAGTGCCGGTGTAGATGTGAGCACGCTGGATGTGATTACCGAAGAAACGCTCCCGGCCTCTGTGGAAATGCTCCGCTTTCTGGCCCAGAAAACCGACAGTGTCATTGCAGTATCGGGAAAACTGGATGTGATTTCCAACGGGGACGAGACCGTGGTGCTTCGCAACGGCTGTGCTACCATGGCCAGAATGACCGGAAGCGGCTGTATGCTCAGCGCCCTGATGGGTGCATTCTGCGGAGCAATGCCAAAAGATCCCTTTTCCGCCGCCTGTGCCGCCATGGGAGCCATGGGGGTCTGCGGAGAGCTGGCAGAAAAAAGGCGGCTGAAGCAGGGCACCGGAAACGCCACCTTCCGCACGGATCTCATCGATGCCATGTTTAACCTAACCGAAACAGATTTGATGGAGGGAATCAATTATGAAATTTACAAGTGAGGAAATCCGAGCCTCTATGCTCCTGTACGCCGTCTCTGACCGCTCCTGGCTGAAGGAGGGGCAGACACTGCCTCAGGTCTGCGAAGAAATTCTGCAAAGCGGCGTCACGTTTCTGCAAATCCGTGAAAAAGACCTGGATGCAGAATCCTTTGCCGCTGAGGCCCAGGAGCTGAAAGCAGTCTGCGCCCGGCACCATATCCCCTTTGTGGTCAATGACAGCGTAGAAGTTGCCATGGAAATCGACGCAGACGGGGTTCATGTTGGACAGTCCGACATCATGGGCCGGGACATCCGTGCCATGATTGGCCCGGATAAAATTCTGGGGATGTCCGCCCGAACGGTGGAAGAAGCCATTGCTGCCCAGAAGGCTGGAGCCGATTATATTGGAGTGGGCGCCGTTTTTGGAAGCACCACCAAGAAAAACGCCCGGTATCTGTCTGTAGAAAAGCTGCGGGAAATCAGCAATGCCGTGACCATTCCCGTGGTTGCCATCGGCGGCATCAATGCCCACAATCTGCCTGAGCTGGCCGGCAGCGGTGTGGATGGGGTTGCCGTTGTTTCGGCCATCTTTGCCGCCGAATGTCCCGGCCGGGCTGCGGAAACCCTCCATGCCTTGTCCAGAGAGATGGTCCGTCATGGATAAAAAATTCGTAATTTTTGATATGGACGGCACCTTGGTGGACTCCATGGGCTATTGGACCCGGCTGGCCGACGAATACCTGCACCGCAAGGGCATTGTCTCCATATCTGAGGACATTCGGGAGAAGATCAAAGTCATGACCATTTCCGAATCCGCAGCCCTGTTTGCAAAAGAATTTAGCGTTTCCCGCTCCGTGGAAACCATCTGCAATGAAATGAATGATTTGATGGAGACTCATTATCGGCAGGATATTCCCTTAAAGCCTGGAGTTGCCCCCTTCCTGGAGAAGCTCCGTCAGCAGGGTGTGCGCATGTGCGTAGCCTCTGCCACGGGGGCCGCCCTTATGAAAGCCTGTCTGGAGCGGCTGGGGGTTTTACCGTATTTTGAGTTCCTGCTCTCCTGCGAAGAAGTGGGAGCGGGAAAGACCAGACCCGATGTTTATCATCATGCCTGTAGAAAACTTGGCTCCTGTCCTGCCCATACTGCGGTCTATGAGGATGCCGTCTATGCCGCCAGAACCGCAAAAGAGGCCGGCTATTATGTGGTAGGCGTTTATGAGGACAGCGACAAGGCCCATTGGAATGAATTGGTACAGCTCGCAGATGAAACCATTCTGACCTTTTAGGCCGGAGCAGCCTTTGCGGCTGTCTGACACGGCAGATTGGGGGCACACTTTCTGCCGCTTTATAAAAATAATGGGAATAAAAGGAGAATCACAATGAAAACAGCATTATCAATCGCTGGCAGTGACTGCAGCGGAGGCGCCGGGATTCAGGCCGATTTGAAAACAATGACCATGAATGGTGTCTTTGCCATGAGTGCCATCACTGCACTGACCGCTCAGAACACAACCGGTGTCCGTTCCATTATGGAAGTAACGCCGGAATTTTTAGGGCAGCAAATTGATGCCGTGTTTGAGGACATCCCTCCCCAGGCGGTCAAAATCGGCATGGTCTCCTCGGTCCCGCTTATTGAAACCATTGCGCAAAAGCTTCGCTTTTACCATGCGGCCAACATTGTGGTAGATCCCGTGATGGTGGCAACCAGCGGGTCTGCATTGATCGAATCCAATGCCGTCACCGCTCTGAAAAAACTGCTGCTGCCTCTGGCCTGCGTGGTGACGCCCAATATTCCCGAGGCCGAGATTCTGTCCGGCCGTTCCATCACCGGAGAGGCGGACATGGTGGCCGCCGCCAAGGCCATCAGCGAAGCATACGGATGCGCCGTCCTGTGCAAGGGCGGTCACAGCATCAATGACGCCAACGACCTTCTGTACGCAGAGGGAAATGCTCACTGGTTTATGGGAAAGCGCATCCACAACCCCAACACCCACGGCACAGGCTGCACCCTCTCCAGCGCCATTGCCTCCAATCTGGCCAAGGGCTATTCTCTGGAAGAGTCCGTAAAGCGCGCAAAAGACTATATTTCCGGCGCTTTGAGTGCCATGCTGGATCTGGGAGCGGGAAGCGGCCCCATGAATCATGCTTTTGACCTCAGTGGAGCGTTCAGCAGATGATTACTAAAGTTTTTGCCGCTATCTTTACCGTCTTGTATCTGGGCTTTACGGTGTATCAGTGCCGTGGTCTGCGGCTGAACACCAAATCTTTATGTCTCGGCGCCATCGCCATTGCCATGACCTGCCTCTTGTCCTGTATTCTCATCCCCTTGCCCACAGGTGCTTCCATCAGCTGCGGGTCCTGGCTGCCTCTCATGGTCCTTGCCCTTGTATATGACCATCGTCTGGCCATGGTATCCGGCATAGCCTGCGGCTGTCTGGCCCCCCTGATTCTGCCCGGCTGGTCTCTGGTGCACTGGGCCCAGTTCTTCCTGGAATATCTGGTGATCTTTTCCTCCATGGGATACGCCGGAATCCTTGGATATAAAAGCCGCAGCTCCATTGTCTTGGCTGCCTGCCTCTCCGTCTGCATCAGAGTCATTGCCCAGATTCTCAGCGGCGTCATTTTCTTTGGGCAATACGCCTGGGAGGGCTGGGGTGCCTGGGGGTACTGCCTGGTATTTCACCTCACCGCCAAAATTCCGGAAGCAATTTTCACCATTCTGATTCTGATATCCCTGCCCCTTTCCCGGCTATCCAAACTCGTCAAAGGAGGACACGATCAATGAGCTTTGTTGCAAAATGCGTAGAGGACAGTATGCCCATCTGGAAAGACTGCCTGGAATCCCAATTCCTCACTGCTCTGGAACACGGAACCCTGGAGGAAGCCTGTTTCAAAGGGTACATTGTGGACGATAGTCTCTATCTGCGGGAGTATGCCAAGGTCTTTGCCTATGGCATTACCAATTCTCTGGATATGGATGCCATCCGTACCTTTTATTCCTTCCTTTCCTTTGTGAATGAGGGAGAAGGAGCCACCCGGGTGCAGTATCTGCACCGCTATGGCCTGACAGATGAGGAGATCCAGTCCCTTCCCCAGCGTCCCCAGAACAAGGCCTATACGGACTGTATGATTGCAGCTGCCAAGGAAGGCGTTGCCGAGGCCATGATGGCAAGCTTGCCCTGCACTCTCAGCTATGGCTGGATTTTCCGCCAGCTTTTACAGCGTTCCCCCGGGGTAAAGGATACCATCTACTGGCCTCTGGTCAAGGACTACGCCGACGAATCCTATGAGGAAATCTGCAAAAAATGGGTGGACTTTGCAGACAAGGTCTGCGATGGTCTCCCCCAGCAGCGGCTCAGACACTGCATGGATATTTTCAGAGCCTGCTCTCAGCTGGAACTGCACTTCTGGGAAATGAGCAGTGCGCCAAGAACAGACTTAGATTGATAAGATGTTTCCACAGGGGCTGTCTTGCCGGTAGCGAGACAGCCCTGCTGTACATCATAGTATCTATGTTTTTATTAGAACATAACAACTGTTTGGGCCTTGTCCAGAAACCAAAAAGCGTCCCATGCAATTTGTTGACTTTTGTCATTTGTTGTGATACGATTTCTATACAATTAAATTGCGCTAATATAAGTCCGGATAGACGGCCCGGACGTTTCTACTGTACAGCCACAGGTACAACTATTAGCGCTTTGAGATGTTGGCGTTCCCCGCAAGTCGGCATTTCAGTTTTGCGCTGTGGTAGGTTTAACGGAGTTAAGCCTGCTGTTATTTTTTTAGAAAAGATGGTGAAGAATTTGAAGTCTTTAGAAGAAAAGATTTTGAAAGAAGGAGAAATCCTTCCTGGTAACATTTTGAAAGTTGGATCATTTTTAAACCACCAGATCGATGCGGATTTCATGATGGAGATGGGCCGTGAGATTGCACGGCTTTTTGCCCATGAAAAAGTAGACCGCATTCTGACCATCGAAACCTCCGGCATTCCTCTGGCCTTTGCCGCCGCCGCGTCGCTCCATGTCCCTATGGTATTTGCAAAGAAGAACCGAACCGGAAATCTCTCCGGAAATCTCTATACCGCCACGGTACATTCCTACACCCATGGGGTGGACTACACCGTCGTGGTAGAAAAGAAGTATGTCCCTGCCGGGGAACGGGTCCTCATTATCGATGATTTTCTGGCAAACGGAAAGGCCCTCACAGGCCTCAGTGAAATCGTCACCATGGCCGGCTCCCAGGTTGCCGGTGCCGCCGTGGCCATTGAAAAAGGTTTCCAGCAGGGCGGCGATCACCTTCGCCGTCACGGCATGCGGGTGGAATCTCTGGCAATTATCGAGTCTATGGATGGCAATACCCTGACCTTTCGGCACGAATGATACTTCCCTGTATTGTAACAGAAGATAAGCAACAGGCCCTGCGGAATTTTCCACAGGGCCTGTTATTGTTTTTTCTGACTAATCCAGCTTTTCCTCAATTCCCCGATAGTCGCTTTCCAGAGGACTGGTTTTGCTGGCCTCTTCTGCGTACCGGTTGATGATCCTGGTGGCGTGTTCCACACTGAGCAGCGTTCCGGCACCGGCCACACAGCCGCCCGGGCAGGCCATTCCCTCCAACAGGTATCCTTTGTATTTCCCCGCCTTTGCCTGCTGCATCAGCTTGCGGCAGTCCCGCAGACCGTCGGCACGGGCAATCTTCACTTCCATATCCGGGTTTGTCTCATGGATCAGGCGCTCCACGGCTCCCGCTACGCCGCCGGAGACCGCAAAGCCTCTGCCGGTGGCAGTGGCCTGGTCCATCTGTTCCGTGTCATCCAGCTGCGCAAAGTCAATTTCCTTGGCCTCCAACATTCCTTGCAGTTCCTCAAAGGTCAGAACAAAGTCCACATCCGAGCGGATGTCCTCCCGGATGGCTTCCAGCTTCTTTGCTGCGCAAGGCCCGATAAAGACCACCTTGCAGCCCGGATGCTCCTTTTTGACCAGACGGGCCGTGTAGACCATGGGGGTGAGGGTCATGGAGATATTCTTGCTCTGTGCCGGGAACAGCTTGTGCACCATGGACTGCCAGGCCGGGCAGCAGGATGTGGCCATAAATTCCTGCTCTTTGGGCACCTTCTCCAAAAAGTCTTTGGCCTCCTCCATGGTACACAGGTCGGCTCCCACCGCTACCTCCACCACCTGATCGAATCCCAGAATCTTCATGGCCGCAACAAATCTGCCGGGGGTGGCATGCTTTCCGAACTGGCCCGCAAAAGCAGGGGCCACAATGGCGATGACCTGCTCCCCCTTCAGAATGGACTGAATTACCTGGAAAATCTGGCCCTTGTCCACAATGGCACCAAAAGGACAGCTTACCAGACACATGCCGCAGGAAACGCATTTATCCTGGTTAATGACCGCCCGGCCATCCGGGCCGGGGACAATGGCATCCATACCGCATGCGGCTTCACAGGGGCGTTCCAGTTTAATAATGGCATGATAGGGGCAGGCACCGGCACATTTTCCACATCTGATGCAAATTTTCTTGTTGATGACACTCTTTCCGTTCTCCACTGAAATGGCGTGGACCGGACAGACCCGCTGGCAGGAAGCCGCCAGACAGTTTTGGCAGCTTTCCGTCACCCGATACTGTTTGGTGGGGCAAGCGTGGCAGGCATATGGTATAATGTTGATCAGAGGAGGCTCATAATACTGTTCTGCCACCACGGCAGCATCCATGCCGTCGGTCATGAGGGTTCTGGTCTGGATGGCGCGAACCCCGAGGCCCATAGCCAAGCGAACCCGCTCACCTGTAATCGCCCGCTCCAAAAAAATGGACTCTCTGTGCCTTGGCTGATCACCCGGTACGATCACATAGGGTAGATCCTCGGCTTGATGATAATCGGCACCAGAATAGCTCAGACGGGCAACCTCGGTGAATACCGCTTTTCTGACATCAGTGATTAAAGACGGAATGCCTCTCATTATGATTCTCCTTCTGTAGTGATTTTATATTAGCAGTATACCAAAAACAGAAAAAATAGCAAGCGTTGTTTCAAAAATTGCTTCGCTTTTCTTTGCAGTAAAATCAACATCTCCAAACATGCTCTGTCAAAGCGAATCCTTGCTAATCCGATTGATTTTAACCTCAATCCTATCACTCGGACTTTACTCTTGGTAAAATCGATGTTATAATAAACAACAAATTTTCCCTGTACGATGGATCGTACGATCTTATTGAAGACAGCAAAATTGGATGTTGGCATAGGAAATGCCGGTATCGGCTTCGTGATGGTGTATTCAAGTTTGACGGCGGTGCACCATTGGGTGACGATCCGAAGGAGGGGTGACACAATCTGTTCGATTCATTGCCAAGGGAGTAACTGACCAGTGTTCGCTTGTATCCCTTTATCGCTGATGGGCTTTTTCTGCATGGACTTCACCGCACTGCAAACGCACAGGTCAAGAAATTCAGAGAAAGGAAGCTGACAAAGGGCGAAGGAGTCATTGACCATTATTATACCGACAATGGCTATGAAAAGTACTATCTTCGCTTTCAGGTCCATGGTAAGACCGTGGTGAAAGAGGCTGTTTGCACCCATTGCGGTAAAAAAGGATACGAAATGGAAGTTCCTGTCCCCATTGCATATCATGTGAACAAAAAGGAAAGCAACCTGTTTCTCTATGCAGCGCTGATCGTGGCCGGTATTGCGATGATCTGTGTCATCAAAGCATTGCTGCAAGGTTAAATAGAAGATAATGATTGTTGGCGTGTGCCGGAGGGGTGGCAGCGGAACCCTCCATCTGTGAAATGATGATAAAAGAATTAAAAAGTAAGTAAAAAGGTGGTAATTACCATGAATAGGATAAAAAAACTGATTGCCTGTATCGTTTCTCTGGCCTGCGTGGCAGTGTTGGCTGTCGGCTGCACCACCAGCAGTTCCATGTCGTATACATTCTCTGTGGACAACGGTGACACCGTAAAGGTCACTCTGGATACCTCGGACAAGTACAAGATGACATCCGACGTTCCCTTCACAATTTCCCAGGATGGAAAAGAGCTGTCTCATGGTACATTTATCCAGGGGGAAGCTTATGAACAATACGCAAATGTTGTTCAGACCGATGAAAAGGCAGTCCTGCTCGACTCCGGTACAAAGGACGGCAACGATTATATTTTTTGGTGCTACGACGGCAAGGAATACAACTATGTCATTCAGATTGCCGGCTCCAATACCGGAATGATCCTGGGCAATCCTGTATCTGAAGAGACTGCAAAAGAGTGCTTCAACAGACTGACCATCACGAAAGAATCATAAACCACAGCATGCTTCTTAACAAAAAGGCCGCCTTGTTGAAGGCGGTCTTTCTTGTATGCAGCTGCCGGGAGGCGTATAAGTGTCAAACCTGACAGTATCTAAAATGGACCGGTACTGTCAAGAGTGATAAGTAAAATAGGTTGCAGACCTCGGTATGAATAAAAAATTCACACCGCGGTTTCCTTCAGCCTCCTCCGCCAATTTCACCGGTATCTGTAGGTTTGTCAATGATGTGTTACAGATTAGGGAAAGAAAAAAGGACAGCTTTC
>JAHHRZ010000010.1 GCA_020025515.1 Oscillospiraceae bacterium | reverse complement strand
ATCAATGACCACAGACCGTTGCTCTCATCGTATTTGTACTTGTCCACACGAATTTATGACTCTTTTGGGTAGCGCCCTTTTTGAATTGTTTGATTTTTCTGGTTTTTATTGTCACTGCTCGTTGACGGGATCTTCTATTTTAGGGGAGAATTTTGCCGTCTTAGGGTGGCGCCCTTTTTGAAAATGAAAAAGGGCGCCAGTCTGGTGATCTGTTCACGACCAACAAACTGACGCCCGAAAGATTGTCTATTTTATTTTGAGAAAAAGGTAGTGCCCTTTTTGAAATCCATCACTTCAAAAAGGGCGCTACCTTTGCTTTTGCTCTGAAATACCGAAATATGTGGGTTCAACTCCCACCAGTTGGAGGGAAAGACCCTTTTGCATCTTTGGAAAATGAGCTGTTTTTTCGGCATAAAAAAACGCGAAACACCTTGATTCTCTAAGGCTTTTGGCCTTGGCATCAAAAGTGTTTCGCTTTTCTGGAGGTACCGCCCAGATTTGAACTGGGGAATGAAGGTTTTGCAGACCTTTGCCTTACCGCTTGGCCACGGTACCATATAAAATTAGGAACGCTCTTGCGTTCCTAATTCGTTTGGAGCGGGTGACGAGGCTCGAACTCGCTACCTCCACCTTGGCAAGGTGGCGCTCTACCGGATGAGCTACACCCGCATATTGGTGCCTCCGGTCGGAATCGAACCAACGACACGAGGATTTTCAGTCCTCTGCTCTACCGACTGAGCTACAGAGGCATGTTGTGCAGAGCAATGAGCTCTGCACAGATGCATTTAATTGGCGACCCGGAACGGACTCGAACCGTCGACCTCCAGCGTGACAGGCTGGCGTGCTAACCGACTGCACCACCGGGCCGTATCTCAGGCTTGCCTTTCGGCTCACCTCAGCGACGAGTGTTATTATACACACACGCCCCCATTTTGTCAACACTTTTTTTCATATTTTTTCATTATTTTCTTATACTTATAAAAAAATTTGATTTTTCCGGTAAAATCAGCAGAAATTTCAGGAAATTAAAGGAATATAATTTCAGTTTTTATGGCACTCTTTCTTTTGTTGAAAGGATGGGATTCCTCAGAGGAAAGCCGCACCTCCTCTTTTGTGATATGGTCACAGATAGACTGCAAAAAAAGTGGTATCCTAATCCCAAAAACAAAGAACACAAGGAGGATATCCACTATGGAACTGATTCACATTACCAAGGATAACTTTGAACAGGAGGTCCTGAACAGCGACAAGCCTGTTTTGCTGGACTTCTGGGCTACTTGGTGCGCCCCCTGCCGGATGATTGCCCCTCTGGTTGAGGCAATTGCAAAAGAAAGAACCGACATCAAGGTGGGCAAAATCGATGTAGATGAGGAGCAGGAGCTTGCCGCCAACTTCCGCATTATGAGCATCCCCACTCTGGTTGTGATGAAAAATGGCGAAGTCACAGGCCAGCTGGTTGGGGTAAGACCCAAGGACCAGATCCTCGCTCTGCTGTAATGATTCTCTTTTGTTGATCTCCTGAATACAAGGAAAATCCTGCTGCGCCTTTTTGGTTTGCAGCAGGATTTTTGGTCTTTTATTCTTCCATTCTCAGCATCCGGTATCCAACGCCAATATGGGTCTGGATATACTGAGGAGAGCCGGGCGCTGCCTCCAGTTTTTTTCGCAGCGTCGCCATAAACACCCGCAAAGAGGCCACATCGTTGTCCCAGCTGCTGCCCCATACGCTCTGGGTAATGAATTTATGGGTCAGCACTTTTCCCGCATTCCGGGCCAGAAGGCACAGCAGCTTGTACTCAATGGGGGTCAGGTGCAGTTCCTGCCCTTTCAGGCGGGCACAGCCGGAGGCAAAGTCCACGGTTAGGTCCCCATTGACAAAGACCGCAGACTGCTCTGTGCTTCCCTGCATTAAGGCCAGTCTGCGAAGAGTCACCCGAAGCCGGGCCAGCAGTTCCTCCACCGAGAAGGGCTTCGTCAGGTAGTCATCTGCGCCTGCGTCCAGGGCATCGATTTTGTCCATGTCCTCACTTCTGGCACTGATGACAATAATGGGGACGTTGGACCAGGTCCGGATCCTGCGGATGACCTCCACCCCGTCCATATCAGGAAGTCCCAGATCCAGGAGGATCACATCGGGGTTATGGGAGGCGGTCTCCATAATGGCCCCCTCCCCTGTGGCAGTGGAAACAAAGCGATAATCATGGGTTTTTAATGTGATGGTGATGAGATTTCTCACTGAGGTATCATCTTCCACCACCAGAATCTGGTATTTACTCATGCACCATTCCCTCTTTTTATGGCAAACTGCCACATACAATGACTTGCGGATTTCATAAGCTATCTGAGCGAATTTCCCTGTTTCCTCCTGCGGCCCGGATCACAAACGCATGGATCAAATATGGAAACACTTATGAATGGCCTTGGGCTGGCCCAAAACCAGGATGGACTTGTCTGCACTGAACACCATATCCGGCGTAATGTACATATTCAGCTTTCCGTTTTCCCGCATACCCAGAATGTTGATTCCGTACTTCTTACGGATATCCAGCTGAAGGATGGTCTTGCCGCACCACTGGGGAGGGGTGGAAAGCTCAAAAATGGAAGAATCCTTGTCCAGCTCGATATAGTCCAGAATATGTTCGGAGGTGCAGCGGATGGCCGTCCAGGAGGCGAGCTGCTTTTCGGGATACACCACTTCGTCCGCACCGTTTCGCAGGAGGAACTTTTCCTGAACGCCTCTGGAGGCTCTGGCGATGACCTTCTTGGCGCCCAGTTCCTTCAGCAGGCACGCAGTCTCCAGAGAGTTTTGGAAATTGTCACCGATGGTCACAATGCAGACGTCAAAGTTCCGAATTCCCAGAGAGGACAAAAATTCTTCACTGGTGCTGTCGCCAATCTGGGCGTTGGTGACGAAGCTCAGTGCGTCATTGACCCGCTCCTCATTGATGTCCACAGCCATGACTTCGTGATTGAGGTCGTAGAGCTTCATGGCAATGTGTCTTCCAAATCTTCCCAATCCAATCAATAATACAGATTTCATGATGTTCTCCTTCTATACGATTATCCAACAGTGAGTTTTTCCTGAGGCAGTCTTGCAGTGTTGCCCTGGTGGCCGGAAATTGCGGCAAAGACCAATGTGAGGCAGCCCACCCTGCCCAAATACATCAGCAGAATCAAAATACCCTGAGACACCAGGCTGAGGTTCGGGGTAATGCCCAGACTCAGGCCCACCGTACCAACCGCAGAGGCCGTTTCAAACAGACAGGTCAGCAGAGGCAGGTCCTCCACCCGGCTGATGATAAATCCGGCACCCAGGGCAAGGGTCAAATACATAATCAAAATCGTTGCCGCCGTGCGGACGGTCTGGTCCGCAATCCTGCGGCCAAAGAAATGGGCGTGTTCTCTGCGGCGGAACACGGAACCGGCATTGGCGAACATAACCGCCAGCGTGGTGGTCTTCATACCACCGGCAGTAGAGCCGGGAGAGCCGCCCACCAGCATCAGAACAATGGTCAGCGCGATACCCACCTCGCTGAGCAGCGTGAGGTCCACGGTGTTAAAGCCTGCGGTTCTGGGGGTGACCGACTGGAACATGGAGCTCCAGATCCGGTCCTTCATGGGCATATCCCCGAACTCAAAGAAGAAAAAGTACAATGCAGGAAGCACCAGAAGCAGGGCCGTGGTGGCCAGGATGACCTTGCTCTGCATCCGATATCTTCTGATATGATGCTTGTTGACTTTAATGTCATCCCAAGTGGTGAAGCCGATGCCGCCAATCACGATCAGGGACATGATGGCCATGTTAATGGCAGGATTATTCATGAAGTGGGTCAAAGACGAATACTGCTCTCTGACGCCCATGAGGTCAAAGCCCGCATTGCAGAAGGCGGAAATGGAGTGGAACATGCTGTACCAGATTCCCTTCCAGATTCCAAACTCCTTGCAGAAGGTGGGGGCCATAATGACGGCGCCCATCAGTTCAAAGAAAATGGTCATGCGGATAATGAACCCCGTAAGCCGAACAATACCGCCCACCTTCGGGGCGGAAATGGAGTCCTGCATAAGGTTACGCTGCTTGAGGCCGATCCGTTTGCCGGAAATGGTGGAAACCGCCACAGCCACGGTGACCACACCCATGCCGCCAATCTGAATCAGGGCAAGGATCACGCCCTGGCCAAAGCCGGTCCAGTAGGTTGCCGTATCCTGCACAATGAGGCCGGTAACACATACCGCAGAGGTGGCCGTAAAGATCGCATCCGTGAAGCTGGCGCCCTTTCCGTCCCTGGTCGCAACGGGAAAGGTGAGCATGAGGCTTCCCAGAAGGATGACCGCGGCGAAGCCCAAAATGATGATTTGTGATGATGATAGTTGTCTCTTATTTTTTCGCATAATGACACCCTTACTTATATCTTTCATTGGATTATGACACGCCCTTTATAAAATGTGTATTAATATCATTGTATCCGCATTAAGATTATATAAAGACAAATGACTCTATCCAAGCTGCGGAAGCGCCGCAATCGTCCACGCAGTACAGAGCCTGCTTCCTTCCGTTTGAAAGGGGCAGACTCTGCTGATGGGCTTTGTTTCACATTGATCGATATTTCCCGGAAGCAATGGCATTGGCAAGCTCCCTGAGGCGAGGCCCTGCATACTGAAAGAACATCTCATAGCTTTCACAGAAATAATTTCGTCCCAGACCTCCGTCCGGCAGCACCAGGCGGTTGCGGCGGCAGCCTCCCCGGCATAAGGAAAAATAAGGACAGGTTTTGCATTTGGGATCCACTTTTCTGGATTCCTCAATATAGCCCATGGCCATTCTGTTCTCGTTGATCTGCTCCAGGGTGTCTGTGTTCAGATTTCCCAGCCGGTATTGATCCAGCACATAGAAATCACAGGGATAGACCGAGCCGTCTGCCTCCACCACATGCTGCAGTCCGCAGACCCCGCTCATGCCGCAGGCCTCCGGGGGATATCCCAGCAGCATTTCCACATAGTTTTCAAACTGACGAATGGACACCGGGGTTCCTTTTTTCACATCCTGATACCATAAATCAAAGAGCCGGTTCAAAAACATCCCATACTCTTTGGGCGTGAGAGAATATCCCATCTTCCCCGGTTCTTCAAAAATGGGGTCCAGGCAGGGAATGAACTGAAGATACGCTAAATTCTGCTTCTTGTAGAATTCATAGATTCTGTTAATCTTTTTGGCATTCTGCCTGGTCACCACTGTAAGCACATTGAATTCCACCCGGTTCCGTTTCAGAACATCCAGGGCCTCCATGACCCGGCGGAAGGTTCCCTGTCCTCCGGCATCCACCCGATTGCAGTCGTGAACTTCTCCGTAACCATCCAGAGAAATTCCCACCAGGAACTGATTTTCCCGGAAAAATCTGGCCCACCGGTCATCCAGCCCCACGCCGTTGGTCTGGATGGAATTGGAAATCCTGATACCTCTGGGATTGTGCTTTTTCTGAAGGGCCACCGCTTTTTCATAGAAGTCCAGACCGATGAGGGTGGGCTCTCCTCCCTGAAAGGCAATGGTACATTCCTTTTGCGCAGCTGCGATTCCTTTCTGAATCACAGTCTCCAGAGTCGCCTCCTCCATGAAGCCATAGGAGCGCTGCTCTCTTTTTTCTACTATGTCATGATAAAAACAATACCTGCAATTTAGATTGCACATCCCGGAAGAGGGCTTAATCAGCAAATGAACATGTTGCATGTCTCTACAGAATCACCTTTCGCGTAAAAAACCTGAGTACGCCTATATTATATAGATTTCGTCCGTTTTTGCAACCATGAAAAGCAATATATTTTCCGAAATAACCCGGGTGGAACTGTGAATTTTGCCCGTTTGTGGGCAAATTGCCCATGGTTTGGAGTGCATCCTCCTGAAACGCCAAACAGGAGACTGTCTTCCCGGAGAGGGAAGCAGCCTCCTGCCATACCTTATGATTGGGGTTTGTATTTTGCCCGGAGCTTGTCCGCTCCTTCTTTTCTGCCGGTCTTTTCCAACCGCTCCAGATAGCTGTCCAGATGCCCCCAGGTGTGATAGGGGCCGCCCTCCCGGAGGACAGTCCACAGAGGATCGATCTGGCTGTCTGATTTCATCATCATGTCATCGTGCCAGTCCAGAATGATTTTGGCGCCCTGCCGGCACACCTCTGGGTACTGCTCTTTTACATCAGTCTGCTCATGGGGGTCCTGTCTGATATTAAAGAGCATTTCCCGATCAAAAAGGTGGTAGCCGTCGTGGTAGGTGCGGATATACAGCCAGTCCCCAAACCGGGCGGAACGCTGGCACACATGGGCCATCTGAGAAAGAACCAGACTGTCCCTTCCCTGCTCCCGGCCCTGTGTAATGGTTTCCGCATAGCTGAGGCCGTCCCAGTTGGAACAGTGCTCCACGCCCAGCAGATCTGCCATGGTGGGAAGAATGTCCAGATTCACATGAAGGCCGGTGTCCCGGACTCCCTTCGCACCGCCGGGCCACTTCACGATCAGAGGGATGTGACAGGTGGGGTAATCCGCCGTGGCGTGCTCTGCGTAAATTCCCAGTTCGCCCATGTTTTCCCCATGGTCCGAGGTAACAATAATGGCGGTGTCTTCATAGATTCCCTGTCTGCGCAGCGTCTGCACCAGCCGTCCCACCAAATCATCCGCATAGGCCACGCCGCAGTCATAGCCATCCATGATCCGTTTCAGCCCCTTTTGGTCCGACGCACTGCCGGGCATTCTGGGGAAATCGGGGTTTTCCCGATCATCGTACATATATAATTCATTGATGCAATGGGGGCCTGTGTGCTGCTTGTGAAGAGCAAGAACCTCGTCGTCAATCCAGGTGTTCATGGGTTCGTTTTCAAAGGGATTGCCAAACTCCGCCGGGGCACGGTAGGGGGTGTGGGGGTCCCAGAAGTGGACATGGAGGAACCAGTTGTCCCGGTCTTTGTTGCGCTCCAGCCAGTCCAGAGCCACCGGCAGGACCCTCTCGCCGGATTCGCCGCCGTAGCCGCCTACATTATAGCACTCATGGAAGCCCGCATCAAACCAGTAGGAGGAATGGCGTTCGGCAAAGGTACTGATGGAAGCGGTATGCATCCCGGCACGGCGGAAAATATGGTGGAAATTGTTCTGGTCCATACAATCATTGAAGTCCCTGGCAGGGCCTGTGAGGCGGCGGTCCGCAGCGGTTCCCCCATGGCCCACCGCACCGTTGCGGATGCCGAACATGCCGCTGACCAGCGCCGCCCGGGAGGGCAGGCAGGGGGCATCGGAGCAGTAGTATTCGTCAAAACGGACACCCTCTTCACAGATTTTGTCTATGTTGGGGGTGGTGTTGCGGCTGTAACCATAGCAGCTCATATGGTCCGGCCGCAGGGTATCAATATCTACAAATAAAATTCTCATTGCAGCAGATCTCCTTTTTTTAATGGATCTTCCCATACGATTGTACCATGTTTCCTTTTGCAAAAGAATGGAAATTATGATATAGTAATCGCACTATTTTAACCTGTGCGGTTCAAAAAGGAGCGTTGCCCCATGGGACTTCCAGACGATGTTCAGAAAGCGGCGTCCCCTGTACTGATTCACGAGGCAGTAGCCATGAAGGATTCGGAGCTTCCGGTCAATGTCACATTCAGAAAAAGCAGCTCCAAAGACAGGGGCTGCTGGCTCCATTGGCACGAGGACCTGGAATTTTATTATGTGAAGCAGGGGGCCGTCTGCCTCATGTGCAACGGCAATCGGGACTGGCTATCCCCCGGGGATGTGGCCTTCGTGAACTGGTGTGCCCCTCACCGTGGAACCGGATTTCAGGACCACACGGAGCACTATATTATCCAGATCGGAACCGAGCTTTTTTCCCATGAGGTTTTTTCCTGGGGCCCTGGGGATTCCGGCCGGGAGCAAAAAGAAAATCTCCTGCTTCTGCTCATCTCCCAGAGTTCTCACTTGCCCCGCATTCTGCGTGGCTGCTCTGAGCTGAACGCCCTTTTGGATTCCATCATTTGGGAGGCCCAACACAAGCAGCCCGGTTATGAAATCAAACTCAAAGCTGCCGTTTTGAATCTCCTTGTATTTCTTCTCCGAAGAGCCGATCTGTCGGCCCACAATGCAGTGGTGCAGGCCAAAGATCTGGCCTCCTTAGAGCACCTTAAAAAGGTGCTGGCCTTTGTATCCCTGCACTATACCGACCCGAAAGAGGTCAGTCTGCCCGCCCTCAGCAAACGCTTCGGCCTGTCGGTTCCCTATCTTTGCCGGATTTTCAAGAAGCACACCACCCTGACCCTCACCGCCTATGTCAACGAACTGCGATGCTCCCGGGCCGCCTCCCTCATTCAGGATGGAACGCCTTTGGAAACGGCTGCCGCCATGACGGGATTTCACGACTATAACTATTTTTCCAGACTGTTCAAAAAAACCACGGGCATATCCCCCTCGGCCTATCAAAAGAAATCGAAAAGTATCTGAGATGCAGCCCTAAAAAACAAGATGGCGGTGGTCTGAACCAAGTCAGGCCGCCGCCATCTGTGCATTTATTTGATTGTATCTGCCTATGCCCTTCAGGCGTTTTGGCAGGCTCTGCGCTCTATGATCTGCAAGAAGTACCGATGAATGGACAGATCCTCACTCAATTCCGGGTGAAAGGCCGTCACAAGCAGATTTCCCTGTCTTGCCGCCACAATGTTGCCGTCCACCTCTGCCAGAACCTCCACGTCCTTCCCTGCCGATGCAATGTATGGGCCACGGATAAAGGTCATGGGTACCATTCCGATTCCGTGGAAGGATTCCCGGACATAGAAGCTGCCCAGCTGCCGCCCATAGGCATTGCGCTTCACCGCAATATCCATGACCCCAAAGCAGGGGCTGCCCCCCTCGATCTCCTTCGCCAGCAGAATCAGTCCTGCGCAGGTTCCGAACACCGGAAGGCCCTCTTGAATTTTCTCTGCCAGGGGTTCCAACAGGCCCAAATCGTGGAGCAGCTTTTTCATCACCGTGCTTTCCCCTCCGGGAAGAATCAGGCCGTCAAAGGGGGCCTCCAGATCCTTCCGCTGGCGGATTTCAAAATGCTCTGCCCCCAGCTTTTCCAGTACGGCGGCATGTTCGGCAAAGGCACCTTGCAGGGCCAGAATTCCCACTCTCATATTATTTTCCCCGCTCAGCCATGAGAATTTCGATTTCCTGCTCGTTGATTCCCACCATGGCTTCGCCCAAATCCTCAGAAAGCGCCGCCAGCATCTTGGCGTCATTGTAATTGGTAACGGCCTGCACAATGGCTGCCGCTCTCTTCTCGGGGTTGCCGGATTTGAAGATGCCGGAGCCTACAAACACGCCCTCTGCGCCCAGCTGCATCATGAGGGCCGCATCCGCAGGAGTAGCCACGCCGCCTGCGGCAAAGTTTACCACCGGCAATTTTTTATTCTGGTGCACATACCGAACCAATTCATAGGGAACCTGCAGCTGCTTTGCCATATCAAACAGCTCGTCTTCCTGCATGGAACCGATTCTGCGGATCTCCGACTGGATGAGGCGCATATGCCGAACGGCCTGCACCACGTCTCCTGTGCCGGGCTCGCCCTTGGTACGGATCATGGTGGCACCTTCATTGATGCGGCGCAGTGCCTCGCCCAAATCCTTCGCTCCGCAGACAAAGGGGACATCAAACTTGGTCTTGTCGATATGGTATCGATCGTCTGCCGGGGAAAGGACTTCGCTCTCGTCAATGTAATCAATCTCAATGGCCTGCAGGATCTGGGCTTCCACAAAATGGCCGATGCGGCACTTGGCCATAACGGGGATGGACACCGCATCCTGAATGCCCTTGATCATCTTGGGGTCGCTCATACGGGACACGCCACCTGCCGCCCGGATGTCTGCGGGAATTCGCTCAAGGGCCATGACTGCACAGGCACCTGCGGCCTCTGCGATTTTGGCCTGCTCGGGTGTGGTGACATCCATAATGACACCGCCCTTCAGCATCTGGGCCAGCTCTTTGTTCAGTTCATATCTTGTTTTTTCCATGATTCAATTTCCTCCTTTACAAATTTCTGCTCATAAGATATACTATATCTGATAACAATAAAATAACCAAAACAGGAGTATAACATATAACCAGATGAACTATCACATTGAGACGGCCGCAGGCAAACCCGCTTACCTCCAGCTATATGAACATTTGAAAAAAGACATTGTTTCCGGCGTCTACCGCTGCGGCAGCAAGCTGCCTTCCAAAAGGACGCTGGCAGAGGAGACCGGGCTCAGCGTGATCCCGGTGGAGCACGCCTATGGGCTGCTGTGTGATGAAGGGTACATAGAATCCCGGCAGCGCAGCGGCTACTTTGTCATCTACAGAGAAGACGACTTTATTTCCACCCCCGTGGGTTCTTCCCCTGTGTTCCATCCCACCAGACAGAGCAATCTTACCAGAGGTGAATTTCCATTCACCGTTCTTTCCAAAACCATGCGCAAGGTTTTGCTGGACTATGGAGACGACATTCTGGTAAAATCCCACAATCAGGGCTGTCCTGAGCTTCGGTCGGCAATCTGCTCCTATTTGGCACGAAGCACCGGCATTGCCGTCCGGCCGGAACAGGTGATCGTGGGTTCCGGCGCGGAATACCTCTACAGCCTGATTGTGCAGCTTCTGGGAAATCATCGCATTTTCGCCCTGGAAAATCCATCCTATGACAAAATTCAGCTGGTATATGAGGCAAACAGCGTCACCTGTGATCTGCTGCCCCTGGGGCCTGACGGAATTTCCTCTCATGCGCTGGATGAAACCAAGGCAACCGTGCTGCACATCACCCCCTTCAACAGCTTTCCCAGCGGCATCACCGCCAGCGCATCCAAGCGCTCTGAATATATCCGCTGGGCAGAAAAGCGAAATGGGTACATCATTGAGGACAACTATGACTCGGAACTGACTGTATCAAAAAAGAATGAAGATACGGTATTCTCCCTGGCCAGGCAAAACTCGGTGATCTATCTGAACACCTTCTCCAACACCATCGCCCCCTCCTTCCGGGTAGGCTATCTGATTCTGCCCCAGGGATTGCTGGATGAATTTGAACGGAAGCTGGGCTTTTACTCCTGCACCGTGCCGGTGTTTGAACAGTATGTTCTGGCAGAGCTGATCCGCTCCGGAGATTTTGAGCGGCATATCAACCGTGTGCGCCGGGCTAAGCGGAAGCAATCCGGCCTGTAGTCCCTTTCCCATGTTCTCCGCTTCTGAAGAATACATAAAAATTTGGCAGCTTGGATTCGCTCTGTAAGCCCTTCCAAGCTGCCAACTTCTAATCCTGATGTTCCAGAAAGCATCCTTTTTCATGGGAATAAATCACCCCCACTGCCTGCAAATAGGAATACACAATGGTGGTGCCCACAAATTTCATCCCCCGCTTTTTCAAATCCGCGGAGATTTCATCCGAGAGTTCCGAGTGGGTCAGACCCTGTTCGTACAGGATCTTTCCCTGAGTCCAGCCCCATAAATAGCGGGAAAAGCCATGGAATTCCTGCTGAATCTCCCGAAAAACCCGGGCATTGGTCACTGCGGCCTGTATTTTTCTTCTGTTGCGGATGATTCCCGGATTTCCCATAAGCTCTGTGATTTTCTCTTCTCCGAAGGTGCTGACCCGCTCCGGGTCAAATCCCTCAAAAGCCCTGACAAAGGCCTCCTGCTTATTAAGGACACATTCCCAGGACAGGCCCGCCTGAAAGCATTCCAGAATCAGCAGTTCAAACAGCCTTTGGTCCTGGTAAACCGGCACCCCCCATTGTCGGTCATGGTAGCGAATATACCGTTCATTCTTTGGATTTGCCCAACTGCACCGACACTTTTGATCTGGCCACTGCATGTTTTCTCCTTTCGGCTCTCCGGCCTCAATCCCCCGGAATCTCATAGGGACTCATTGAGCTGTACCTCCTCCGCCGGAAGGGTAAAGGTAAACACCGCTCCGTGAGGCACCCGATCTGACACACAAATGCTGCCCCCATGTGCGCTGACAATAGATCGGCACAGGGAAAGTCCCAGGCCAAGGCTGCGCCTGCTGTCTGCAATCCGATTGTTTCCGGTATAAAACATATTAAAGATATCCTTCTTGCTCTCGTCCGGAATGCCCGGACCGTCGTCTGACACGGAAATCACCGCCCAGCTTCCCTCTTTGCGGGCCGACACCTGAATGGTGGAGCCTTCGGGGGTGTATTTTATGGCATTGTTCACCAGATTGATGAGAACCTGCATAATCAATCTGGCATCCATTTTTGCCAGCAGGAATTCATCCTGCATGTCCACCAGAATTTTATGCTCCGTGCGAAGCCGATTCACATGGCGCAGGGCCTCGGCTATGACCTCGTCTACCAGCTCCGCGGAAATGCGCAGATTGATCTGGCCCTCGTCCAGTCTGGTGACGGAAAGCAGATTTTCCACCAGATTGATGAGCCACATGGAATCGTCATAAATATCCTGATAGAGGACCTTCCTTGTCTCGTCATCAAAGGACGCTCCATTGGACAGCAGATTGCTGGCGTTGCCGGAAATGGAGGTCAGTGGGGTCCGCAGATCGTGGGAGATGGATCGCAGGAGATTGGCTCGGGTCTGCTCGTTTCTGGCAAGGATGGTGGCCTCTTCCTTTTCGTGGGCGTTTTTGTCGTTTTCCAGTGCCAGAGCGCACTCTCCCAGGATGGAAAGAAGGATGCTGCTTTCAAAGGCATCCATATGCTGCTCCCCTACCGCAATCCCCACCACGCCGTAAACCGCATCATTGACCCGAATGGCCAGATACAGGCATTTGGCGCCGGGGAAGGTCTGGGTAGTGGCACCGGCATGTTTGTTATTTTGGAAGGCCCACATGGCCACGGCCCGTTCCTCCTGGGTGATGCAGTCCTTTCTGTGGTTTGCCTTGTCCACCGGAAATACCATCGGCTCTTGCAGGCCGTCCTGTTCCGCAAAATATACCACAATATCTCTGGACAGCAGCTTAATCAGCTGATTGGCTGTGGCGGACACAATTTCATCTTTGTTGGTGGCTTCCTGCAAAATCTGGTTCGTTTCAAACAGCACCTTGGTGCGATAGGCCGCCCGGGCCGCCTGCTTCGCGCTTCCCTTCAGCTTGACAGCCAGGGTACCCGTGATAAAGGCTGCCGCAAACATCACAAAGAAGGTCACAAGATACCCCTGTTCATAGGCAACCAGGGAAAATTTCGGCTCTGTAAAGAAGAAATTAAACAACAAGGCGCTCAAAACCGATGCCACAAGGCTGTAGATCCGCTGGGTGGTGACAATGGAAATGGTCAGAACGCCCAGTACATAGATCGTGATGATATTGGCTTCCGCAAATTCCAGCTGTTGGAACACCTCACCGATGCAGCTGGCTATGAGCAAAATCAAAGCGCATTTCAATACATCCATTACGGAAACGACGGCACCCCTCCTCTTCCGTTTGGGAGAATACCACTGGGTATCCGTCACCTGATCCGGGATAATATGCACATCCAGATTGGGCACATTGGCGATCAGCTGCTCCGTCAGGGTGGGCTTGCTGAAGGTATGCCTTCTGGTCACGGCGCTTCGTCCAATCACGATCTTGGTGATACCGGACAGTCTGGTAAACTCCGAGATCTGGTGGGGGATATCATCCCCATATACCGTCTCAATATTGGCCCCCATCTGCTGGGCCAGCCGCATATTATCCCGCAGCCGCTGTTTATCCTCCCGGGCCATAGCGGAGAAGTCCGTAGTTTCCACGAACAGCGCCGTAAAGGTTCCACGAAAGGCTTTGGCCATTCTGGCGGCGGTGCGGATGATCTTTGCGTTGGAAGGAGAGGAGGACAGGCAGACCAGAATATGTTCATCGGTATAGCACCCGCCGCTCTTTCCGCCCCCGGGCTCCCGCCCATGGTTGGCACGGTCTGCGCAGCGGTGCAGGGCCAGCTCCCGCAGAGCGTTCAGAGTTTCCACGGGGAATGTTTGCTTATGTTCCGGCTGGGACTCCTTGAGTAACGCCTCAGGTTCCACATCCACCAGCTCCACTCGATCCGCCTCGTCCAGAACCGAGTCCGGGATGCGCTCCGGCACCATCCGGCCTGTGATTGAGGCCACCGTATCGCTGAGGCTCTCAATGTTCTGGACGCTGACCGTTGTATATACGTCGATGCCTGCATTCAGCAGCTCCAAAACATCCTGATACCGTCTCATATGGCGGCAGCCCTTGACATTGGTATGGGCCAGATCGTCAATCACAATCAGCCCCGGGGTTCTTTTTAATGCCCCGTCCAGGTCAAATTCCTCCATATGCCCCTGATTCTGCCCGGTCTCCAGCCCGGGCAAAACCTCCAACCCCTCCAAAAGAGCGGCTGTTTCCGGAAAGTCCTGCGGCCACACATTGCCTACCACCACATCGATTCCCCGGCTTTGGGCGGTGTGGGCAGCCTTTAGCATGGTAGCGGTTTTGCCCGCCCCCGGGGCATAGCCGAAAAAGATTGTAAGACGGCCCCGCGGCCGCTTTGGATGTCCCCTTTGCCCGGGTCTTTCCAGCACATCCGGATGCTGCCTGAACTGCTCCATTTCTTCACCTCCGGTCTTTGCTCCTCCTGCTTCCTTCCGGTGCGGGAGGATTCTTGCACTAATACATTTCTGAATAGAACTCATATAAATAAAAAACGGTATCACATTCTGTGATACCGTAATTTACTGCGCTGTCAATATCAGATGGCACGCTCAATCTTGTTGGAACGGAGACATCTTGTACAGACGTAAACATGGCGCGGAGTACCGTCGACAATCGCCTTAACGCGCTTGACATTGGGCTTCCACATTCTGTTGGAACGTCTGTGGGAGTGGGAGACCTTAATGCCAAAGGAAACGCACTTGCCGCAAACATCGCACTTAGCCATTAGCTGCACCTCCAATCCATAGGGAAATCGTTGGAAAAAGTCCGAACGGACACAGCTAATATAATACCAGAAGATTGTTGAAATTGCAAGAGGTAAATGAAAAAAATTTTTTATTCTTTTATCATTGATATCCTGAGGCAAACCCAGTATAATGAATTCATAAAAATCATAAAAGATACAGTGAGGTGAAGGACATGACTGATGTATGCGGTGTGCCCCTTACGCAGTTGGTGCAGGAATTCAAGCTTACGGTTGCCTATGAATCCAGTGATTATCACCAGATCCGGGTTACGGTGGAGGACGTTTCCCGTCCCGGCTTGCAGCTTGCAGGTTATTTTGACCACTTTGAGCCCATGCGTTTGCAGATCCTTGGCAATGTGGAAATCAGCTATCTGCACAAGCTGCCCTATGAGCAGCAGCGTGTTATTTTTGATCGTCTGTTCTCTTACAAAATCCCCGCTCTCATCATTGCCCGGGATATGGAGCCCGGCTCTGCCTGTCTGGAAATGGCCAGAAAGCACGACATTACCATTTTGCGCTGTATGGAGACAACCTCCTATATTGTTTCCAGCCTGATTTCCCGCCTCAAAACCGCCCTGGCTCCCAAGATCACCCGCCACGGGGTTCTGGTGGATGTCTATGGCGAGGGGCTTCTTCTGGTGGGCGAAAGCGGCATTGGTAAGAGTGAGGCCGCCGTGGAGCTGATCAAGCGGGGGCACCGGCTGATTGCGGATGACGCCGTGGAAATCAAAAAGCTGGATTCCAACACATTGATGGGCACCGCACCGGGGCTGCTGCGAAATTATATCGAGCTTCGGGGCATCGGCGTCATCAATGTGGCAAAGCTCTTCGGTATGGGCGCTGTCAAGGGAGAAAATGTGATCGATCTGGTAATCAACATTGTCCATTGGAGCAACCATCAGGTCTATGACCGTCTGGGTCTGGAAGATCAGCGGGTGGATATTCTGGGAGTAAAGGTCCCCCAGATCACCATTCCCATCACCCCGGGCCGAAATCTGGCCGTGATTTTGGAGGCTGCCGCCATGAATAACCGTCAGAAAAAGATGGGCTATAATGCGGCTGTGGAATTTACCGAACAGATCAACAACCACATCAACCATAACATGGGTCAGAATTTTTAATCGTGATTGGATATGAAACGGTGTGCCGAAGCTTTGTCTCGGCGCACCGTTTTCCCATGTTTTCTTCTTTCCGGATTTCTGTTGATTTTTTTCCATTCCATAGTATAATGAGTTTAGTGGAACACCGTGCTGTTTCTCTGCTCTTTAAGCACAGAGTCCGCAGAAATATCGCTCTTTGAAAGAAGGTCCTGATGATGAAAAAAAGGCTTGTCTGCGTATTGCTTCCGGCTTTGGCCATTGTCCTTGAGCTGCTTCCCTGGAGTGCTGTTTTGCTGTTTGCCCCGTCCGCATCCGAACGGGTCCGAAGGACCTGTTCCTATTTCAGTCTGACTCCCTTTGGGTATGGGAATTTCGGCCCTTTGATTACCGCTGTATTATCCTGCGCGCTTCTGGCAGCTGCCCTGTGGGCCATGATTCGCCGGCGCAGCTCCAAGGTGCTTTTTCCCCTTTCCATTCTGGCCCTGATTGCCTCCCTTCTGCCCCTGCTGCTGGGCGTTCAGTTCTATGGTGCCATAGGCGCTCTGATTTCCGCTCTTCTGGCCCTTGAGGTCTGGGCTACAAGGGCCGGTTCCAAGGAGAGTAACTAGGCATATTCCTCCCTGTCCTGTCATACGGCTATAGAAGGAATCCCATCCTCTGCGAGCCGCAGGATATAGAAGGAGGCCGCCACGCCGATGAAATCCAAAAAATCCAGGCTGATGCAAGGCGCATTTGCTCTTTACTCCATGGTAACATTCTGGCTCTTATTCAGTCGTCCCACCAATGACCTGTTTGGAACCTATTGGGAAACACTGCGTTATAATCTCAATGTGATTCCCCTGTTCACCATCCGAAACTATCTGTACATTTTGAACAGACGAAACAATCCCTATTTGATTCGCCATGCCTATGTCAATCTCCTTGGAAATGTGCTCCTGTTTGTTCCCCTTGGCTTTTTTCTCCCTGCACTGTTTCACAGGCAGCGCTCCTTCAAGCGGTTTTTCCTGTGGCTCCGTCTCATCATTCTGCTGATTGAGGTTTTGCAGCTTTTTACCCTGCGGGGAAGCTGTGACATTGACGATTTCATTCTGAATTGTATCGGCGGCTGCATGGGCTATGGAATCAGGAACATATTCTCTATGAAAAAAGACAAATCGGAGGCGTAAGCCACTCAATTCTTAAATCATCTCCTTTCGGTGGTTTTCTCTCAATTCCTGCTTTTCTATGTTGCGCATAATAGGGGAAATCCAACTGTTGATCCACCAAAATATGGCACAGTCCCAAGACGGGACTGTGCCATATTTGATACAATTATATTCAAAGATTTTATCGGAAGGAGTTTCCCTCCTGGTCCAGCACATCCAGGCGGCGGGCTTTGCAGAAGTCCGGGGCCAGATGGGGGGCATGGAGCCGCAGTGCTTCCCCAAGGAGCATGGGGTTGAGAGAGGGGTTTTGGGCGCAGACCCGGACATGGAGAACCAGCGTCTGGGGATCCGTCTGCTCTGCGGCGCATTTCAGCACCATGGGGGCGATATCCAGATCGGTCATCTTGCCGGATTTGGATTTCTTGGGAACTGGAATGGGCTGGCCCCCGGTGAAGAAGGCGGTGATCTCTTCTCCTGCCCCCTGGGGGACACCTCTGTCGTATTCCAGAGTCAAATCCGCATCCAGATGGGTCAGCTCTTTCAGCTTCCGCCCGTTTTCCCAGATGGCAGTGACCCGGACCCCTGCGGGAAGCGTCTCGTTCACACGCCGCAGGATCTCCTCCGGTTCCATGGAAAAGCCATCTGCCAGTTCAAATTCCAGAATTTCACAGACACTCTCCGTGCCAACGGACAAGGGCAGGGCAATGGACACATGGGCTCTGGGGGAAAAGCCCTGACTGTGCCAGATATGGATTCCGGCCCGGCGGAAGGCACGCTGAAACACCCGCATCAGATCCAGGTGAGAGATCCAGACCGCATTTCCCGTCTTTTCAAACAGAAGTCTAGGCATCGCACTTCACCTCCTGCAAAAGCTTGTCCGCACCGCATCCGCTGCATCCCTGGCGGCAGTCTTTGGTCACCTTTCCTTCCAAGGCACGGTGGCGTTCTCGCAGGAGGAAGGAGCGGTTGACCCCCACGGAAATGGTATCCCAGGGCAGGACTTCATCTTCCTCATATCCCCGGGTGGTGTAGAAGTCGGGATCTATGCCGCAGGCTTCAAAGGCTTTGATCCAGGTGTCGTACTGAAAATACTCGTCCCAGCCGTCCAGATGGGCCCCGTGCTCCACGGCCCACTGGATGACCTTGCCCAGACGGCGGTCACCTCTGGCCAGTGCGGCTTCCAGTCTGGAAAGATCCGGAGCATGCCAGTTGTATTCCACGGATTTATTGCGCATGGCATCCTTCAGCAGGCGGGTCCGGCGCAGATACTCCTCCGGGGTGATCTGCTTTTCCCACTGGAAGGGGGTGTGGGGCTTGGGCACAAAGAAGGCCGTGGCCACATGGACCCGGAGGCCCCGCTTTTTGTTGGTGGCGTGGGCGTGCCAGGTTTTTACCACTTTATACACCAGCTCCGCAATGCCCAGAACATCCTCGTCGGTTTCCGTGGGCAGGCCCAGCATAAAATACAGCTTTACATTGCTCCATCCGCCGGAAAATGCCCGGGCGCAGGTGTCCAGGATTTCCTCTTCTGTCAGATTTTTATTGATGACATCCCTCAGCCGCTGGGTACCGGCCTCCGGCGCAAAGGTGAGGCCGCTCTTTTTGATGGTTTGCAGCTTGTGCATCAGCTCCTGAGAGAAGTTGTCCGCGCGAAGAGACGGCACGGACAGATTCACCTTCTCCCCCAGACAATAGGGAATCAGCCGGTCTGTCAGCTCTTTGAGGCCCTTATAATCGGAGGTGGAGAGGCTGGCCAGGGTCAGCTCGTGGTTGCCGGAATCCTCAAGTCCCGCAACGGACTGCCGATAGAGGACCTCCGGGCTTTTCTTTCGCACGGGGCGGCAGGAAAAACCGGCCTGACAGAACCGGCAGCCACGGATGCAGCCACGGAACAGCTCCAGATTGGTTCTGTCGTGGACAATTTCCGTGGTGGGGACAATGGTTTTTACCGGGAAATAGGCATGATCCAGGTCCTCAACAATCCGCTTGGTCACCACGGGAGAAACCCCTTCTCTGGGGGTAATGGCACCCAGGGTGCCGTCACTGTGATAGCTGTGGCTGTAGAAGGAAGGGACATAGACCCCCGGAATCTTAGCCACATTTTCCAGAAACGCCTCCTTGCTCCAGCCTTCCTTTTTTGCCCTCTGATAGAGGCTTACGATCTCAACGGTGCTTTCCTCTCCCTCACCCAGGGAGAAAAAGTCCACGAAGTCCACCAGTGGCTCCGGGTTAAAGGCACACACGCCCCCTGCAAAGACCATGTTTTCCAGCCCCTGCCGCTCCTGGCAGTGAATGGGGATCTGGGCCAGACGCAGCATATTGACCACATTGGAATAGCTCATTTCATAGCCGATGGTAAAGGCGATCATATCAAACTTCTTGATGGGCTCCTGACTTTCCAAGGCCCACAGAGGCAGGTCATGGGTCTTCATGGCCTCCTCCATATCCCCCCAGGGGGCAAACACCCGCTCGCACCAGACGCCGGGCATTTCATTCATTACACCATATAAAATCCGCATCCCCAGATTGGACATGCCCAATTCGTAGGTATCGGGAAAACAAAAGGCCACCCGTGTGTCCACTTCGCTCAGGGGCTTGACCACCTGATTGTATTCGCCTCCCGTATATCGGGCAGGCTTCTGGACCGTGGGGAGAATCCTTTGCAGCAACTCAGTCATAGATAATTCCTCTCTTTCGATCAACCCTTCTATTGTATCTGTTCCCGGGAAATTTTGCAACTGGAATTTACCGCTGCTTTCAGAATCTCCGGGGTGTTCCCTTTTATGTGCGGAATCTGGCCTTATGATTCAGAAGCTATTTGGTACTATTTTTATGGCCAGTTCGGTATATAATGGAGCTATAAAACATAGGAGGGATTCACATGAAATCCGCACCCAACCAGCGCACTAATGCAATCATCCTTGCAGTCCTGGGCATTCTCATTCTGGCCCTTGGGCTCTTCGGCTCTATTTCCACCGCCCCGGCCGCACAGGCAGAAAACGCAGCCGACTCCCAAAAAATGGCCTATTCCCTGAGCCTCATCGGCACCGTTGCGGGCGTGATTCTGATTGTCGCCGGTCTGGTGCGCATGAAGTCCGGCAGCCTGGAGAAGAAGAAAACCAATGTCCACACCCTGGCCATGGCCTCCCTCTTTGCCGCTCTTTGCTACATCGGCTTTACCTTCTTCAAGATTGACATTCCCGTGGGAGCCGAAAAAACCGCCTTCCATCTGGGCAATGTGTTCTGCGTTCTGGCCGCCCTGCTTATTGGCGGTTTCTGGGGCGGTATGGCCGGTGCCGTGGGTATGACCATTGCCGACCTCACCACCGCTTATGTCACCAGCGCCCCCAAGACCTTTGTGCTGAAGCTGTGCATCGGCCTGATTGTGGGTCTGGTAGCCAACCGCTGTTTCCATCTGGACAAGGAATCCAACTACAAGCGCCTCACCATCGGCACTGTGGTTTCCTGCGTGGCAGGTATGGCCTTCAATGTGGTTGCGGACCCCGTGGTGGGCTACTTCTATAAAACCTATGTCCTTGGGGTTCCTCAGGAGGCCGCCAAAATCTGGGCAAAGATGGGTGCTGTCACTACCTTTGTCAACGCCGTTATCGCTGTGATCTGCGCCTCTGTCTTTTATCTGGCCCTTCGCCCTGCGCTGAAGCGGGCGGGGCTTCTGCAAAAAATCCAGTGATCTTTCTGTAATATTCAGGCTGTCTTGCCCGTTCCATGGGGCAGGCAGCCTGTTTTTAATAGGATACAAAATTTTTACAAATCAAGACTTGACTTTTTTCGACAGGAGAATTATAATCGATATAAATGAATCGAATAAAAGCACTTGTGATTGCATGGTGCGCAGGTCGGCTGTGCAGTCTCAAAAGAGAATGGGGTCAAAGTCCCCGCACGGAAACGGTGCTGTGAGTGTCGAGAAGTCTGTTCGTCAGCGGAAGCTGGTCATTGGGGAACCCCGAGAAGGCAGAGCAGAATTTCGTCTGAGACACAAGCCAGAAGAACTGCAAGTGTGATTGAAGCAGAGTCATGCCCTGCTTTCTTGTGTTGTGTAAAATCGTTCGCAGCAGTCATCATGGCTGCTGCCTTTTTTTCGGTGTACCACACCACAGGCCGTTTCATTTGACAGGAAATAATCGCCCAATGCGATTATCCATACCAAAATCCAATTTGAATAATGGAGGATGTCATTATGGCTAGGTTTACTTTACCCAGAGACCTGTACCACGGGAAAGGAACTTTGGAGACCCTGAAAACATTTGAAGGCAAGCGTGCCATGGTTTGTGTGGGCGGCAGCTCGATGAGAAAGTTCGGCTTTCTGGACAGAGCCGTTGCGTATTTGAAAGAAGCCGGCATGGAAGTGCAGATTTTTGACGGAATCGAGCCCGATCCTTCCGTGGATACCGTTATGCGCGGTGCCGAGGAAATGCTGAAGTTCCAGCCCGACTGGATCGTTGCAATGGGCGGCGGCTCCCCCATCGATGCTGCCAAGGCCATGTGGATCAAGTACGAATACCCCGAGATCACCTTTGAGGACATGATCAAGGTCTTCGGCCTGCCCAAGTTGCGCAAGAAGGCGCACTTCTGCGCCATCCCCTCCACCTCCGGCACTGCCACCGAGGTCACTGCCTTCTCCGTCATCACCGACTATAAGAAGGGCATCAAGTATCCCCTGGCTGACTTTGAGATCACTCCCGATGTGGCCATCGTGGACCCCGATCTGGCAGAGACCATGCCCAAGAAGCTGGTGGCTCACACCGGCATGGACGCCATGACCCACGCCATTGAGGCCTATGTGTCCACTGCCAACTGCGACTATACCGATCCTCTGGCTATTTTCGCTATCAAGATGATCCAGAAGGATCTGATTCCCTCCTACAACGGCGACATGGAGAAGCGCGACAGCATGCACAATGCCCAGTGCCTGGCCGGCATGGCATTCTCCAACGCACTGCTGGGTATTGTCCATTCCATGGCCCACAAGACCGGTGCCGTCTTTGAGGATCAGGGTGCCCACATCATCCACGGCGCTGCCAATGCCATGTACCTGCCCAAGGTCATCGCCTACAACGCCAAGAACGAGACCGCTGCTGCCCGCTACGCCGAGATTGCGGACTACATGGGCCTGGGCGGCGAGAGCGTTCAGGAAAAGATCAGCCTCCTGATTGCGCACCTGCGCAAGATGAACGATGAGCTGAACATCCCCCAGTGCATCCAGCACTATGGTGCTGACAGCTATCCCACGGAGCAGGGCTTCGTATCTGAGAAGGTGTTCCTGGAGCGTCTGCCCGAGATCGCAAAGAACGCCATCGCCGATGCCTGCACCGGCTCCAACCCCCGTCAGCCCAGCCAGGAGGAGATGGAAAAGCTCCTGAAGTGCTGCTACTACGACACTGAGGTTGATTTCTAAGAATTACCATGCTCCTGTTTTGGGGGCCGGATCTCAGATCCGCCCCCATTCATCCACCCCACAGCGAACCAGGCTGGCCTGTATCATGCAGGTCAGCCTGGTTTGTTTTGTTATGTGAGATTCTGAAGCATTTCCTTCATGTTCGCAATGAGTCCGGGGACAAAGCTGCTGTCTCTGGGATATTGGGAGAAGGTCAGCTCCATTCCTGCCGCCTCATCGATCAGCGCTGTCACCTGCGTTCGGCCTATGCGCTGTTCCAGCAGTCGGCACAAACGAATGTCCTGCATGGCCTCATAAAACACCTTGGCACGCATGGAGGGCCGTGGGGCCTCCAATCCGGGGTAGACAGAAAACGGATCTCCCGACGGAAAGGCCCCATCTGCGGAGGTGGTAATGGCAGGGTCAATGGGATACCGGGAAAGCTGGCTGTAATAGTAGTTAAAGCCCCAATGCAAAAATCCCTGAATTTGGAATTTATACAGCTGCAAGCCCAGAATCCGGTTGCGATAGGACGGCATACTCAAAAATCGATTGCCCACCTTCTCCCCCTGGGCACAGCAATAGTAGGCCCAGAGGTTCTTTGCCCCGTTTTGCAGAAAGGGCTCTATGGCATCCGTGGCGCAGACCGGCGTCTCCACCAGACCGTTGGCATAGAAGTCATAATGGGACAGTGCATCCATGATCCGGCATTTTCCCAAAAGGGGCTGCACCAGTGCCTTTGCTCTGGCATAGGCCTCCAGCTGGGACTCTCCCGGCTCGTCGGAAATATGGAAGAAGGTGCGCTCCTCCATCCCCTCCTGCCGCAGAACCTCCACCAGCCGGGGCAGAAACACCTGCAAAAATCGGAGGTATTCCGGGTCATCCGCCTGGGTTTCCCATCCGAAAATCCGGCCCTCATCGTCATAGATATTGGGGCTGTATTCCGCTCCCCACTGGGAAAACAGGTGGCTGATCTCTAAGTGGGTGATGCCGCACTCCCGGCACAATCCAATCCAGCGGCGAAGCAGGCCAAAGTCAAACACATACTCTGTTCCCTGCCTGTGGATCTTCACCAACTGGGTGTTGGGGCGGCAGGTTCCCACCGCCGTATCCAAAGGCGGGGTAATCACCGGCGTCAAAATGGTATTGATGCCCAGATCCGCTGCCAATTCCATATATCGCCGAATCCACCGCCAATGCGCTTCGGAATAGATTTCCACCTGGCAGACCGTGGCGATACAGTCCACATGAAACCACTGGGTAAACAGCAGCTGATTTTCCGGCAGTGACTGGGGCAATATCTGAACCTGCAAATAGGACTGGGCCAGCAGGTCCGTCCCCTGGGCAAAGGTAACTTCTGCCCGGTAATCTCCCGGCTGTGTCCCCTCCGGCACCCGAAGCTCCACCCAGAAGCGGTTCAGGCCCGGCCGCAGGAGCTGGCGGTTTCCCTGCTGCTCCATGGGCACCAGCAGATCCGGCATGAGTCCCGGTTCTTTCGCCAGATAATCCTCGTCATGCACCCAGGGGTTTTGGGGAAAATCCATGACCACATCCCGCTGAAGATAGATCTCCGATTCAAAGGGCCACCGAAGATGCACCTCACAGCAGGCCGTCTGCTGTGACTGCACAATCAGCTGGTAGGAAAACCGTTCTCCCCCCAAGAGCCTGACCTTGGTGACCTCATTTTTAACATCCTCAAAAGAACGGACCTTTTCCAAAGAGGAAATCTGAAATACCTTCGTTTCCATGTTCTTCTGCTCCCTTTCCATCGGACTGTTTCCTTGTTCTTTTCCGGATTTTACCACAGAAAACGTGGAATTACAACAATGCTTTGAATCCATAATAGAAAAAGTCGGAAGGCAAGCCCCTCAGAAATCCCTTGCATCCACGGCCCGGCTCTGCTATAGTAGCAGTAAAGGAATATTCAAAATCGGAGGGCATGTTTATGGCATGGAATTTGGAAGAGGCTCTGGCCCACTATAAAAGTCAGGGGGCTCCCGGGGATCAGATTGCCCTTGTCGGTCTTTTGCAGGAGATTCAGACTGAGTTGGGCGGCTCCATTCCCCAGTGGACCCTGTCCCGGATTGCGTCGGCCTATGGAGTGAAAGAAAACTATCTCAGCGCCGTGATTCGCCGGTTTCCCCGGCTGCGGCTGGAAAACAGCCACTGTCTGGAGCTTTGCGCCGGCCCAAATTGCAGCAAGCGAAAGGCGCTGGCTGCCTTTGTAGAGCGCACCTATGGCGCAGCCCCAAAGGACTTCACCGTGAAATTCACGGGATGTATGCGCATGTGCGGAAAAGGCCCCAACATCAAATGGAACGGTCAGGTCTATCATCAGGCCGATGAGGCCTTGATCCGGCGTCTGGTGGAGGAGATTTGAGTCTGTCCCCGTATGGCCGTACAAACAGCAGGCGGTATCCGGCTTCAAAGACCAGGTACCGCCTGTTTTCTATGTTTAGAAGCACTTCTTGTGACGTTCCTTCTGGCAGTCGTTTTTTCGGCTGCAATGATAGCAAACTTCCCGGTCGGGGTTGGGGACACCCTCAAAGAACTTTACCAGATTGTCCATGGTGGTTTCGGCAATGTTATTGAGGGCCTCCTCCGTCAGGAATGCCTGATGGGAGGTGACGATCACATTGGGCATGGAAATCAGGCGAACCAGCTTGTCGTCCTGCACCACATCGCCGGAGTAGTCCTCATAGAACAGGTCCCCCTCTTCCTCATATACATCCAGACAGGCTGCCCGGATCTTGCCGGATTTGATGCCCTGAATCAGCGCCTCCGTATCCACCAGAGCGCCTCTGGAGGTGTTCAGCAGAACCACACCGGGCTTCATAGCCTCAATGGCTGCATCATCAATGATGTGATGGGTTTCATCGGTCAGGGGGCAGTGCATGGAGATAATGTCGGACTTGGCGAACAGCTCGCTCAGCTCCACATAGTCCAGTCCCGCGTTGGGGTTGGGGAATTTGTCATATGCCAGGATCTTCATGCCGAATCCCCGGCAGATATCGGCGAAGATTCTGCCGATTTTGCCTGTGCCCACCACGCCCACGGTCTTTCCGTGGAGGTCGAAGCCGGACAGACCGGACAGGCTGAAGTTAAACTCACGGGTACGGCTGTAGGCCTTATGGGTCTTGCGGTTCACCGTGAGCAAAAGTGCCATGGCGTGCTCCGCAACCGCATAGGGGGAGTATGCCGGCACACGGAACACATGAATTTTGCCAAAGCATGCACGGGTGTCCACATTGTTAAAGCCCGCACAGCGCAGGGCAATGACCTTGACACCCATTTCATATAACTGATTGACCACTGCCTCGTTTACGGTGTCGTTGACAAACACGCAGACGCCGTCAAATCCAGAGGCCAAAGAAACCGTATCTTCATTCAGCTTTGTCTCAAAGTACTTGATTTCAATATCCGTACCCGCTGAATAGCTGTCAAAGCCGGGAATATCATAGGGCTTCGCATCAAAAAAAGCAATCTTCATCGTACACACTTCCTTTATCTGTTTTCGGTAATATTATATCGATAAAAAATTCATCATGCAATGCATTCTTATTACAAATCGAATCACGAAATCCAGATTGCTTTCGTCAGATTGCTGTCCCTGATACCGGTGTATTTAGTCATTCCTGATAAATTTCAAGGCAAGCTCTATCATACGTATGCCTGTTTCGTAATCTTCGCTCATTAGATTATAAATTTCGTCCTCAGAAAGGACTCCCCGGTGCATGGTCTTGGGGATCAGATCCTGGTTGTCATCCTCCAAGTCCTGTCTGCGCTGGTCACTGTAGTAATAAGCGATCAACTCCTGACGCTCCTGCTGATGCGCTTCCAGACGATCCAAAAGATCATTGAGCTGGGCCAGCATCCGACTGTGGTCGTTCATAATGGTCTCCATCTTACTGATATGCTCATAATGTTTCATTTTATCCATCCTCTGCGTTCTATTTTGCGGCGGTTTTCTGATTATACCACCTTTTTCCCATAAAGAACAGCTGGTTTCTTCCTAATTTCAGACACGCTTTCAGAAAAATACGGATGTTCTTCCCGAAATTAAAAAAATTTTTTCTAAATCCCCTTTTCATTTGCGGGAAAGCGTGGTATAATTAAGTTAGCAAATTAAATAAATAATTCGGGAGGTATCGTTATGCAGAATGTTGTGATTACCATTGCCAGACAGCACGGTTCCGGCGGCCGCCTGATCGGCGAGTATCTTGCAAAAAAAGTAGGCATCGCCTACTATGACAAAGAACTGATTTCCCTTACCGCTAAGAAAACCGGCTTCGCTACCGATTTTGTCGAAGAGGTAGAGGAAAAGCAAACCTCCAGCTTTCTGTACAGTGTCTATGCTGCGGCTACGGTTCCTTCCGTGTATGAGCAGGCGCGCAACGCCCAGTTCTCCGTCATCTGGGAGCTGGCACAGAAGGGGCCCTGTGTCATTGTAGGCCGGGCCGCTGACTGCGTCCTTCGCAAACATCCTCAGCTTGTCCGGGTCTTCATCCAAGCCCCTCTGGAAGAGCGCATCCGCAGAGCCACGGAGGACTATAAGGAAGTGATGAACAATCCGGAGAAGGAGCTGAACAAAAAGGACAAGTCCCGTGCCGCATACTACAATTCCTTCAGTGAATACCCCTGGGGCGATTTGCGTAACTATGATCTGTGCATCAGCAGCACCATCGGCATTGAAAAGACCGCCGATATCATTTGGGAGTATGTGAAAGCACGCTTCGGTGAATGATGGTACATAGGCCCCTGTTCCGAATTTGATTCTCCAAACCACAAAGCACCCCCCGATGTGCACGCACATCGGGGGGCTGTTGTGTCCCTCTTTAGAACAAAATGCAGATCATACCCGATGCCCCTTCGTTGACGGTACGGGTCAGAGAGCCACGGAATTTTCCCCGGATGTCCTCCGGCAAACGGCGAAGCTTCCCTGTCAGGCCGTCATTTACCATTTCAAAGACAGATTTTCCGAAAATATTGCTGTCCCAAAGCTGTTCCCGGTCGGTCTCATACTGCGCTTTCAGGCTGTTTACCAAATCCTGTGACTGCCCTTCGTCCCCCACCATGGGGCTGATCTCTGCGTCCAGATCCACACGGATCATATGGATGGAGGGGGCCCCGGCCTTTAGCTTTACCCCAAAGGCGCTCCCCTTGCGAACCATTTCCGGGGCCTCCAGCTTCATATCCTCCTTGGTGGGCATGACCACGCCATAGCCCGTGGCCTCTGCCGCCTCCAGTGCCGAGGCAATCTTTTCATAGGATGCCTTCATGGCGGAAAGCTCCGTCAGGATCTCCAAAAGTTCCCCTTCTTCCGTGATCTCCAGGCCGGTTCTCTGGCTGAGAATTTCATAATAAAGGCTCTCCGGGAATCGAATCTCGCAGCTTACAATACCGTTTCCCAGGTCCATTTCCGGGATCATCACCTCGGAAACCGGCTCCAATTCCTGCAGGGTCCCAAGGATCTCTCTGGCCTGACCCATGGAGCCGATTTCCTTGGCACGGGCCAGCAGGCCTGCATACACCCCGGACTTAATGGGATGATCCTGCTCCAATGCGTCCATCCATCGGGGAAGATGAACCCGCAGCTCTCCCATGGGAAACGCGTACAGAAGATCCTGCAGGATTTCCAGAAGCTCCCGGGCCGTCAGGGTCTGGCAGTCTGCCGCCGCCACGGGGACGCCCCAGCTCTCTTCCAGGGTCTGCCGCAGGGACTGGGCCGCCGGCTCCTGGGGGGCCGTGCTGTTCACCACCACCAGGAAGGGCTTTCCCGTGGCTTTCATGTCCCCAATGGCCCGGGCTTCGGCTTTCTCGTACTCGGAACGGGGAATGTCCGTAATGGTGCCGTCGGTGGTGACCACAAGGCCGATGGAGCAGTGCTCCTCCATGACCTTTTTGGTGCCCAGCTCCGCGGCCTGGGTCATGGGAATCTCGTGGTCATACCAGGGAGTGGTCACCATTCTGGGGGTGCCGTTTTCCATGGCCCCCACGGCCCCGTCCACCAGATATCCCACGGAATCGATCATGCGGACCCGAAGCTTCACATTCCCTTCGGGGCAGATCTCCACCGCCTCCTCCGGGACAAATTTGGGCTCTGAGGTCATAATGGTTTTCCCGGAGCCGCTCTGGGGCAGCTCGTCTCTGGCCCGCTCCTTTCGGTAGGGGTCTTCCATATTGGGAATGACCAGCTCCTCCATAATGCGCTTGATGAGGGTAGATTTGCCTGTTCGGACAGGGCCTACCACGCCTACATAAATATCGCCGCCGGTTCTGGCAGCGATTTTTTCATACAGTGTTTTTTCCATCGCCATCCTGCCTCCTTCAGTTTCGGCAGGAGGACGCTCCTGCCCTGGGTTACTACAGGGTATGTCCCCGCTATCCATCCTAGAACCCGGAAGATCAGCAGAATCCACAGGCAGGGGCCATAAGAAAAAAAGATGCTGTCTTCCGGGTAGGTAAGACAGCATCGACACAATCAGTTTGCTTCAAAATCCTGGGGACGGTCCTTCAGAAGGCCAAAGTGCCAGGCAATGGCATCCGCAATCCTCTGGCAGGCATTGCCGTCTCCGTAGGGATTGACGGCCTTTGCCATGGCGTTGTAAGCCGTGGGGTCCCGGAGCAGCTCCCGTGTCATGGAAATGATCCGATCCTTCTCCACCCCTGCCAGCTTCACGGTGCCGGCCTCAATGGCCTCCGGGCGCTCGGTCTCCCGGCGCAGCACCAGCACAGGCTTTGCCATGGCGGGTGCCTCCTCTTGCAGGCCGCCGGAGTCCGTCAAAATCAGGTAGGATCGGGCCATCAGATTGTGCATTTGCGCCACGTCCAGAGGCGCAATCAGGTGGACACGGTCCAACCCGCCCAAAATCCGCTTGGCGCACTCCTGCACCACCGGGCTCAGGTGCACCGGATAGACCACCTCTACCTCAGGATTCTCCCGCACGATCTCCGCCACGGCGGACATGATATCCTCCATGGGCTGGCCATAGTTTTCCCGACGGTGACAGGTCAGGGTAATGACCTTCCGGCCCACATAGTCCAGATGATTGAGAATGTCCTCTTCAAAGCGGAATCCGGGCTGGACGGTGGTCTTCATGGCATCAATGACCGTGTTTCCGGTGACAAAAATTTCGCCTCTGATGGCCTCCTTCCGCAGATTTTCCGCGTTGGCCCTGGTGGGAGCAAAATGCAGGTGGGCAATGTCTCCCACCAGCGTGCGGTTCATTTCCTCGGGATAAGGGGAGTACTTATCATAGGTCCGAAGGCCTGCCTCTACATGGCCCACAGGAACCTTGTGGTAGAAGGCCGCAAGGGCACCGGCAAAGGTGGTGGAGGTGTCCCCGTGGACCAGAATCAGGTCGGGCTTTGCCTCCTCCAGAACCCGCTCCATCCCCAGCAGGGTTTTTGTGGTGATGGTGGAAAGGGTCTGCCGCTGCTCCATAATATTCAGGTCATACTGGGCTTCCAGCTGGAAAATCTCCATCACGGAGTCCAGCATCTGGCGGTGCTGGCCGGTGAGGCAGCACAGGCTTTCAAATTCGGGCCGCCGGGCCAGGGTCTGCACCAGGGGGGCCATTTTAATTGCTTCGGGCCGTGTACCAAACACGGACATTACCCGTATTTTTCTATCCATTTATGATTGCTCCTCGTCATTTTCTTCTTCCGATTCTTCCGGCACTGTCTGATTCTTGCTGAAAATCACACCCAGGCCAATGGCACCCACCACGAAGATGCTGCCAATGAGGATCAGGGCCTTGCCCTCTCCCGAGGAGGTCAGCACCACGGCAGAAAGGCCCAGCATGGCAGTGAGCATATAGGTGATGGCCACCGCCTGCTTCTGCGAGAAGCCCATGTCGATCAGCCTGTGGTGAATGTGCCCCCGGTCTGCCTGCATGGGGCTTTGGTGCCGTGCCAGACGACGGATTACGGCAAAACAGATATCAAAAATGGGAACCCCCAGAATCAGGAAGGGCACCGCAAAGGAGATGACCGCATAGAGCTTGAACATTCCCTGAATCGAAAGGCAGGCCAAAATAAATCCCAGAAAGGTGGAGCCGGTATCTCCCATAAAAATCTTTGCAGGGTTGAAGTTATAGGGCAAAAAGCCCAGGCAGGCACCCAGAAGGGCCGTCAGGATCACCGCAATCCCGGCCTCTCCCACCAGCAGGGCGATCACCAGCAAAGTGGCCGCGGAGATAGCGGACACGCCCACCGCCAAACCGTCCAGACCGTCGATGAAATTCACCGCATTGGTAATGGCAAGGATCCAGATAATGGTGATGGGAACGGACCAGTTTTTGAGATCCAGATACTGGGTAGCGCTGCAAACCAGAGGGTTAGACAGATATCGGATGGTGCAGCCGTGATAGATCACCACCACTGCCGCAAAGATCTGAACCACGAATTTAAAGGAGGCCTTCAGAGCAAGGCAGTCGTCCACCACGCCCAAAACCACAATGATCACGGCACCCAGGAGAATCCCTCGAATCTGCCGGTCCAACTCCGCAAACAGCAGAACGGTCAGCAAAAAGGCCAGTGCAATGGCGAGGCCGCCCAGCCGGGGAATGGGCTGCTTATGCATTCGCCGCCCGTCCTTAGGCACATCGATGGCGCCGATTTTATACGCCATTTTTTTAACTAAGGGTGTTGTTGCAAAAGAAATCACCGCTGACACCAGCAGGGCCAGCAGCATCACAACCCCAAAAGGAAGTGAGTTCATACCAATACCTCAAATCAATCGGAGCAGACACAGGCCGCTCCATCTTATTTTCTGTGCCGGAAAGAGAACTCTCCTTCCGGCACAAAATCGCAGGCATATTTTATCACATTTTAGCCCAAGAGGCAAGCATTTATCTGCAATGCAATCGATTTTCAACGATTAGATTCGATAACCACCGGAAAACCCATTATTTTCCGGAAATCCGGCAGTGAAATAAGGTACGGTATTTTACTGAATTCAAAGGCACAGGACCCGAATCTCAGCCGCTCCTTCTCCCTGAAAAGGGGTCTTTTGGGAAAAACCTGCCCTTACTGCGCAAGCAGCTTTTCCAGGGCTGCCTGGCGGACACAGAGGCAGAAGATTTCCATGGCCTGCTCCAGTTCCTCCACAGGGGGAAGGCTGGGGGCAATGCGGATATTGCTGTCTCTGGGGTCCTTGCCGTAGGGATAAGTAGCACCGGCGGCGGTCATCACAACGCCGGCCTCCTTGGCAAGCTCCAAAGTCCGCTTTGCGGTGCCCTCGGGGGCAAAATAAGAGACAAAATAGCCGCCCTTGGGCTTCTGCCAGGTACCCAGTCCTCTGGGAGCCAACTCCCGATCCAGAAGCTCCAGAACCTTCCTGAACTTGGGTCCCAGAACAGCGGCGTGGCGCTGCATGACTTCCAGGGTATGGGCACGGTCCTTGAGGAACAGCACATGGCGCAGCTGGTTCACCTTGTCATAGGAAATAAGCTGCACCCCCAGAAGCTTCTGCATGTACTGGATATTGTCCACAGAGGAGGCCATCACGGAAATACCCGCACCGGGCAGGGTGATTTTGGAAGTGGAGGCATATTCAAAGAACCGGTCGGGATTGCCGCACTCTCTTGCGATGGTGAGGATATCCTGAAAGTCCTGGAAGGGGCCGTCAAACTCGTGGACACAATAGGCATTGTCCCACATAACGGTGAAGTCGGGAGCGGCGGTCTTCATAGATGCCATCCGGGTGATGGTCTCATCGGAATAAATAATGCCGTCGGGGTTGGAATACTTGGGCACACACCAGATGCCCTTCACTGCGGGGTCCTTGACCAGCTCTTCCACCATGTCCATATCGGGGCCGGTGGGGGTCATGGGAATTGCGATCAGCTCCGCCCCAAAGGACTCCGTGATCTTGAAGTGGCGGTCATAGCCCGGGCAGGGGCACAGGAATTTCACCCGCTCCAGCTTGCACCAGGGCTGGGGGCTGTGGAGCAGGCCATGGGTATAGGCCTTGGAAATGGTGTCATACATGAGGGTCAGGCTTGCGCTGCCGCCCACAAAGGTCTCCTCAGGCTGACAGCCCAGCATGTCTGCCCAATACTTCCGGGCACAGGGCAGGCCGGAGAGCTCACCATAGTTTCTTGCGTCCATGCCATCGACCATGCACTGCTTGGGGTCATGAAGAATGGTCAAAATGTCGCTGACCAGATCCAACTGGGCAGCACCAGGCTTACCTCTGGCCATGTTCAGCTTCAGCCCGCGGGCTTTCCAGTCCTCCAGCAGGTCTCTCACCTGCTTTAGCTCAGTCTGTCTTGCTTCTGCGCACAGATTGCTGTAACGTTCCATAGTACAAGTCCTTTCTCCCTGATTTCGGCAGGGTACCAGTCATCGATACCATTATACGAAATGTTCCGCAGAATTGCAATTCATGTTTTTGAAATCATTACCAAATCCACGGGGTGATTCTTATACGCTTTTACCAAAAGAGCTTTTTACCACCCCGGGAATTTCATCTAATATTCCACCTTGCAATTTGCGGTGTCGTAGAATAGACTTTTATGTATTATGTATTAAAATGCAGTACACAGATCGACACCGCAGGATAGGGGGACGCTGTTTCCCGGCGTCCTGGGTGTCGTTTCCTTTTTTTAAGATTTTTCACCCGAAAGGTAAGGTGTTCCCAAGGATGAGTCAGGAAATCACCAGTCTTCCCGCTATGTTCGGCAGGGATGTATTCAATGAAGCAGCCATGAAAATGCGCCTGGAGCCCACGGTCTTCTGCGCCTGGAAAAACTGCATCGCAGAAGGAAAGCCCCTGGAGCTTTGGGTGGCCAACGCCATCGCAGAGGCCATGAAGCAGTGGGCCATGGAAAAGGGCGCCACCCATTACACCCACTGGTTCCAGCCCATGACCGGTGTCACCGCCGAAAAGCATGACAGCTTTATTGTTCCTGCCGGTGACGGCCGGGTCATCATGGAGTTTTCCGGAAAAGAGCTGGTGCGGGGTGAACCGGATGCCTCCTCCTTCCCTTCCGGCGGTCTGCGGGCCACCTTTGAGGCCCGGGGCTATACGGCCTGGGACCCCACTGCCTATGCCTTTGTCAAGGACGGGAGCCTGTACATCCCGACCCTGTTCTTCTCCTACACCGGGGCGGCTCTGGATAAAAAGACCCCTCTGCTTCGTTCCATTGACGAGGTGAGCCGGGAAGCCCTGCGAATCCTGCGGCTGTTCGGAGACACCCAGACCAAGCGGGTCATTGCCTCCGTAGGCCCGGAGCAGGAGTATTTCCTGATTTCCGCGGAGGACTATGCAAAACGCCCGGACCTTCGCATGACCGGCCGGACCCTCTTCGGTGCGGCCCCTCCTAAGGGTCAGGAGCTGGACGACCATTATTTCGGCACCATCCGGCCCCGGGTGGCTGCCTATATGAAGGACCTGGACGAGGCCCTGTGGCGGCTGGGCATTTTGTCCAAGACCAAGCACAACGAAGCCGCCCCCTGTCAGCATGAGCTGGCCCCCATCTACACCGACGCAAACACCGCCTGCGACAACAATCAGCTCATTATGGAGGTTATGAAAAAAACCGCCGAGAAGCACGGTCTCGTGTGCCTGCTCCACGAAAAGCCCTTCGCCGGGGTCAACGGCTCCGGCAAGCACGACAACTGGTCCCTCAGCACGGACTCCGGGAAGAATCTCTTCAAGCCCGGCCGCACCCCCAGCCAGAACGCCCAGTTTCTGGTGTTCCTGTCCGCCTTTATCAAAGGTGTGGACGAGTATCAGGACTGGCTGCGGTGCACCATCGCCTCTGCGGGCAATGACCACCGTCTGGGCGGGGACGAGGCACCTCCCGCCATTTTGTCCATTTTCCTGGGAGACGAGCTGGAGGCCGTGGTGGAGTCCATCATTCAGGGCACCAACTATAAGGATCTGGAAAAATCCGTCATGCGCATCGGCGTGGATGTGCTGCCCTCCATCTCCAAGGATACCACGGACCGGAACCGCACCTCTCCTCTTGCCTTCACCGGCAACAAGTTTGAATTCCGTATGCTGGGCTCTTCCCAGTCCGTTTCCGGCCCCAACATCGCCCTGAACACCATTATGGCAGAGGAGCTCAAGTGGTTTGCCGACCAGCTGGAAGGCGCTCAGAACTTTGAAGAGGATCTGCAAAAGCTCATCTGTCAAGCCCTCACGGAGCACAGCCGGATCATTTTCAACGGCAACAACTACAATGACAGCTGGGTGGAAGAGGCCCGGCGCAGAGGTCTTTCCAATCTGCGGACCACCGCCCAGTGCCTGCCCGCCTACATCTCCGAAAAGAATCTGGATCTGGTGACCCGGCGTGGGATCTTTACCAGGACGGAGTTTTTGGCCCGATATGAGATCCATCTGGAAAACTACTGCAAAATCCTGCACATTGAGGCCCAAACCATGATCGACATGGCAAAAAATCAGATTTTCCCAGCGGCCTCTTCCTATACCACCACCTTGTGCAATGCCATTGCCGCAAAGGAAAAGGCGGGGCTTTCCTGCCGGGCGGAACGAACCCTGGCCCGGCGGCTCAGCGAAACCACAGACCGGCTCTTTGACCGCTGTGAGGCTCTGGAGGAGCGGATGACCTCCCTGCCCGGCTCTGCCCAGGAGCAGTCCGTATATTATTGTGAGGTGGTCATCCCCGCCATGGACGCCCTGCGGGAGGAGGCCGACCGTCTGGAACGCATGACGGATAAATCTTACTGGCCCTATCCCACCTACTCTGACTTGCTTTTCTATCTGTAATCGTATATAATGATTCAAGAATCATGCTTCCGGGAAAGTTGCCCCGGAAGTTCTGTTGGAAAATTCACCAAAGAGATGATCGGAGGATTTTGGATGAAGTATATTTTTGTAACCGGCGGCGTTGTGTCCGGACTTGGCAAGGGCATCTGTGCCGCCTCTCTGGGCCGCCTTCTGAAGCAGCGTGGTCTCAGAGTGCGGAACCAGAAATTGGACCCATACCTGAATGTGGACCCCGGCACCATGAGCCCCTTCCAGCATGGTGAGGTCTTTGTCACCGATGACGGCGCGGAGACTGACCTGGATCTGGGTCACTATGAGCGCTTTGTGGACGAAAGCCTGCGGGCCACTTCCTCTGTCTCCGCCGGTAAGATCTATTGGTCTGTGCTGAACCGGGAGCGGGAAGGCGGTTATCTGGGCCGCACCGTGCAGATCATTCCCCACATCACCGACGAAATCAAGCGCAGAATCTATTCCATGGCGGATTCCGATGTGGATGTGGTCATCACCGAGATCGGCGGCACCGTGGGCGATATCGAGAGCCAGCCCTTCCTGGAGGCCATCCGTCAGGTGGCCGCCGAGCAGGGCCGCCGGAATGTAGTGTTTATCCATGTTCCCCTCATCGTGCAGATCCCCGGCAGCGATGAGCTGAAATCCAAGCCCACCCAGCACTCCGTCAAGGAGCTGCTGTCCATCGGCATCCAGCCCGATATTCTGGTGTGCCGCAGCGATGTCCCCTTTACCGAGGAGATCCGCACCAAGATCAGCCTGTTCTGCAATGTGGACCCCAGCTGCGTCATTCAGAACTCCACCGCCTCCACTTTGTATGAGGTGCCCCTGATGCTGGCCAAGGAGGGTCTGGATCAGGTGGTCTGTGAGAAGCTTCAGCTGGACACCCCCAAGCCCGATCTGGAGGCCTGGCGCAACATGGTCACCAGAATCAAGGGCGCACATCGTGAGGTTTCCATTGCGCTGGTGGGCAAGTATGTCCAGCTGCACGACGCTTACCTCTCCGTTGTGGAATCCCTGTTCCATGCAGGCACCGCCAACGATGCCGTGGTATCCATCAAGTGGGTGGACTCCGAGGAGCTGACCCCCGACAATGCCGCCCAGCAGCTTGCCGGCTGTGACGGAATCCTGGTGCCCGGCGGCTTCGGTGACCGCGGCGTTGAGGGGATGATCGCCGCCGCCAAGTACGCCCGGACCAACGGCGTTCCCTATCTGGGCATCTGCCTGGGAATGCAGATTGCCGTCATTGAGTACGCCCGGAATGTGGCCGGTCTCAACGGCGCCCATTCTGCCGAGTTTGACGAGTACTCCCCCTACCCCGTGGTGGCCCTTATGGAGGAGCAGGTGGGTGTCACCGCCAAGGGCGGCACCATGCGTCTGGGCAAGTATCCCTGCAAGCTGGCCGAGGGAAGCAAGTCTCTGGCTCTGTACGGGGAAAGCGAGATCTCCGAGCGTCACCGCCACCGCTATGAGTTCAACAACGAGTTCCGCTCCGTCCTCACGGAGAAGGGCCTGGTTCTGGCCGGTCTGTCTCCCGACGGCAACCTGGTGGAGATCGTGGAGAATCCCAACCACCCCTGGTTCGTGGCCTGCCAATTCCATCCTGAGTTCAAGAGCCGCCCCGACCGTGCCCATCCTCTGTTCGTGGGCTTTGTGGAGGCTTCTCTCAAGCGGACTGAACAGTAAATTTATCTATTGGGTGCGGCATCATTCCGGTTTTGGAAGGTGCCGTGCCTTTTTATGCCTAAAAAATCAGGCACTGGACTTTCCGTGCCTGATAAAAAGATTGCGTTTTCATTTCCGGCTTGGTATAATACGGAAAATACAACACCATACTTTCAGAGAGGAACATCCGCCCATGATACACCTGGTTGATATAGACGAACGCAACTGGAGAACTCCATTGCATGTTTCCAAAGAGCAGGCGCATTTTGTTGCATCGCCCAGTACGATTCTGGCACGGGCCTATGCATTCCGCAATCAAAGAAGCCGTGCATTTTTGATTTACTGCGACGAAACCCCCGTAGGCATGGTACTGTATCACGACAGTGAGGATTGGGGCGGGTACATTTTCAGTGAGTTGTTGATCGATGAGAAGCACCAAAGAAAAGGCTTCGGACGCAAAGCGACACAGCTGGTTCTCGATGCCCTGCGGAAGGACGGAAACTATCTGAAAGTTTGCCTGTGCTATGTGGAAGGAAATGAAGCGGCCAAAAAGCTATACGAAAGTTTTGGATTTGTGGAGACCAACCGGGATGGAAACGAAATCATCATGGAACTGGAATTGTAACGTCCCCATCTTGTATCCATGTTTCAATATAGAAAGAAAGCCAGGAACACTCAGTGAGTATCCCCGGAATCAATCGGATAGCGTTCTAAAATTTTTGTATTCATCTGCCGAAATTCCTGTTCCGTAATGATTTTCTGCATAAATAGCAACTGATTCCAGCTTTTCAGCTGCAAATACTTTGCAAGCCTTTCCTTTTGAGAAGTGTACATAGCGCCTCCTCCGTTCGGCCCTATTATCACCGGAATTTCCCGGAAGTATACCCTCAGGCGGTGACAGCCACTGACAAAATAAAGCAGGGCATTTTGTTTTGCAGCAACGAACTTTCCGCCGGGCCGGAAACGACATCTTCGTGGAACCGGAATCGGAGCATCTGTGTTTCAATATCATAAAAATATCCGGAGAAATCACGCCTTACGTGGTTCCTCCGGATAACTATTTTCATCAGCCCTTCAAAATCCTGTTTTGGGCAGCCGCTTACCGGGCCAGAGCCTTTGCCAGGGACTGGGTCAGTGCCGCACAGTGCTTTGCGGCCTGGGCCTCAAAAACGGGATATTCCATGGTGGCAGAGTCGTCCGCCTTGTCGGAAATGGCCCGCAGGATCAGGATGGGAAGCCCGTTGCGATAGGCCGCATGGGCGATGGCGGCCCCTTCCATTTCCGTGCAGATTCCGCCCACGGTGGACACAATATCCGCTTTTTCTGCGCTTTCGCAGATGAACTGGTCCCCGGTCACCACCCGGCCCAGCTTATAGTGGATGCCCAGAGATTCACAGGCTTTGACCGCAAATTCCTGCAATTCCCTGTCCATGGGGAAGGCGTGGACATCCATGCCGGGGACCTGCCCCCGGGCGTAGCCAAAGGGGCCCACCTTAAAGTCGTGGTACATGGCATCGGTGGAAATGGCAATGTCGCCAATGTCCAGGCTGGCGTCCAGAGAGCCTGCAATGCCGGTATTTACAATGTGAGTCACGGCGAACAGATCCGCAAGGATCTGGACGCACAGGGCCGCATTGACCTTGCCCACGCCGCACTGCACCACCACAACAGGCAGGCCGCAGAGGGTCCCCTCCCAGAAGGAGGAACCGGCGTGAGTGCTGACAACGGGATGCTCCATCTGCTCCTTCAAAATCGCTACTTCCACATCCATGGCGCCGATAATACCTAATTTCTTCATGTTTTTCTCCTTATTCGGGGTAGTTCATATGGGCGCTGTCCAGACACAGCAGAGTATGTTCCAGGTATCTCCGGGCCAGATACTTTGCCATGGGCAAATTCATATCCAGATAATTTCCGCAGTCCCGGGCGCAGGCTCCGGGAACCTGCCCTTCATAGTCTCGCATAAAGGTGAACATCTCCACCAGAAGCGTCTGGATCTCCTCAGAGGTCAGGTCTCCCGCCAGAAGCAGATAAAATCCTGTGCGGCAGCCCATAGGCCCAAAATACACCGTCCGCTCCTTCCACTGGGGGTGGTTGCGCAGGAAGGTGGCCCCCAGATGCTCCAGAGTGTGGACCTCTGCGTTATTCATCACCGGCTCCCGATTGGGGGCGGTCATTCGCAGGTCAAAGGTGGTGACGGTTTCCGCTCCGATTTTGTCCTTCCGGGACACATACACACCGGGCTCCAGGGTCAGGTGGTTCACGGTAAAGCTTGCAATTTTTTCCATGTCAGCCCTCCAAAATTTCTAAAAGCTGCCGGGTGTCCTCTGCCAGCGCGGCGGCGCCGGCTTTGGTCAGCTCCTCTCGGTCTCCATACCCAAAGAGCACCCCAATGCAGTCCAGGCCGTGGAATCTGGCCCCCTCCACATCAAAGCGGCGGTCTCCTACCATGACAGCATTTTCCGTTCCGCCCAAGGCCAAGGCGTGCGCCAGCACCTGGGTTTTTGTGACCCGTCCGCCGTCTAAAATGCTTCCCACCACCAGATCAAAGTATTGTGACAGGCCGAAATGCTCCAGCACCTCATTGGCGGTGGTCTCCGGCTTGGAGGTGGCCACCATCAGGGTTTTTCCCTGATTTTTTAAGGTCTTCAGCATGGATTCCATACCGGGATAGGGTTTATTTTCAAACTTTCCCGTTACATCGTAGTATTCCCGGAACACCTCCACGGCTCTGTGGGCCTCCTCCGGTTCCATGCCGTCAAACTGACAGAAGGAATCCGCCAGGGGAGGGCCAATATACCGGCCCATGACCGCACGGGGCGGCACGGGATATCCCAACTTCTCCAGGGCATAGGTCACGCCATTCATAATTCCAGGACCGGAGTCCGTCAGAGTTCCGTCCAGGTCAAAATAAATTCGCTGATAAGACATGGTTTGCTCCTTTTTTTCATCTGCATTTCCTCTATTTTACATGACCGTCCCCTGTTTTTCAAGTCTCAAGGGGGCTATTTTTTGTAAGTGTATGCCGCAGACGGTTCTTTGGCCGTCCCCCGTGTTCTTTTACAGTACTCTCTTAGCTCGTTACTCTATTTTATTGATGCGCGGTGTCACTTTATTTCATGAGATTGGTTGTGGTTAAATGTCTGTATAATAAAGACAAATCTTCGGCGTGATTTCCAAAAAAATCACGGCCAATTTGTGAGAATCTCCAATTCCTCCATTTTGACATTGACAATCGCAAAAAAATTTATATCATAAAAGTGATATCAAATGTTCCAACTAAAAAACAATTTTCTGATGGATTTTTAGTCAGAACCCACAACGAAAAAGGAGCCGGTTTATGATTCATTCACTAGAGTCTCTCCGCACCGCCGTGAAAGGCCAGGGCCCCAAGAAGCTGGCTGTTGCCGTGGCGCAGGATGCTGAAGTATTGCTGGCTGTGGACGGTGCCCGGAAGCTGGGTCTCGCCACTGCCATCCTGGTCGGTGACGAAGCCCTCATTCGGCAGATCGCCCAGGAGCATGCTATCCCCATGGATTCCTATGAGATCATTCACGAAACGGATAAGGTCCAGGCCTGCCGCACCGCGGTGAAGCTGGTTCGGGACGGCTGTGCGAATGTGGTCATGAAGGGCATCATTGACACCTCCGTGATCCTCAAAGCCGTTCTTGACAAGGAGATCGGCCTGAGAGAAAGCCCCGTTTTGTCCCATGTTGCCCTGTTTGAGGTCCCCGGCTTTGACCGCCTGTTCCTCATTACCGACGCCGCCATGAACATTGCCCCCGATCTGGAGGCAAAGAAACATATCATCCGCAACGCCGTTCAGGTAGCCCACTCCATGGGCAACGAAACTCCCGTAGTGACCTGCCTGTGCGCCGTTGAAAAGGTGAATCCCAAAATGGCCGCCACTCTGGACGCTGCCGCTCTGGTGGAAGCAAACCAGGCCGGTGAAATCCAGGGATGCGTTGTCAACGGCCCTCTGGCCCTGGACAACGCCGTTTCCACCGAGGCCGCCAAGCACAAGGGAATCACCGATCCCAACGCCGGTCATGCCGACGTTCTCATGGTCCCCAACATCGAAACCGGAAACGTGTTCTATAAATCCCTGGTCTTTATGGCCGGTGCAAAGAACGCCGGTGTCATCGTTGGTGCCAAGGCACCCGTGGTTCTCACCTCCCGGGCCGACAGCGACGAGACCAAGCTGAACTCCATTGCCCTGGCCCTGATGATTGCCTCCCGTAAATGAGTCTGATTCATAATGAGTAAGGAGATAACACCATGGAAGATTATAAAGTATTGGCAATGAACTTCGGCTCCACCTCCACCAAGGTAGCCGTATTTGAAGGAGACAATCAGGTGCTTCTGAAGGTCTTCCGGCACACCCCCGAGGAGATGAAGGGCCTCACCACCATGGATCAGAATGCAGCCTTCCGCCTGCCGCTCATCCTCCAGTATCTGGAAGAGGAGAAGGTAAACCTCCACGACTTTGATGCCGTTGTGGGCCGGGGCGGTCTCATCCACCCGGTTCAGGGCGGCACCTATGCCGTCAACGAAAAGATGCTGGAGGATCTGAGCGCCTGCACCTATGGCACCCATGTGTGTAACCTGGGCGGTATTCTGGCCGCGCAGATTGGCAGGCAGATTGGGAAACCCGCCTATGTGGTAGACCCCCCTGTGATCGATGAAATGTCCGAGCTGGCCCATCTGTCCGGCCACCCGGATTTCCCCCGCCGTCCCCTGTTCCACGCCCTGAATCAGAAGGCCATCGCTAAGCGCTTCTGCGCCGAGCGGGGCGTTGCCTATGATTCCCAGCGGCTCATTGTGGCCCATATGGGCGGCGGCATTACCGTTGGTGTCCATATGTATGGCAAGATCGTGGATGTCAACAACGGTCTGGAGGGCGAAGGTGCCTATACCGGCGAGCGGCCCGGTACCCTGCCCATTCTGGATGTCCTTCGTGCCGCCTACAGCGGCAAATACGGCAAGACCTATGATGAGCTGCGCCACCATTTCTCCATGGAGTGCGGCCTGGTGGGTTACACCGGAACCAATGACGGCCGGGAAATCACCCGCCGGATCAATGAAGGCGATAAGCAGGCCGAGCTGGCTTACCGTGGCATGGCCTATCAGGTGGGCAAGGAGATCGGTGCTGCCGGTGCCGTGCTTCAGGGTGAGGTGGATGCCATCCTGCTCACCGGCGGTTTCGCCTATGACAAGACCCTTATGAGCTGGGTAGAGTCCTATGTCAAGCATCTGGCTGAGGTCTATATCTATCCCGGCGAGGATGAAATGCTCTCTTTGGCTCAGGGCGCCATTCGTGTGCTCAAGGGTCAGGAGGAAGTTTTGGAGTATTAAGCTATGCACCGTATGCAAATTATTACCGGTCACTATGGCAGCGGCAAAACAGAGTATGCCGTCAATCTGGCCCTCAGCATGGCCAGGCCCGGTGCCCGGATCTCTCTGGCGGATCTCGATATCGTGAACCCCTATTTCCGCTCCTTTGAGCAGACCGCCCGGCTGGAAGAGGCAGGTATTCAGGTCATCGTCACCTCCTGCGGCGGTGTGGCGGACATTCCCGCCATCAATCCTGCCGTTATGTCCATTTTCCAGAACAAGGACATCACCGGGATTCTGGACATTGGCGGTGATCCCATTGGTGCCAGAGTCCTGGCCCGCTTCGCCCCGCAGCTCCATGCGGAGGAACTGGATCTTTTGTATGTGCTCAATGCCAACAGGCCCGAAACCAAGGACGTGGACTGTGCGCTGGAATATATGAGAGCCATCGAGCGGGAGTGCAAGCAGAAGGTCACCGGCATCGTAAACAACACCCATCTGTGCCGGGAAACCCGGCTGGAGGACATCCTGAAGGGTGCCCGGCTGGCGCAGGAGCTTTCTCAGCGCACGGGGCTTCCCATCATTCACCACGCGGCAGAGCGTCGCTTCGTCAACCAGCTGGCGGGGCTTCTGTCTGAACCTATATTCCCTATGGAAATTTACATGAAAAAACCCTGGGAAATCACCACCTGTGAGGAGGAATAATCAACATGGCTGGAAAAGTAACTTTCCGTCAGGACAGATGTAAGGGCTGCGAGCTGTGCGCCCTGGTCTGCCCCAAGCATATCATCGTTCTCGATGACACTGCTACCAACCGCAAGGGATATCATCCCGCAACCATCCGCCCCGAGGATCTGGATAAGTGCATCGGCTGCGGCAGCTGCGCCAAGATGTGTCCCGATTCCATCATCACCGTGGAACGCACATAAGGAGGACCGTAATGGAGAAAGAACTTTGGAAAGGCAATGAGGCCATTGCCGAAGCCGCCATTCGTGCGGGCTGCAAATACTTCTTTGGCTACCCCATCACACCCCAGAACGAAATCCCTGAGTACCTGTCTGCCCACCTGCCCAAGATCGGCGGCTGCTTCCTGCAGGCAGAGTCTGAGGTCGCTGCCATTAACATGGTGTACGGCGCTGCCGGCTGTGGTGTGCGTGTGATGACCTCCTCTTCTTCCCCCGGAATTTCCCTGAAGCAGGAAGGCATCACCTATATGTGCGGTGCGGAGCTTCCCGCTGTCATCATCAACATGATGCGCGGCGGCCCCGGCCTTGGCACCATTCAGCCTGCCCAGGGTGACTATTATCAGGCAACCCGGGGCGGCGGCAACGGCGACTATCGCCATCTGGTCTTTGCTCCTGCCACCATTCAGGAGGCTGCCGACTATGTGCAGATCGCCTTTGATGTGGCCGAGCAGTACCGCAACCCCGTCATGATCCTGGCCGACGGCATGATCGGTCAGATGATGGAGGCCATTGAGTGGCGTGAGCCGGAGAAGCGTGAGCTTCCTGCCAAGCCCTGGGCCACCACCGGCACCAAGGGCCAGCGTGAGCCCAATGTGATCAACTCCCTCTATATTGATCCCAACCTCTGCGCCGTACATAACGAGCGTCTGGCCACCAAGTACAAGGCCATGGAGGAAAATGAGACCCGCTGGGAGGAAGTGAACACCGAGGACTGCGAGATCCTCTTTGTTGCTTACGGCACCCCCTCCCGTATCGCAAAGGCCGCCATCCAGCTCCTGGAGAAAGAAGGCATCAAGGCCGGTATGCTCCGTCCCATCACCCTGTGGCCCTTCCCCGGTGAGGCACTGAAGAAGATTGCCATGCAGGATAGCGTGAAGGCTGTGGTGGATGTGGAGCTCAGCATGGGTCAGATGATTGATGATGTAAAAATCGCCCTGGAGGGCTGCCGTCCTGTGTCCTTCATTGGCAAGGCCGGTGGTGTGGTTCCCACCCCCTATGAGGTGGCCGCCGCGGCGAAAGCTGCCATCGGGAGGTAAGAGATTATGGCAATAGTATATGAGAAATCCAAAGGCCTGACCGATGCCGAACTGCACTACTGCCCCGGCTGCACCCACGGTATCGTTCACAAGCTGGTTGCCGAAACCCTGGATGAAATGGGCGTTCTGGGCAACACCATCGGCGTGGCTCCTGTAGGCTGCTCCGTCTTTGCTTACAACTATTTCAACTGCGACATGCACGAGGCCGCCCACGGCCGTGCTCCCGCCGTTGCCACCGGTATCAAGCGTGTCTCCGAGCCCGGCACCATCGTCTTTACCTATCAGGGTGACGGCGACCTGGCTGCTATCGGTACCGCCGAAATCATCCATGCCGCCATGCGTGGAGAGAAGTTTACCACCATCTTTATCAATAACGCCATTTACGGCATGACCGGCGGCCAGATGGCTCCCACCACTCTGGTGGGTCAGAAGGCCACCACCGCTCCCTACGGCCGTCAGCAGGATCACTACGGCGCTCCCATCCGCATGGCTGAGATCATCAGCACCCTGGAGGGCTGTGCTTATGCCTCCCGTGTCTGCGTCACCGACATCGGCAACCTGAACAAGGCCAAGAAGGCCATTCAGAAGGCCTTCCGGATGCAGCAGGAAGGCAAGGGCTTCACCTTCGTGGAAGTGCTGGCCTGCTGCCCCACCAACTGGGGCAAAACCCCTGCCGCTTCCGTGGAATGGCTGAAGGAAAATATGATTCCCTACTATCCCCTGGGAGTCTACAAGGACATCGAGGAGGTAAAGTAAGATGACCAATGAAATCATGATTGCCGGTTTCGGCGGCCAGGGCGTCATGGCCATTGGCAAGACGCTGGCAGAGGCCGGCATGAAAGAGGGCAAGGATGTTTCCTGGCTCCCCTCCTATGGTCCGGAAATGCGCGGCGGCACCGCCAACTGCTGTGTTGTCATCTCGGAAGATCCCATCATCTGCCCCATCGTTCTGGAGCCCACCGAGCTGATTGCCATGAACCTGCCCTCTCTGAAGAAGTTCGAGCCCACCGTGGTCAAGAACGGTACCATCTTTGTCAACAGCTCCATCATCACCGAGAAGGTGGAGCGTGAGGATGTGCGTGCCATCTATGTCCCCTGTCTGGACATCGCCAATGAGCTGGGCAATGCCAAGGTAGCCAACATGGTCATGCTGGGCGCCTACATTGAGGCCATGGGCAACCTGGGGGTTGAGACCATCAAAGAGATGCTGGTGCATATGTTCACCGGCCCCAAGGCCAAGCTGGTAGATCTGAACATTGAGGCACTGCGCCGGGGCGCTGCCTGCGTCAAATAATTACGAAATTCAGAAAGGGGAATGATCATGGATCTGGAGATCAAGATTATTCGGAACGAACACCCCAACCCGAAACCCCAGGACGAGTCCGCTCTGGGCTTCGGTAAGTACTTTACCGATCATATGTTTATCGTCGAGTACACCGAGGGCATCGGCTGGCATGACGCCAGGATCCAGCCCTACGGACCTCTCGCCATTGACCCCGCCTCCCCTGTTCTGCACTACAGCCAGGAGATTTTTGAGGGTCTGAAGGCGTATCGCCGTGCCGACGGCGGCTTGCAGATGTTCCGTCCCATCGAGAACGCAAACCGCATGAATCAGAGTGCGGAGCGTATGTGCATGCCTCCTCTCGACCCGGAGTTCCAGGTGAAGGCCATGAAGATGCTGGTGGAACTGGAAGAGGGCTGGGTCCCCCATATGGAAGGCACCTCCCTGTATCTGCGTCCCACCATGATTGCCGATGGCGCCGAGCTGGGCGTACATCCCGCCAAGAAGTACCTGTACTACATCATCTGCGCCGCTTCCGGCAGCTACTACAAGAATGGCATGGCTCCCGTCAAGATCCACATTGAGGATCACTATGTCCGTGCCGTCAAGGGCGGCACCGGCGCCGCGAAGACCGGCGGCAACTACTCCGCTTCCCTGAAGGCTGCCGCTGAGGCTGCCAAGAAGGGCTTTGACCAGGTTCTGTGGCTGGACGGCCGGGAGAACAAGTATGTGGAAGAAGTGGGCGCCATGAACATGATCTTCGTCATGGACGGCAAGCTGGTCACCGCTCCCACCGGCGGCAGCATCCTGCCCGGCATCACCCGCAAGAGCGTGTTGCAGCTGGCTCAGGACAAGGGCTTCACTGTGGAAGAGCGGCCCATTAGTGTGGAGGAGCTCTTTGAGGCCCACGAAAGCGGCCGCCTCACCGAAGCCTTCGGCACCGGCACCGCCGCTGTCATCTCCCCCGTTGGTCTTTTGGAGTACCACGGCAAGGAAATGCACCTGTCCGACGGCAAGATCGGACCCATCGCCCAGGACATTTACGATACCCTCACCGGGATTCAGCGCGGCGAGCGGGAAGATCCCTACGGCTGGGTCATGAAGATTTCCTAAATTCCTACCCATCTGTGGCAAGCAGGAACCCTCCTGCTTGCCACTTTTTTATGGGTTCGGCCATCATCTCCCGGTTGCGCAAGCAATAAGGATGCTTGGCAGTAGGAGCTTTCCGGAGGCTTTGAAGATAAGAGATTGCAGCTGCCTACCGGAAAGTCAGAGAAGATTCCGTAGCAAATAAGTCTGCAAAAGCCCAACGCCTTCATGAACAGTCTCTGATTGTTTACGGGCGGCGGGGCGTGCAATGGAGCATCCTGATTTTGCGTCCCTTCGGGAATGCAACCGTCATTGGCCTTTCCGGGAACTGTGCCGCCCCTTCCCTTCCCGGTGCCGATTCTCCGGCCATAGAAAAATCCTCCGGCACCGCAAACGCAGCACCGGAGGAGCGATTCACAATATGAATGGTTTCTTTGAAACTTTCTCATTTCTGGGTGTTCCAGGTGGTTTCCCAGGAGAAATTCTCCGTTTCCACCCGTTTGTTGCGGTTGAGAAGACGGCTCACGGTTTCCCGGACATCGGCCCCTTCATAGAGCACCTGATAGGCAGCCTCCGTAATGGGCATATCCGCTCCGATGGATTTGGCCAGCAGGTAGGCGGATTCCGCGGCAAAATACCCTTCCACCACCGCTCCCACCTGCTCCATGGCCTCCTTGGGAGACAGACCCTGACCGATGAGGATTCCGGCCCGGCGGTTTCTGGAGTGCTGGGAGGTGCAGGTCACGATGAGATCCCCCACCCCTGCCAATCCCGCAAAGGTTTCCTTTCTGGCACCCAGGGCCAGGCCCAGCCGGGCGGTCTCGGTGAGGCCTCTGGTCATGAGCATGGCCTTTGTGTTGTCTCCGAAGCCCAGGCCGTCGGAAATACCGGCGCACAGGGCAATGACATTCTTAAGGGCGCCCCCCAGCTCTGCGCCGATCATGTCCGGGTTGGAATAGACCCGGAAATTCTCGGACATGAAGGCATCCTGCACCAACTCCGCCACCTCTTTGCTGGGGCAGGCGGCCACGCAGCCGGTTGGAATACCCCGGGCCACTTCCTCTGCGTGGCTGGGGCCTGTGAGCACCGCCACGGTACAGCCGGTTTCCTCTGCGGCGATCTCACTCATGCGCTTATTGCTCCGGGGTTCAATGCCCTTGGTGACGGAAACCAGAATGGTCTCCTTCTTCAAATAGGGGGCAAGGGTCCGGCACACGGAGCGGAAGGGAAAGGACGGACAGGCCAAAACCACCAGAGTGCAGTCCCCCACACAGGCAGGGTCCGCAGTGATGCGCAGCTCCTCCGGCAGGGCCACGCCGGAGAGCATGGGGTTTTGCCGGGTCTTTGTCATCTGCTCCGCCTTGGCGGGGGTATGGGACCACAATGTGACATCATGTGCATTCTTGCACAGCTGAATGGCCAGGGCCGTTCCCCAGCCGCCGCTTCCTGCAACCGTTATCTTCATGCCTGCTCCTCCTTATGTCCAAAGGACAGCTTTCGTTCGGTACCTGCAAACAGTCGTTTGATGTTTCCCCGATGCATAAAAATAGCACAACCGGCAATGACCCAGCCCAGGACGCAGACCCAGACATTTTCCAGGTGCAGCACCGTAAAGGCCACCCCCAAGGTGAAGGCCGCCACCACGGAGCCAAGGGACACATAGCGGGTCAAAATAACGATAATCAAAAATACACCTAAAATCAGAAGGCCGATCCGCCAATCCGCTACCAAAGCAACCCCAAGGCCGCAGAGGATTCCCTTTCCTCCCCGAAATCCCTGGGTGGCGGGAAAATCGTGGCCCAGAGAGACCATGGTTCCGGCCAGCATGGTGCCCTCGATCCAGAGCCCATAGGGATTGAGCAGAAGCCCGCCCATAAAGCAGGCCAGCACCGCCTTGCCCAAATCGATGAGAACCACAAGGCCGGTCTTTCGCAGGCCGTAGCTTCGCATATAGTTAGTCATTCCGGCGTTTCCGCTGCCCCGGGTGCGCACATCCTCTTTATCCAAAAGGCTTGAAATAATAATGGCTCCATTGAGATTTCCCAGAAAATAGGCTGCGAGAATGGTAACCACGATAGAACCAATCAGATTCTCCATGGCTTTATTCCTCCTTGTCGCCCTTTTGGCGAATGGTGATGCGGATGGGGGTGCCTGCGAGGCCAAAGACGGAACGGATCTGGTTTTCCAGATATCTCTGATAGGAGAAGTGGAACAGCCGGGCGTCATTGCAGAAAATCACGAAATGGGGAGGCTTCACACTGGCCTGGGTCATATAGTAGATCTTCAGCCGGCGGCCCTTGTCCGTGGGGGGCTGCACTCTGGCAGTGGCATCGGCCAGGACGCTGTTGAGGGCGCCTGTGGTGATTCTCATGCAGTTACTCTCCGAGGCGGAATTGATGGCCTCATAGAGCTTGTCCACACGCTGGCCCGTAAGGGCAGACAGGAACATCACCTGGGCGTAGGGCATAAAGCTCAGATCCTGACGGACCTTCTGCTCCATGTCCCGCATGGTGTTGGTCTCCTTCTCCACCAGATCCCACTTATTGATTGCAATGATGACGGCCTTACCGGCCTCATGGACCAGGCCCGCAATCTTGGTGTCCTGCTCGGTGACGCCCTCGGTAGCATCGATCATCACAATGCACACATCGGACCGCTCGATGGCGCTGACGGAGCGCATATTGCTGTAGCGCTCCACCGCATCATCCACTTTGGACTTCCGGCGCATACCGGCGGTGTCGATAAAGCAGTATTTTCCGTACTGATTTTCAAAGTAGCTGTCGATGGCGTCACGGGTGGTACCTGCCATATCGGAGACGATGACACGCTCTTCTCCCAGAATCTGGTTGATGAGGCTGGATTTTCCCACATTGGGCTTGCCCACAATGGCAACCTTGATGACATCCTCTTCCTCTTCTTCCCAGTCCTCATCGGAGAACTGGTCCACACACCAGTCCAGCAGATCGCCGGTGCCGTGGCCGTGGACGGCGGAGACCTCCAAGGGGTCCCCAAGGCCCAGGCCGTAGAACTCGTAGACATCGGGGTTCACGCCGCCGGTGGAGTCACACTTGTTGACGGCCAGCAGAACGTGCTTTCTGGCCTTCTGCAAAATGGTGGCCACAGCGGAGTCGGCGGCGGTCATGCCCACCTTCACATCCACCACCATAATAATGGCATCGGCAAGCTCAATGCCGATCTCGGCCTGGCGGCGCATGAATTTCAGGATCTCGCTGTCGGTACCCGGCTCGATACCGCCGGTATCCATAATGTCGAAGGTGCGGCCTCTCCATTCACACTGTCCATAGATCCGGTCCCGGGTGACACCGGGGGTATCCTCCACAATGGCGCTACGCTGGCCGGTCAATTTGTTAAAGAGCATGGATTTTCCCACATTGGGGCGGCCGATAATGGCAACCAAAGGTTTCGGCATAAAAAATCCCTCCTAGAATCTTAGATTTATATATTATCTCACACACTTCCCGTTTGGTCAAGCAAAATGGGTGGGAGTTTCTGGAAAGACAGTAAAAAACCACCGGGAAATCTGGAAAAGAGCAAAGAAAAAAGAGGAAGGCAGAAGCACCTTCCTCTTGCTTTCTTTCGCCTCTTACTTAGACTCCACAGCGACAACCTGACGGCCATTGTAGTAGCCGCAAGCCTTGCAGGCTCTGTGGGGCAGGCAGAACTCGCCGCACTTGGGGCAAGCAACCACGCCGGGGGCGGACAGCTTCCAGTTGGAGCCGCGGCGCTTGTCGCGTCTTGCCTTGGAAACTTTACACTTAGGAACAGCCATGCGTGACACCTCCTTAGGTCGAACTGCTTTTCACAGCGTCAAAATTTACTTATCTTTGAGAAGCTGCTTTAAAGCAGCAAAACGGGGGTCCAGTTCGGGCTGACAGCCACAGGGGCCGTCATTGAGGTTTGCGCCGCATTTGCAACACAGACCCTTACAGTCCGGTGTACACAGAAGCTTGGACTCCAGATTGAGAACGAAGGTCGTCGTCACAATATCGTCCAGATCCGCGCTGTCGCCTTCCAGCTGAAAGACCCTTTCGTCTTCGTTATCTTCGTTGGCAAACTCAGTGACCAGAACGGCATTGATGGGAAACTCCACATCACGCTCAAATTCCCGGGCACACCGATCGCAGACGCCGTACAGGCGGGTCGTGAGAGAACCCGACATCAGCAGGACGCCGGCGGTATTGCGCACCACGCCGGAAGCCCGGACAGGCTCCCGAAGGGGATAGCAGGTACCAAAGCGAAGATCGCTCAGATCCACACTGGTAGAAAAGGATACACTTTCACCAGGGCAGTCTATAATCTTTGACAATCCCAACAGCATAGTTATCCCCTCCTCACAGTCATGCAATAGATATTATAAGAGATTCCCGGCCATTTGTCAAATGTTATTTTCAAAAAAACCGAAGTTGCGGAAATTTTTCTCAGAATTCTTTCTATAATATGGTATATTTTTATGAGTTTTCCCGGTTCCCCTCCCCGGCTCCCGGAGGGTTTTGCAATAACACCAAGAAACAAAGTTTTGCAAATAAAAATCCTGTGCAGTTTTTTGTCCTTCCGTCAGTTGACAGTCCCGGTCGAAAAATGGTATAATTGTAAAGATAATTTTACACGGAAAGGAGATACGATATGAAGATTCGTTTGAAAAATGTGCGGTCCTATGAAGCTTCCGGCTTTCGTCTTCGTGATATGGAACTTTCTTGTGATATGTCCGTCAGCAATGGCGGTAGTGTTTCTATTGTTGAATTAGATAGCTGTTGCCTGTTGCCGGCTCTTGTTGATGTTCATGTGCATCTTCGGGAACCGGGATTTTTTTATAAAGAGACCATCGCTTCCGGCACCCATGCCGCCGCCCGGGGCGGATACAGTGATGTGTGCTCCATGCCCAACCTGAATCCCGTGCCGGATTCACTGGAGCATTTACGGCCCCAGCTGGATTCCATCCGGGACAACGCCGTGGTTCGGGTCCATCCCTACGGGTCCATCACCGTGGACGAAAAGGGCGAGGTGCTGTCCGATCTGGATGCCATGGCCCCCTTTGTCTGCGGCTTTTCCGATGACGGCAGAGGCGTGCAGAGCGAAGAGCTGATGAAGCAGGCCATGGAAAAGGCCAAGGCCCTTGGGAAAATGGTGGTGGCCCACTGTGAGGACAACCGTCTGCTTCACGGGGGCTACATCCACGACGGTCAGTACGCCAAGGGCCACGGTCACAAGGGAATCTGCTCCGAAAGTGAGTGGGGCCCCGTGGCAAGGGATCTGGAGCTGGTGCGCCAGACCGGCTGCAAGTACCATGTGTGCCACATCTCCACCAAGGAGACCGTGGAGCTGATCCGCAGGGCCAAGGCAGAAGGGCTGGACGTGTCCTGTGAGACCGCTCCTCATTATTTAATAATGAATGACACCATGCTCCAGGAGGACGGGCGCTTCAAGATGAATCCTCCCATCCGCTCCGAAGAGGACCGTGAGGCCCTCATTGCAGGTCTGCTGGACGGCACCATCGACATGATCGCCACGGACCACGCCCCGCACAGCGCGGAGGAAAAAAGCCGGGGTCTGGAAAAGAGCCTCATGGGTGTGGTGGGTCTGGAAACGGCCTTCCCCGTGCTCTATACCAATCTGGTGAAGCCCGGGATTTTGTCCCTGGAGAAGCTGGTGGAGCTTATGAGCATCAACCCCCGGAAGCGGTTTGATCTTCCGGCAAATCAAGATTATTGTATCTGGGATCTCAATCAGGAGTATCCCATCGATCCGAAGGAATTTTTAAGCATGGGCCGGGCAACTCCCTTTGCGGGGATGTCTGTATTCGGCCGCTGCAAAGCTACTATTGTTGAAGGGAAACTGGCATGGCTGGAGAAATGAATCGTAAACTCGTATTGGAAAATGGGGAAGAATATCTGGGCTGGGGCTTCGGTGCCGCCTGCGACCGGGTGTGTGAAGTGACCTTCGCCACCGCCGTGGTGGGCTATCAGGAGTTGGTGACCAATCCCGCCCTCACCGATCAGATGGTGGTCATGACCTATCCCCTGATTGGAAACTATGGCATGACCGAGGAAGATGACGAAAGCGGACGGCCCTCTCTGGGGGCTTTGGTGGTCCGGGATTACTGTGACACGCCTTCCAACTTCCGCTGCACCCGAACCCTGTCCGAAGTTCTGGAGCAGGCCGGTGTTCCCGGCATCTGCGGCGTGGACACCCGGGCCATTACCAGAAGCATCCGGGATCACGGCGGCAGTAAGGCCCTTCTGTGCCACGCCTCCATGCCCACGGAGCAGGCCCTGGAGCTTCTGCGCCAGACCAGCCTGAGCCTGGGCCGGGTGGCAAAGGTCAGCTGCAAAAAGCCCCGGTATGTCCGCACCGCCAACCCCAGATTCCATGTGGTGGCCCTGGACTGCGGCATTCAGCAGAGTCTGGTGTCCCAGCTGAAGGAAAACGGCTGCAATGTGACCATTGTCCCTTGGAACACGGAAGCTTCCGCCATTGAGGCCCTCAAGCCCCACGGACTTCTGGTGTCCGACGGCCCCGGCGACCCCAATCAGGTCAGCCTCATTGCCGAAACCCTGGCAAAGCTTCGGGGCAAGTTCCCCATCTTCGGTCTGGGTTTGGGCTGTCAGCTCATTGCCATGTCCTATGGCACCGCAGTCTCCCCTGTGGCCTTCCGCCGCATCACCAGCCATCCCATCCGGTGTCTGGAAACCAAGGCCATCACCATTGCCTCTCAGAACCTGTGCTATACCATTGATCCCAAGACTCTGGAGGGCAAGGGCTTGACCGTTACCTATGAAAATGTGCTGGACGGCACCGTGGAAGGTCTTATGGATCCTTCCAGCCATGTATCCGGCGTGCAATTTTACCCCGAGGGCCAGCTTCTTCTCGCCCGGTTCCTCAACGAGATGAAGGAGGCCAACTAATATGCCCAAGCGCAGCGATTTAAAGAAAATTCTGGTGATCGGTTCCGGTCCCATTGTCATCGGTCAGGCCGCAGAGTTTGACTATGCAGGTACCCAGGCCTGTCTGGCCCTGAAAGAGGAGGGCTATGAGGTCATCCTGTGCAACTCCAACCCCGCCACCATTATGACCGACACCACCATGGCGGACAAGGTCTATATGGAGCCTCTGACCCTGGAATATGTGAGCAAAATCCTCCGCCACGAGCGTCCCGACGCAGTGCTGCCCGGCATCGGCGGTCAGACCGGTCTGAACCTGGCCATGGCCCTGGAGCGCAAGGGTGTTCTGAAGGAATGCCGGGCAGAGCTTCTGGGCACCCCCTCCGACTCCATCCGCACCGCAGAGGATCGGGAGCTGTTCAAGAACCTCTGTGAGGAGCTGGGCGAGCCTGTGTGCCCCTCCGAGATCGCCTCCACCATGGAGGACGGTCTGGCAGCGGCAGAGCGCATCGGCTACCCCGTGGTTCTGCGTCCCGCCTTCACCTTGGGCGGCACCGGCGGCGGCTTTGCCGACAACGAAGAAGAGTGCCGGGAGGTTCTTCGCAACGCCCTGCGGATGTCCCCGGTCCATCAGGTCCTGGTGGAAAAGAGCATCAAGGGCTATAAGGAGATCGAGTTCGAGGTCATGCGTGACAGCGCCGACACCGCCATTGCCATCTGCTCCATGGAAAACGTGGACCCCGTGGGCATCCACACCGGCGACTCCATCGTGGTGGCCCCCAGCCAGACCCTGACCAAGAAGGAATTCAGCATGCTGAGAGGAGCCGCTCTGCGGATCATCCGGGCCCTCAAGATCGAAGGCGGCTGCAATGTGCAGTTTGCTCTGGATCCCCAGTCCTTCCGGTACTATGTGATTGAGGTCAATCCCCGGGTGTCCCGGTCCTCCGCTCTGGCCTCCAAGGCCTCCGGCTACCCCATTGCCAGAGTGTCCGCCAAAATCGCCGTGGGCATGACCCTGGACGAGATCCGGCTGGCAAATACCCCCGCCTGCTTCGAGCCGGCTCTGGACTACATCGTTACCAAAATGCCCCGCTTCCCCTTTGACAAGTTCTATACCGCCGACAACCGTCTGGGCACCCAGATGAAGGCCACCGGCGAGGTCATGGCCATCGGCCGCACCTTTGAAGAGAGCCTTTTGAAGGCCGTCCGGTCTCTGGAAATCGGCGTGAATCACCTGCACATGACCAAGTTTGACACCTGGACCCAGGAAGAACTGCTGTCTTATATCCCCCTTGGCTCTGACGACCGGTTCTATGCCGTGGCCCAGCTGCTGCGGCTGGGTACCTCCGTGGAGGACATTGCCGAATGCACCAAGGTGGACCCCTTCTTCCTGCACAAGATCCGGGCCATTGTGGACATGGAACACCGGTTGAAAAAAGCCCCCTATGATTTCCAGGCTCTCAAACAGGCCAAGATCATGGGCTTCTCCGACCCCTGCATTGCCAAGCTGTGGAAGACCAAGGAAATGGAAGTCTTTGCCTTCCGGAAGGAACACAACCTCTTCCCGGTCTATAAGATGATCGACACCTGCGCCGCAGAGTTCGGAAGCTATGTCCCCTACTTCTATTCCACCTACGAATCCGAGAATGAATCCCTGGTCTCGGACAAGGAGAAGATCCTGGTGCTTGGCTCCGGCCCCATCCGCATCGGTCAGGGTGTGGAATTCGACTATTCCACCGTCCATGCCGTTATGACCATCCGGCAGGCAGGCTATGAGGCCATCATCCTCAACAACAACCCCGAAACCGTGTCCACCGACTATACCACCGCCGACAAGCTCTATTTTGAGCCTCTGTGCGTGGAAGATGTGATGAATATCCTGGAGCTGGAGAAGCCCAAGGGCGTCATCGGCTCTCTGGGCGGTCAGACCGCCATCAACCTGGCCCAGCCTCTGCTGGAGCGTGGAATCCCCCTCATGGGTACGGACTGCGCCGCCATCGAGCGGGCGGAAAACCGGGACGCCTTTGAAAAGGTTTTGAAGGATCTGGGAATCCCCCAGCCTCCCGGACAGGCGGTGACCGACATCGAAGCCGGTGTGGCTGCCGCCGAAAGCATCGGCTATCCCGTTCTGGTGCGGCCCAGCTTCGTTCTGGGCGGCCGGGCCATGCAGATCGTCACCGACGAAAGCGCCCTGCGGCAGTACCTCAAGACCGCCGTGGAAATCGACGCCGACAAGCCCGTTCTGGTAGACAAGTACATCCAGGGCAAGGAAGTGGAAGTGGATGCGGTCTGTGACGGCACCGATGTGTTCGTCCCCGGCATCATGGAGCTGGTGGAGCGCACCGGCATCCATTCCGGCGACTCCATCTCCGTCTACCCCTCCTTCAGCCTGAGCCAGCAGGTGAAGGATACCATCCTGCAATATACCAAGGCCCTGGGCCTGGGCATCGGCATTGTGGGCCTGTATAACATCCAGTTCATCGTGGATGCCAGCCAGCAGGTCTATATCATCGAGGTAAACCCCCGCTCCTCCCGTACCGTCCCCTTCCTGTCCAAGGCCACGGGCTGGTCCCTGGCCGACATCGGCACCCGGGTCATTCTGGGTCAGAGCCTCAAGGAGCAGGGCATTACGGAACTCTATCCCCAAGAAAAGAAGCGCTGGTATGTGAAGGCCCCTGCCTTCTCCTTTGCCAAGCTTCAGGGTCTGGACGCCTATCTGTCCCCCGAAATGAAGTCCACCGGCGAGGCCATCGGCTATGACGACCAGATGACCCGTGCCCTTTATAAAGCTCTGCAGGCCTCCGGCATGCATGTTGCCAACTATGGCACCGTCTTTGCCACCGTGGCAAACGCCGACAAAGAAGAGGCCCTGCCCCTCATCCGCCGGTTCTATCACATGGGCTTCAACATTCAGGCCACGGAGGGCACCGCCAGATTCCTGAAGGAGCACGGCATCCGCACCCACTCCGTGGGCAAGATCCACGGCGGCAGCCAGGAGATCTTCGACTCCATCCGTGCGGGCTTCGTGAACTATGTCATCAACACCCAGGACCCCAACGATGCCCAGGGCCTGGCCGACGGCCGTGCCATGCGGCAGGTGGCCGTGCAGAACAATGTCACCATGTTCACCTCTCTGGACACGGTGCGGGTGCTGCTGGATGTACTGGAAGAGATTACCATGGGCATTTCTACCATTGACGCATAAACAACTTTTGAAGGAGGCAATTATGAAGCAAGGCATTTTTACCATTGTGGAGGTTGTGTCCCTGACAAGCAATGTTTTCAAAATGGTTTTGCAGGGAGATACTTCCGCCATCACGGCCCCCGGCCAGTTTGTGGAGATCCGGATTCCCGGCCTGTTCCTGCGCCGGCCCATCTCCGTGTGTGATGTTTCTCCCAAAGACCTCACCCTCATCTTCAAGGTGGTGGGCGAGGGTACCAAGGTGATGGCCTGTTTAAGGCCCGGCACGGAGCTGGATCTGCTCACCGGTCTGGGCAACGGGTATGATCTGTCTTTGTCCGGGGAGTCTCCCCTGCTTCTGGGCGGCGGCGTGGGAGTGCCTCCCATGTACGCCCTGTGCAAGGCCCTGCTGGCTCAGGGAAAGAAGCCCTCTGTGATTCTGGGCTTCAACACCAGGGACGAAATCTTCTATGAAGAGGATTTTCGCAGCCTGGGGGTCCCCGTCACCGTCACCACCGTGGACGGCAGCTATGGCACAAAGGGCTTCGTCACCGATGCCATGGACCTTCCCTATACCTATTTCTATACCTGCGGCCCTCTGCCCATGCTCCGGGCCATCAAAAACGCCGCCGCCACCTCCGGCCAGCTCAGTCTGGAGGAGCGGATGGGCTGCGGCTTCGGCGCCTGCATGGGCTGCTCCATCCAGACCGCCAACGGCCCCCGGCGGGTCTGCAAGGACGGCCCCGTATTCCATAAAGAGGAGGTACTGCTGTGAATACCCAAGTAACTCTGTGCGGCATTCCCCTTTCCAACCCCGTGATCCCCGCCTCTGGCACCTTTGGCTTCGGAGCGGAGTTTGCCCAGCTCTATGACATCAACTGTCTGGGTACCTTCTCCTTCAAGGGAACCACCCGGGAGCCTCGCTTCGGCAATCCCACCCCCCGGATCGCAGAGATCCCCGGAGGGATGCTCAACGCCGTGGGTCTGCAAAACCCCGGCATTGACCATGTTATTTCCCAGGAGCTGCCCCGGATGAAAGAATATTTCCGGAAGCCCGTCATGGCCAATGTGTCCGGCTTTTCCATCGAGGACTATGTAGAGGTCTGCCGGAAGCTGGACGATCAGGATCAGGTGGGCTGGCTGGAGGTCAACATCAGCTGCCCCAATGTCCACGGCGGCGGCATGAGCTTCGGCACCGACCCCAAAAGTGCGGCCAGCGTGACCAGGGCCGTGAAGGAGGTCACCTCCAAGCCCGTCATCGTGAAGCTGACCCCCAATGTCACGGACATTGCCGCCATGGCAAAGGCCTGCGAGGATGCGGGCGCCGACGGCATCAGCCTCATTAACACCGTGCTGGGAATGCGGCTGGACCTGAACCGGAGAAAGCCCCTGCTGGCCAATACCACCGGGGGCATGTCCGGCCCTGCATTGTTCCCTCTGGCGGTGCGGATGGTCTATCAGGTCTATGAGGCCGTATCCATCCCCATTGTGGGCATGGGCGGCGTCAGCTCTGCCAGAGATGTGGTGGAGCTGATGATGGCCGGTGCCACCGCCGTGGAGGTGGGTGCCGCCAATCTGGTAAACCCCTATGCATCCAAGGAAATCGTGGAGCAGCTGCCCCAGGTCATGGAGCAGTACCATATTGAAACTCTAACTGAAATTATAGGAGGCGCACATCATGGGTAAAGATGTTATCATTGCCTGCGACTTTTCCAGCCGGGAGGAGACCCTGAACTTTCTGGACAAGTTTACAGGCAGAAAGCCCTTTGTCAAGATCGGCATGGAGCTGTATTATGCAGAAGGTCCCCAGATGGTTCGTGAGATCAAGGCCCGGGGCCACAAGATTTTCCTGGACCTCAAGCTCCACGACATCCCCAACACCGTGAAAAAGGCCATGAGTGTCCTGCGGAACCTGGATGTGGATCTGGTGAACCTCCACGCAGCGGGCACCAAGGCCATGATGGAGGCCGCCCTGGAGGGTCTCACCCGTCCCGACGGCACCAGACCCCTTCTGATTGCCGTGACCCAGCTCACCTCCACCAGCCAGGAGCGCATGGAGCAGGATTTGCTCATCAAAGAGCCTCTGGATCAGGTGGTCATGCACTATGCAAAGACCGCCCAGCAGGCCGGACTGGACGGGGTGGTGTGCTCCCCTCTGGAGGCCGGAAAGGTTCATGAAGTCTGCGGCGAAGGCTTTCTCACCGTGACCCCCGGTGTCCGGTTTGCCGACGGCGAGGTGGGCGATCAGGTCCGTGTCATGACCCCCGAGGAAGCAAAGCGCATCGGCTCGGACTATATCGTTGTGGGCCGTCCCATTACCAAAGCAGAAGATCCTGTGGCAGCTTACGAACGCTGCATCCGTGAATTTGTAGACTGAGGAGGAAGTATCTATGGAACTGTCTGTCAAGATCGCAAAAGACCTGCTGAAAATCAAGGCCGTGTTCTTCCGGCCCAATGAGCCCTTCACCTGGGCCTCCGGCATCAAAAGCCCCGTATACTGCGACAACCGCCTGACCCTCACCGATGTGGAGGTCCGCACCGATGTGGAAGAGGGTCTGGCTAGCCTGATAAGAGAGCATTATCCCCAGGCAGAGGTCCTCATGGGCACCTCCACCGCAGGCATTGCCCACGCCGCCATTACCGGTCATCTTCTGGGCATGCCCATGGGCTATGTCCGCAGCGGCGCCAAGGACCACGGCCGCCAGAACCAGATCGAAGGCAAGCTCCTGCCCGGCCAGAAGGTGGTGGTGGTGGAGGACCTTATCTCCACCGGCGGCAGCGTTCTGGAGGTAGTCAATGTCCTGCGGGAGGCAGGCGCCGAGGTTCTGGGCGTGGTGAGCATCTTCACCTATGGCATGCAGAAGGGCCTCACCCGTCTCAAGGAGGCCAATGTGAAGAACATTTCCCTGACCAACTTTGACACCATTGCCCAGGTGGCAGCAGATGAAAATTATATCCGTCCCGAGGATGTTGCCCGGCTCCTGGCCTTCCGCAACAACCCCTCTGACGAGAGTTGGATTGGAGGTTAACCCATGAAAAGAAGTGTTATCAGCATCCTGGATTTGTCTGTGGAGGAGCTGGACCAGCTGATTGCTACCGCCAACGACATCATTGCAAATCCCCAGAAGTACAGCGAAAAGTGCCACGGCAAGACCCTGGCCACCCTATTCTTCGAGCCTTCCACCCGGACCCGCCTCAGCTTTGAGGCCGCTATGTTCGAGCTAGGCGGCAATGTCCTGGGCTTCTCTGAAGCCGCCAGCAGCTCCGCCGCCAAGGGCGAAAGCGTGGCTGACACCGCAAAGACCGTGTCGTGCTACTCCAACATCATCGCCATGCGTCACCCCAAGGAGGGCGCTCCTCTGGTGGCATCCATGAACGCCTCCGTTCCCGTCATCAATGCCGGTGACGGCGGCCACAACCACCCCACCCAGACCCTGGCCGACCTTCTCACCATCCAGCGGGAAAAGGGCCGTCTGGACCACCTCACCGTGGGTCTGTGCGGCGACCTGAAGTTCGGCCGCACCGTCCACTCTCTGGTGGAGGCCATGAGCCGGTACGAGGGTGTGAAGTTCGTCTTTATCTCCCCGGAGGAGCTGAAGGTCCCCAGCTATGTGAAGCAGGGCCTGAAGGACAAGGGCATCGCCTATGAGCAGACCACGGATCTGGAGGCCGTCATGCCGGAACTGGACATCCTGTATATGACCCGTGTGCAGAGAGAGCGGTTCTTCAACGAGGAAGATTATCTGCGCCTCAAGGACAGCTACATCCTGACCCCGGACAAGCTGATCCCCGCCAAGAAGGATCTGGCCATTCTGCACCCCCTGCCCCGTGTGAACGAAATCGCCGTGGCCATCGACGACGACCCCAGAGCCTGCTATTTCCGTCAGGTCCTCAACGGTAAGTATATGCGTATGGCTCTGATCCTGAAGCTTCTGGAGGTAAAGTAACATGAATATTGATTCCATCAAGAACGGTATTGTCATTGACCACATCACCGCCGGAAAGGGCATGGAGCTGTATCGGCTTTTGAAGCTGGACCGTCTGGAATGCTCCGTTGCCATCATCCAGAACGCCACTAGCCACAAGATGGGCAAGAAGGACATCATCAAGATCGACTCGGAGATCGAGGTCAACATGGACATTCTGGGCTATGTGGACCCGGATGTTACGGTTTCCATCATCAAAGACGGTGTCACCGTGGAGAAGAAGCAGCTGTTCCTGCCTCCCCAGCTGACCAATGTGATTCGCTGCAAGAACCCCCGGTGCATCTCCTCCACTGAGCAGGAGCTGCCCCACATCTTCACCCTCACCGACCCCAAAAAGAGAGTCTACCGCTGCCTGTACTGCGAGACCAAGGCAAACTGATTGCACTGCAAGTGCCTTTCCCAAAAACGGGAAAGGCACTTTTTTACGGGTGCACGGCGGCGGTATTTGGGGTCTGCAAAGAATTCCACCACGGTCTCCCGGGGGGTGCGGCAGGTGCCGCAGTAGATGAGGACGTCGTCCGGGCAGACATAGTCCCCCGGTCTCATGCAGTCCCTTCTCTGGGGGGCATTTCCGGCTTCTGATTCATGAGATTCCTTCCTCCGTTTCCTCAAATACGCCCAGCCAGCTGTAGTCCTCTTCCTCCCGGGCAGGGCTTTGTCTGCGCTCCTGCTTTTCCCAGTTGCGAAGCAGGGCCTTCCAGTCCCGCACCGTGACTTTTCCCATGCACCAGCCTCTGGATTGATAATAGTCATAAAACCACTGGGGGTCTACGGGACTGCGTCTTTGCTTGCAATAATCCGTCACCTCTTCCATGGTGGGCGGCGCACAGGCGGTGTCCATCTGGGACTTCCCTTGCCTATCCTCTTCTTTCCTATCTTGACCTTGCCTTGCCTCGGGTGCGGATTGGTTGTCCTCCGGTTGCCCGTTGGGTGTCCTGGGGCGGGTGGATTGCAGCAGGTCATAGTAGGGGCCTCGGTGGTATCGGTCCTTTCTGATCTTGTTGATCTGCTCCCAGTCCACAATGTAACAGATCAAAAGTCTTTGATCCAGAATCTGCACCAGATTCTCCCGGACCAATTCGTTTAATTCTCGCCGTGTGGACCGATAGGTTCTCATCACCATAATGGCATCCACACATCCGTCATCGTCTGCCACCATGCCCAGCTCATAACCCGGAGGTCGTAGGTTCGAGTCCTGCATCCGCAAGCATAAAAAGACCGGAATTCATACGAATTCCGGTCTTTTTCTATACTTTTTGCTGCGATTTAGAAGAGCCGAAAATCCCGCAGGGGTTTATTGGGGGGTTTATAGTTTAAATGGTATTTTGGGAAAATGGAGAAAGCCGAACTTTTTGTATTAAATCTAATGAAATTTAAATAGTACAGAAATAGAAAAATATATTTGGCTATTATGTAATTTAATATCGTTTATTTAGAATGCTCCAAATTACCGACAATAAGAATTATTTATTATTGTCGATTGATAAAATTATTTACAAAAGCATTTACTTTTAGGTATATTTTGATAAAATATACCTTGGCAAGGGGGCTTAAGCAGCTATATTAGGTAACTGAGTTACGGCAATCTTTTTTATTTAAACTGGTGCGAAACCGGTGTTATCGATCTATATACCCCTTGCCTAAATGAGGTGAAGATATGAAGTTTTTGGATATATTTCAATCCGGTTATCCTCAGGTGGTTTTAAATGAGTATTGTAGTCATTCAAAACCAGGTGCGGATAAAGTAACCTACAAAGTATTCAAAAAAGATTTTGAAAAGAGCATATCTATAATTACAAATCAAATACGTAGTCACAAATATAAGTTTACTCGTTTTGAGCTATTTTTAAAAGTAAAAAGGCATTATAGACTTCCTCGCCTGATTTTTAAATCAACAATACGTGATCGTTTTACAACTAAGCTGATGTCACTGTATGTACAGAACTTTTACCGAAAATGTGGAAAAGATTATTGTACTTTGACAACTCGTGACCGCATACTTCACGAAATTTCATTAAAACTTAACGCCAAAGGACCTAGTGGTGAACCACAATTCAACTATTTTTTGAGATTAGATATATCTAATTACTTCGATTCTATCAACCGGCAACTTCTCATTAATCAATTAAAAGAGGATAAATTTGACGATGACTTTTTATATTTAACTGAAAAACTATTTTATACAATGGATGTGTCACTGGATATACCTTTAGGAACAGGGGTTCCACAAGGTATTTCTGTTTCCTCTCTTTTTGCAGAAAGGTACTTGCGTGATTTCGATATTAAATATAGTACGGAGCCATATAGTAAATTTATGTACTATGCCCGCTATGTAGATGATATTTTTATCCTGTTTTCAACTAAAGATGAATTAGATCGTGTTTCTCGAAAAATAGTTTTTGACTTACAATCGTTTTATGGTCTTACTGTTAATAATGAAAAAGTACAAAAAGGATGTTTAGATCGTGAGGAGTCTGTTTGTTTTCTGGGGTCAACATTAAAAAACAGAGCCATATGTATTTCTCATGAGCAAGAAAAACGTGTAGAAAGTCAACTTGATGCACTGTTTTTGTGGTATCGTCGCATATCGAGAACAAAAAGCTACCATTTTTATGACATATATACTGATGTAATGCCCAATAGAGCGCTTAATTCTTTAATTACCCGGCTAAATTTACTTATAACAGGCTATGTATATGAAAAAAATATTCCTGGAGGAAAGATAAAAGGAAAGTTTGGCTGGATTCTAACTTCTCTCCCCAATGAACTGTCAGATGTATCAGTATTAAAATCTTTAGACCGCCATGTTTGTACTTTAATTAACGAATATATCGATGATGAAGTTAGTAAGGGAACGTTATTAGCAAGCAGAAAATCTTTTTACAAAGCGTATTATAAAAGTAAATATAAGGATAATTCAGACGGCTATATTCTTGATAGAGACGAAACAGCTTTGAATGAAGCAGAAATGTATCGATTAACCTGCGATTTGAGTTTTGTAGATTTAAAATTCAAATTAGATTATGATCATTACAACAGGTCTGATTTTGAAGAAAAAGTTGGAGAACCTCTTCGATCATATTTCTTTAAAACATTATTTATTGCAAATAAAAACTTAACAGACGATATACTTTACTGGTAAATGTAAAAAGGGTGAAATAGAATGGATAAAGAAAGTCATTTTGATTACTTACTTAGAGATCTTGATTTTACAACAGAAAACTATGGGCAAATGTATAAAAGATTACATACCCAAGATGTCGTATCCAGATTTTTCGTTGTCTATTATAGTGTAATATCTATTCTGTATGGAATTCTGCCGCTATCTTTTAAAGCGTATATAAAATTTCCAGCTCTTTTAGAGTACGTAACACTGACCTTCTCTATTGTTGTGTTGATAGCTTCCTTACTTATTTCTTTTGCAAACTATGAAACCAGAACAAAACAAGTAGTTGCGAGTTTGGATAAATTAAAAAGACTGAAGAAAAAAATTAAAGCACAAATAAATGCACCGGATTCTGCAGAAGTGAAAAATAAAATAACAGTAGATGAAGCAATTGATTCGTATCATGAAATTGTGGATAGTATGGAGTTAAGGGCAGATGTCGACTATTATCGTGCCTGTCACAACTTGTATAAAAACAGAAAACACCCCGAAACTTGGGAACGGCTTAGCTGGCTACACAAAGCTGAATGCTGCGTTTTTCCTATAATCAACCTTATATTTTATGTATTACTCTTTGTATCCCCATGGATTATGCTTTTATTTATTTTTTGATTGTTTATGTGACTGATTAATCTTCGCAATAATATGTTCCGTGTTACCAGTAACATTTCTATATCCATCATTGTTTTGACCATTGTAGAGACGATGTGTCCACCTGCGTAATCGACACCAAGAACTTCTGAAGTTCCTTTGCTTCCTGTTCTTTCTGACAGTCTGAAACAATAAGTCCATAAAACGGAAGTTATCCCCTAAGAATATGATATTTGACATATCCTTGGGGGTTCTTTCTATTTATTCCACTTTTCTAATTGTCGCAAATACACCTGCCCGGATGCCTACTGCGGCGGCACGGGCTTTTGCGATTTGGTGGGCGTAAATCTCTGCAGTAGTCGTTGCATCAGTACACCCCAGCTCTGCGGCGGTGGTCACCAGGTCGATGCCGTTGGCGATCATAGTGGATGCGGCAGTGTGCCGGAACAGATGTGAGTGGATATGAGGCAGATCCTCTGCTTTACTAGATTTCTCCAGCCACTCAGTGATATTGTCTGGGTGCATAACCGTTCCATCATCTTTGGTAAAGATGAAGCCGGTATTCTTCCGGATCAGGCCACTTTTTATGCGAATTTTCAGTGCACTTCATGCTGTTTTCTGAGAGCAGTGTAATGTTTGCGATTAGAAAACTACGCCGGAAAATATATCCTTCAAAACGGCTGGGATCTCGTTGAATCTCAGCCGTTAAAACTTAATATTCTGTTTTTACTCAGGAGTGCTTGCGCCAAATCAGAAAAATGTTACACATTGAACAGTGAAATTGAGAATAATGTTACAAAGAGCCTGAAATATACTGGGAATAATGTTACAGTAATTGCGTAATACTATATGCGGAGGCGAAGATATGCAGCATCGTAAGGTTATGGAGAAACTGAGCAGTCGGAAGAATCAGGAGCATATGAAGGCTAACTAATAACGCCTGCGAGCAATACTCGCAGGCGTTATTTCTATTTATTCCGCTTTTCTGATGGTCGCAAACACGCCGGCACGGACGCCTGCGGCTGTGGCACGGATTTTGCAATCTGGTGGGAGTAGATCTTTGCGGTGGTTGTTGCATCAGTGTGCCCCATCTCAAAGGCTATAAAAGTTGGTAGCATACAAAACTGACAAACAGAAAACCTCCCGAATGAATTTCCGTTCGGGAGGGATTTTATAGGTATCATAGCGACTGCATTACTTCCCGAAAAACATAATGTAGTAAATGGGAATATAGGTGATTTTGCCCTTTGTGGTGATGGTTCGCTCGTTGGAAACCACATAGGCTTTCTGAATGTGGTAATCTTCGTTAGAAGTGAACTTATTCAGGGCGCTGTGAATGGTATAATCTCTTCCGGATTTCACCTCAATGGGTACTGCGGAGAGGCTGTCGTAATCATCAATCAAATAGTCTACCTCGCCGTTGCGGCGATTGTCGTAGTAGTATAGCTTATGCCCATGAGCAGCCAGCTCACTTGCTACAACGGTTTCATAAACAGCCCCCAAATTGACGCTTCGCTCATCGTCCAAGATAGCACGAATGTTGTTTCCATACAGGATTCCGGTGAGAATGCCCACATCATTCAGATAGAGCTTCAAAAGGTTCTTGCCTGCGGATTCAATCAGCGGGAAGGATGGATTGGAGATCGCCTGAACATCCAGAGCAATGCCTGCGCTGACAAGATACTCAAATTCATCGGCATAGTCAGCGAAAGTCCTTCCCTTTTGGTTTTCGATAGACTGGGCAACCACACGCTTTTTCTTGTTTTCCATGTTGGAAGGAATCAAATCGTAAATACGGCGAATTTTCAGCTTGTTGTCCTCATCGTATTTTGAGGCATCTGCCGCATAATAGTCATGAATTTCACTTTGAATTTCCCGGACGGACTGAATATTCTTCGTGGCAATATAGGTGTTGACGGCATCCGGAAGTCCACCCACAAGAAGATACTTTCGGAACAGATCCATGATCTTGTTGTGCATCGGCTCGTCCAGTGCTTCCAGCCGTTCAAACTTTTTCCGCATAGCAGAAATGACAATTTCATTCATGCCATTTGCATACAGAAATTCCTCAAAGTCCAAGGGAAACATTCGAATTTTGCGAATACTTCCCATGGGAATGGATGTGGTTTGAGAAAGCGTTACGCACAGCAGAGAGCCACTGGCAATGTAGGTAAATTTGTCATCCTGCTGAAGAAATTTGAGCAGTGTCAGAAGATGGGGATATGCTTGGATCTCATCAATGAAAACCAAAGTATTTTCCTTCTGCCCCATTTTATCTCCGGCAATCATACTGAGCTGAAGATAAAAATCCTCTACGGTTTTGGTTTCTGCAAACAGACGGTCACCGACAGAGTCCTCCACCATGTTGACCTCAATAAAGTTTTCAAACAGCCTCTTGCCCACATGACGGATAATATAAGTTTTGCCCACCTGCCTGGCACCATCAACCAACAAAATCTTATTACTTCCGGACTTCAGGTGATCTTCAATGGTTATGGAAATCTTTCGGTATAGCATAGAAAGCCCTCCTGAACAACTTTTCAATATTATTGTAGCACCAAAATAACAACTTTTCAATATAATCATGTCGAGATAAAAGCAACTTTTCAATATATAGCTGTGAATATCACGCTTGCAGACAAAAAAGATTGGGTCTGTCGCAGAATGCAAATTCTGCGACAGGTTCATTTTCCTAATTCGCACATTCGTATTTCCTATAAGACTCCTGTAAAATGAAGTCACAATCAAATTATAGGAGGTCAAGACTATGAAACAGACATTATTTGAGCAGAGCGGCGGAACATATACCCAGCAGGGAGATTATTTCATTCCAAACATCAAACTACCCGAACAGCCGGAATTTGAAATTGCTGTTTGGGGCAATCGCCGTAGACAATATCTCAAGCAACACCACCGAATCAAGTATTATAACATGCTGACACAGTGTA
>JAHHRZ010000001.1 GCA_020025515.1 Oscillospiraceae bacterium | reverse complement strand
GCATAGCTAAAGCTTTTTTGAACCACCGGCACCGCCGGTGGTTTTCTTTATACAATAAAACAGGCCGTTGATGCGAAGCGCACCAACGGCCTGTCCTTTTGATTACTCAGCCTTGAGCATATAGGTGGAATCCGCAACGATTTCGGTAAGGTCTGCACTCTTTGCTGCGTATTCACCGTCTACATAAAAGGCCCAGTATTTACCGTCCTTGTCGTAGTCCAGTGTCATGCCATTCACAGTCTTGATATACAGACCATACTCACCCTGTTCTCCGGCGATAAGGTTCAAAGCGGTGAGTGCCGCACCGACGGTTTTTTCATCGGTACTAATCTGCGCTGTGATTTCCTTGCCTTCCCCATCTACCACTTTCAAAGTAAAGTTGGTGTCGCCGGTACCCATAGTCTGTCCGTCTGTGATGGTCACAACTGTGGGAGCAGTGGGATCTCTGCCTTCCTCGTTCTTATTGCCGCATCCGGTTGTAATAAGCGCCAAAGCCGCAACCAAAACGATACAAAGCATCAGGGACATCAGTTTCTTCATCTTTGTGATTTTCATATTGCTTAACTCCTCCATTGGTCATTTCACACCAGATGCATCTGTGTGTGAAGCCGTTTTACCCGCAGGATTTCTCCGAAGGCACTTTTCTAATTGCGGTTTTAGAAATAAGCACCTAAAAGCAATGCTGCACCACTATGGTTCGCAGGATTCACAGCTGATTTTTGCAGCAGTTTTGATAGGATATCACCTGGATCGTACATTTACAATCGAAAAATCACTGATGAGGAAGAGACGTCCAAATCGATTATCATGTTATCCGAGGAAATTCCACAGACGCTGGATGATCTGAGCAGCCTGCGCCCGAACGGCGGTACCCTGGGGCTTGAGCATGGTTGCACTGACACCGTTTACGATTTCATTGCCCACAGCCCAGGCCATGGACTCAGCGGCGAAATTCGAGACCTTATCCCCATCCTGATAGCCGGTGAGGTCAGCGGTTTTGCTCATATCAGCGCCCTTAAGCTTTGCATAGCGTGCAAAGAAGGTCACCATCTGCTCTCTGGTTACGGGATGATTGGGAGCAAAATGTGTATTATCCACGCCATTGGCAATGCCAACGCTGTGGGCCCATACAACAGCTGCTTCATAGTAAGAGTCAGCTCTCAGATCCACAAAAGGTGTCTCAGTGGAAACTTCCGGTTCCTTTTCCATGCGGTAGAGGATGGTCACCAGCTGGCCACGGGTAAGCTTGTTCTGAGGAGCAAAGCGTGTTTCACTCACGCCATCCATGAGGCCATTGTTATACACAAACTTCACAGCGTCATGGTACCACTTTTCCTCCGGCACGTCGGTAAAGGGCAGGGGCTTTTCCGTCTCTGTGGTGACATCGCTCATGTCATACAGAGAGGTCTGTCCCTTCTGCAGGCGGTCGCAGGCAGTCAGTGCATAGTAGGCCTGCTCGGATGCCATACCGTCCACTTCCTTATCCGCAACATGCTTAAAGCCGCCGCCTTCTACAAAATAGTCACACAGCGCATTGACAACGCTTCTGCCGTTTTTCACAAATCTGGTGTCGGTATTGGGGTCAATGCCAAGAGAGGTCAGGGCTACGATGACCTGGGCGGCAGATTCAGAATTCACAGTTCCCCAGGAGCCAAAGCCGCCATCCGCCATCTGCATCTGAGACAGGGTCTCAACGGCGCGGTCAACAGCCGCCTTTACCCTTTCATTTTTCTCATAGTAAGGAGCCAGAGACTGGACAGCCATAGCAGTCATATCAGGATCGGCTGTGGTGCCGGAAAGGGCCCAGCCGCCATCCTCCAGCTGCGCCGCAAGAATGCTCTCAAGCAGGCCCTCACGGGTCACTTGCTTGCCGCCTTCAAAGGCCGTGGGAATCTCATAGTTTTTGGAGTCGAAAGCAATCAGCGCCCAAATGGGGCCATTGATTCCCTGCTTCTCCACATACTTCATGTCGGTAAGGCCCTTGAGCAGGTTGTGGCCTGCAACATCGGTCACGTCCTTACCAATGGCGGTCAGAGCCAGAATCACACGGGAATTGTCAGAAGACTTATTGCGATGGAGCTGCTCTTTTTCATTGATTTTCTGGGTCACATAGGACAGCACATTGTCATAATAACCCGCAGGCTCTTCTCTACCGCTTCTCACCAGACCGAGAACCAGCCATTCACCGCCGATGGAGTTCACAATGGGAGGGGTCTTCTTGGCAAGCTTTTCCAGATAGTCCCCGGTATCCTGAAAAGCCTTGGCCGTATCAACCTTAGGCATCTGCCAGATACGCAGAGACTCCTCGGCAGCTTCCAGCACCTGATAATTAGAAACCAGGCTCTTCTGCTCATCGGTCAGCTTGTCATAGGCAGCACGGGCTGCTTCGATCTTCTCCTGAGACTCCAGCGTTACATCCCCAATGGCTGCAATGAGAGCCTCCACTTCCTTAATCAAATCTTCAGATTGCGCCGTATGAACTGCAACTTTATAAATCGTGGGAGTAGCGCCCTGATTCATGGATTCACCGGTACCCACCTCGATGGTAATTACAGTTTCGTCAGCAACCGGAACGGTAGCAGTACGCTTATACTCTGTTTCGCCAACCTTCACATGGACCTGGAAATTTTTGTTGGCAGCAGTGGGGGTCACCACGACCCCTTCCGTACCGGCAGGAACATTCAGGGTATATTCCAGTGTTTTACTTGCAAATTCAGGGGTCAAAGTGCCCACACTGAAGGACAGTGCCTTCAGGCTGGTATCTGTGCTTCCCCAGGAACCGCCCAAATCTGCACCGTAGTCTTTGGTGTACATGATGCGGATTTCATCCCCGGTACCCAGAGTCCCGTCTTTCACGGTATAGGCACCAAAGCCCTGGTTTGTGAACCAGTCGTTCAGAGTACCCATCCAGCCGGACATGGGGCCACCATCAAACTCGGCAAGATCGTTAATTTCCTTAATGTAATTGTCTTCCATGCCCTTGGCTGTATAGCCCTTCTCATTCAGAGCCGCCCCCACGCAGGACATCATGGTAGAGTCTTCGCTTAGGTCCACCCATGTGTCCACCAGGGTTCCCTCCCAAGGCGCACCTTCACTTTTGGGAAAGGTGGTATTTTCCACGATGACATGAACCTGGTCTTTGGTCTCATTCCGATCCACTGCCAGGGCAGACACGGGAAGCAAACTCAGAAGCATTGCCAGCATCAGAAGCAGGCTGAGCGCACGGTTTTTCATTTGTCCATTCCTCCAATATAATAGATTATAAAAACCGGGTGACATATAGGATCTTCAGCCGCTCTTTTTTCTGACAATCTGCAGCAGAAGTGGGGGCTGTTTCAAATGTCATAAAAAATGCGGCAATCGTCTCCGATTGCCGCGGCCGAATTTCCACGTCAGTACATCGCCGCACCCCATACTTGCAAAGTGCGGCAAATATTGTCTAAGCAGGTCTCCTGACTTGCGCATCCTCAATCCTGCACGCCTTCTCGGAGTTTCCTCCAATGACCGGCTCTCGCCATGTGCAGGACCTCCACGCTTACAGTGGCGGTACCGTTTGGGAATTTCACCCAATTTCCTATTCTCTCCCGGCGGTTACACCGACGGCAGCACTTAAACATTTACCCAAGTTTTCACCCTAAACATAACACTTTCCTATCCTTTTGTCAACAGCCAATTAAAAAGGGATTGCAATGCTTTGCAAAGTGTGTTACGATGGGTGTATAGCGCCTGTCAGCTAAACCAATATAGAAGGTCACTGTTTCATTGGAATGGGAAAATCCCAACGGTACCAAGCCGCCGTATACGGACAAATGCCGCAGACAGTCATTGGAAACTTCCGAGAAGGCTGCTGCACAGAGGCGTCCGGAGTCGGAATACAGACTTTGACCTGAGCTCAATAGGCTCTTGGGGAGGTCTATGAGGTCCACCTTTGTCTGCTTCAGAAACAGACAATTTTTGCGCAAAAGTCCCCAAAGGCGGGGACTTTTTTCTTGTTTATGGAGGTTATATTATGAAGAAAAAACAAAAACTAGCCAACTACATCATGGTTGCCGTAATCATTCTGATTTTCGGTGCCGGAATATTGGTCACCGGTCACCTGCAAGGATGGTTCGACAAGGATGACAGCTCCGCTGCCCTTTTGACTGACATCCGCGGCATTATCACCATGGAGCGAAACGGCGTTGCCTATCAAGTAGATACTGACACCTCCCTGCGCCAGGGAGACAAAATCACCTGCGGCAGCGGCGCGACTGCGGTGATTTCCGTCAACAACAGCCAGCTGACCCTGGCATCCGAAGCTCAGGTGGAAGTCAAAGACCCCTCTCTGGAAAATTTTTCAGCCACCGTTTCCACCGGTGAAATTTTTGCCGATGCCACAGATCCCGTAACGCTGTCCTTTGAAGGCAACGATGTCCTTCTTGAAAACACCGTGGTCTGTCTGAGTGTCCGAAAAGGGGCACAGAGTGTCAGCATCTTTTCCGGAACCGTAAACGAGACCGAAGCCGGTCAGGTTTTGAACTGGCTGGGTCAGGACCCCAGCGCAACTCCCCTGTCTATCTCCTCTTTGAATGATTTTACCATTCAGCAGCTGCGGCAAATCAACAAAAACAAGCCTGTCTGCTTCACCACCAAGGAGCTGGACAAGGTGCTTGCCGACCGTCAGGCCGAGAAAAAAGCGCAGGCCGATGCGGCTCATAAATCCTCTGCCACTACTCCCACAAAGCCCGGCGAAACCACCCCTGTTACAAAGGCGACTGACCCCAAGGCAGCAGAAACCACCGCCGCAACAGAGCCCAAAGAGCCCAACGCAACCACCCCGGAGGCCACTGAGCCTAAGCCCACAGAGTCCAAGCCTACGGAACCCGCATCAACCAAGCCCGCTTCCACCTCCAAGCCTACAGAGTCTGCGTCAAAGCCCACGGAACCTGCCCCTACGGAGCCTGCCCCCACGGAGCCCGCTCCCACCGATTCCTCTCTGAGCTGCACCATTACCATTCGCTGTGATACCATTTTGGACAACTGGGACAATCTGGACCCTGCCAAGGCTCCCTATGTTCCCAGCGACGGCGTAATTCTCTACACGGTGGATGCCTCCTTTACCGAAGGCGAAACCGTATTTGAAGTGCTGAACAGAGTTTGCAGCGACTATGGTATTCAGCTGGAATACAGCTGGACGCCTATGTACAACAGCTATTACATTGAAGGCATCAACAATCTGTATGAGTTTGACTGCGGCAGCGAATCCGGCTGGATGTATAAGGTAAACGGTTGGTTCCCCAACTATGGTTGCTCCAGCTACACCCTTGAGGACGGAGATTCCATCGTCTGGTGCTACACCTGTAATGGTCTGGGCGCTGATGTGGGCGGCGGTGTGTGGTAACGTATGCGGAAACAAGATGCATTTTCTCGCTATCACCCCGTTGTAAACTTTCTGTTTTTCCTGTGTGCCATCGCCTTTGGGGTGGTGATCCAGCACCCGGCCTATATGCTTGCCGGGTGTCTGGGAGCCGCCTTGTACTATGTCCTGCTAAAAAGGTCCAAGGGGCTGAAGACGCTTCTGGGGATGCTCCCTGTGGCGGTGGTTCTCACCTGCATCAACCCTTTGTTCAATACCAGAGGCGCCCATGTGCTCTTTACCCTGTTCGGCAGGCCCTACACGCTGGAAGCCCTGTTTTACGGTATGATTATCGCAGGGATGTTTCTGGTGATGATGCTGTGGTTCGGCTGTTACAACGAGGTGCTGACCAGCGATAAGTTCACCAGCCTGTTTGGAAACCTGATTCCCAGCCTGTCCTTGCTGCTTGTGATGGTCCTTCGGCTGATTCCCAATTTTATGCGCAAAACAAAGCAGATCATAGGTGCCAGAAACTGCATTGGAAAGGGCGCAAATGATCAAAATACCAGAAAAGAAAAGGTCAGCGACGGCATGACCATTCTTTCTGCCCTCACAGACTGGGCCTTGGAAGGCAGCGTCGTCACTGCCGACTCCATGCGAGCCCGCGGTTACGGCACGGCCAAACGCAGCAGCTTTCAGCTCTATACCATGACCACGGCAGACTGGGTGTTGCTTGTTTTGATTGTGGCGCTTTCCGCCTGCGTCATTTTTGCAGGTGGGACCTCTGCCACCTTTACCCCCGAACTTGAAATTTCTCACATCTCCTGGGGGTTCTTTGCCTACTGCATTTTGCTTCTGATTCCCACCGCATTACAAATCAAGGAGGCCATTACATGGCACATTTTGAGATCAAACATTTAACCTTTTCCTACGCCTCTTCCAATCAAAAAAACTCATTGCAGGATGTTTCTCTTACCATTGAGAAGGGGTCCTATGTGGTGGTCTGCGGTAAAAGCGGCAGCGGAAAAACCACTCTTTTGCGGCACTTAAAAACGGTCCTCACCCCCCACGGCGTTCGTTCCGGGGAGATTCTGTTCGGCGGAACCCCTCTTTGTGAGGTCAGTCAGCGGGACCAGTCCTCTAAAATCGGTTTCGTCATGCAGAATCCCGACGATCAAATCGTCACCGACAAGGTCTGGCACGAACTGGCCTTCGGTCTGGAAAGCCTGGGCTGTGACCAGAAAACCATGCGCCTTCGTGTGGCAGAGATGGCCAGCTACTTCGGCATTCAGGGCTGGTTCCACAGAGATGTGGCAGAGCTCTCCGGTGGGCAGAAGCAACTTCTGAATCTGGCCTCCATTATGGCCATGCAGCCTGAGGTCCTGATTCTGGACGAACCCACCAGTCAGCTGGACCCTATTGCCGCCTCTGATTTTCTGAACACTGTCCGAAAAATCAATCTGGAGCTTGGCACTACCATTATTATTACGGAGCATCGTCTGGAGGACATCTATCATGCTGCTGACAAGGTTGTTGTCATGGAGCACGGCAAGATGGTGGCCAACGATACCCCCCGTCAGGTAGGCGCCCTTCTGTACAGACAGAACAGCGAAATGTTCGCCGCCCTGCCTGCTCCTGTGCGGATTTTCTATCAGTCCAATGCCAGCGGCCAGTGTCCCCTCACCGTTCGGGAAGGGCGCAGCTGGCTCACAAGCACCTTTGAAGCCAAGGCGCCCACCGTGACGGAGCCTGTGATCCCCCCTGTGAAAGAACCCACCGGCGCTCCTGCCCTTCGGCTGAAAGAGGCGTGGTTCCGCTATGAAAAAGATACCCCCGATGTTTTGCAGGGGGTCAGCTTCGAGGTCCCCGCCGGTCAGCTCTTCGCCATCGTGGGTGGAAACGGTGCCGGTAAGTCCACCACGCTGAAGGCCGTATGCGGCATCTGTAAGCCTTACCGGGGCAAGGTAGAGATTTTCGGAAAGCCTCTGGGGAAGTACAAATCCGGGGAACTGTTTCAAAACTGCCTGTCCATGCTTCCTCAGGACCCCAAGAGCCTCTTTGTGAAAAAAACCGTGCGGGAAGATCTGGAAGAGATGACCAAAGATGAAAAAAAGGCAGCTCAGGCAGCAGAACTCTGCGAAATCACAGAGCTTTTGGACTCTCATCCCTATGACCTGTCCGGCGGCGAACAGCAGCGTGCCGCCTTGGCAAAGGTTCTGCTGACGGAGCCGAAGCTTTTGCTGCTGGACGAGCCTACCAAGGGTTTGGACAGCTTCTTTAAGCAGAAATTTGCAAAGATTCTGAAAAAGCTCCAAGGGGAAGGCATCACCATTGTCATGGTGTCCCACGATGTGGAATTCTGCGCCGAGTACGCCGATCTGGTCAGCATGTTCTTTGACGGCCAGATTCTCACCACCGACACCCCCCATCGCTTCTTTGGGTCCAACAGCTTCTATACCACCGCTTCCAACCGCATGAGCCGGTGCGTGTTCCGCAACGCCGTCACAGCCGGTGATGTGGTCAGCCTATACCAGAAAAATATGGAGGCCAGAGCATGAAAAAATCCACAATTTTCTCCATTCTCTGCATTGTCCTTTTCATTCCCGCCACCTTGTATCTGGGAACCACCCTTCCCGGTCGGTGGTACTACCTCACCAGCACCCTAATCATTATCGAAACCATGATCCCCTTCTTTCTGGTCTTTGAGTCCCGGAAGCCTCAGGCCAGAGAGCTGGTCACCATTGCCGTCATGGCTGCCATTGCCGCCGTGTCCCGGATGGCCTTTGCCTTTATCCCCCATTTCAAGCCAATCACCGCAATCATAATGATTACCGGTATGGCATTCGGTGCTCAGGCAGGCTTCCTCACAGGGACCATTGCGGCCTTTGCCAGCAACTTTGCCTTTGGGCAGGGCCCCTGGACCCCCTGGCAGATGATGGCCTATGGCATGGGCGGCTTTTTGGCAGGTCTTGTTTTTTATAAACGGAATCTCACAAAAAATCCTCTGCTCAATGCAATCATCCGGGCGGTGTTTGGATTTATCTGCATTATGATCGGTGTTGGTCCCCTGCTGGACGCTTCCACCATCTTTACCACCGGTTCTGTCATCAACTGGCCCTTTGTCTGGAGTATTCTGATATCCGGTCTGCCTGTGAATCTGACCCATGGGGTTGCATGTTTTCTGACCCTTCTTCTGTTCAGTAATCCCCTGCTGGACAAGCTGGACCGGATCAAGACCAAATATGGCATGATGGAGGCTGGAAACCGTGGGATTTGAGTCTTACCATCCGGCAATGAACCTCATCTATTTTGTGTCTGTTCTCACCGGTACCATTCTGTTTCCCCACCCCATATTCCTGGGAATTTCTTATCTGTGTGCTTTTCTCTACTGCGTAAAACGAAGAGGCTGGAAGGCACTGATCTTCAACCTGTCCCTCATCCCCCTTGTGGTGGTCTTCGCCCTCTACTATGCCAGCTATCACCACTTTGGGCTCACCGTTCTCGGGCATAACTTCATCGGAAACAATCTGACGGTGGAATCCTTTGTCTATGGCCTGTTTCTGGGGTTCCGGGTTATCACCATCTGTATGTGGCTGAGCTGTATGTTTACCATTTTCACAGCGGACAAGGTGGTCTATCTCTTCGGTACCGTCAGCCCTATCCTGTCTTTGTTCCTGTCCATCCTTCTGCGAATGGTGCCCCGGTGCAAGCTGCAATGGAAAAAGCTCAGCACCGCCAGGCAGGCCATTGGCCGGGGGACCCGGCAGGGCAATCTCCTGCAACGAATCCGAAATTGGATCAGGCTGTTCTCCATGACCATCACCTGGCTTTTAGAGTCCATGTCCACGATTTCAGATTCCATGAGAAGCCGTGGCCATGGTCTCAGGGGCAGAACCGCCTTCTCCATCTATCGGTTTGACCATCGGGACCGCAGCTTTGTCATTGCCATTTTTGCCTGTATCACCGTAACGGTCATGGGGCACCTTTTGAATCAGACCACCTTCTATTTTGCCCCTACTCTCATTATGAATCCCATTACCGCTCTGTCCTATGGCTTCTATGCCGGGTATCTGTGCCTGTGCATCCTTCCCATGGCCGTGGAGATTTTCGGAGAATGGAGCTTCCGGCGCAGTCGAAACGCCGCCTTGCTGTAAGCCCCTTCACATGCTGTGCCCCCCCTGGCAGACTGAAAGGCCCTCAATGATGGCTGCATCATTGAGGGCCTTTTTCTATGCAACATCCATTTTGAGGCTGTTTTTGCCAGGTACGCCACTGCCCCACGGGAGCTGCTGGGCATCGCTTACTTTATCTCAGTCCTCCGTAAATTCGTACTTGACCCGCTGGACCCCATGCTCAAAGGAAATTGTGATGGTCCCTTGTCCATTGTCCTCCACTTCCAGATTCTTTGCATCCGGCTCTCTCATCTGCACATAGGCCACGGGATCCTCCGTCACAGCTGTTTCAAACCGCAACACTTTGGGGTCTTTGCCGCCGCAGGCTGGCTGGTTCTTTTCAATAATCAATTCATAGGTCTTCATTTTTGTGTTCCTCCACCTGTTTACTCAAAAATATACATTCCAAAAATAGGGAGCCGTCCCGGCTTCCAGTCATAATCCATACCGCATTGTTCTGCCAGCTTCCTGACGAACACACAATAGGCCGACATCCCCGAAAACCGCTCTTCCGACTGGCGGCACGGCTCTCCCCTTGTGATTGCGCAGGGGCTGCATAGGGTACAGCCGCTGGCTCCCACCATGAAGCCCTAGCACCCCTTTGCCCGGAACTTTTCTGCCAGGTGCATAATTCCGCGCGGTTGTGCTTCTGCTCTGCCTGCCGGTAATCCTCCATGGTCATCTGCTCTACTGTCACAGAACTCCCTCCTTTTGTTTTAACTATACCATCATTCAGAAAAAAAGAAACGGTTTTTTGTAAAAAATTTGATAGTGGGATCCCTTGACTTTGTTGCATTTTCAGGTATACTGTTAATAGTACGATTTCGGACAAAAAGAGGAGGGGGACATTCTGTGGATACACAACACTTCCATCATATTCGGCACCTCAGTCAGATTCTGGGCGAGCTGGAGGGAACTTATCACGAAATTTCTCTGAAACTGGGAATTTCCGACAGCATTTTTAAAATACTTTACACCTTTTGCTGTTTTGGGGCCTGCTGTCCCCTGAATGACATCTGCCGCTATACAGGACTCAGCAAACAGACGGTGCATTCCGCCATCCGAACCTTGGAAGAAAAAGGATTTCTCTGTCTGAAGGCCATAGACGGGAAAGCAAAAAAAGCCTGTCTGACCGAAGAAGGAATCTCTCTGGCAAACAGCACCGCCCTGCGCGTGATGGGGCTGGAAAATGACATTCTCGCTTCCTGGTCAAAAGAAGAACGGGCCATGCTGATCGAACTGACGGAACGCTTTCTGGTCTCCCTGAAAGAAAAGGGTTCGCAGCTTTGAGAAAGGACGAAATTGTATGCATATCATCACCATCAGCCGAGAGTTTGGAAGCGGCGGCAGAGAACTGGGAAAGCGGCTTGCCGACGCTTTGGGATTCGACTACTATGACCGGGAAATCATCACCGCCATTGCAGCTGCCAAAGGTCTGGACGAACGCTACGTTTCCCACACCCTGGAGCATCATGGCTGGCAGAATATCCCGCTGAATTTCCGCAGTTCTTTCACCGGCTTTCCCCCTCCCTCTTCCATCCAGACCGATTTGCTTCTGGCACAAAAGCAGGTCATCGAAGAGATCGCCAAGGCAGGAAAGGACTGCGTGATTGTGGGACGAAATGCAGACGTGCTGTTGAAGGACTACAACCCCTTTAATCTCTTTGTCTGTGCGCAGATGGAGACCAGGGTCAGACGCTGCATGGAACGCGCCTCAGAGTCAGAAGATCTTTCCCAAAAAGAATTGGAAAAGCGTATTCGCCGCATGGATAAAATCAGGGCTCAAACCCGGCAGCTTCTTACCGCTTCTCCCTGGGGTCAGGCCCACACCTATGATCTCGTTATAAACACAACCACTTGGGATATAAAAACATTAACGCCGGCTGTGGCTCAGTTTGCACAGCTCTGGTTCAGGAGAAATCAATTATGATTCAGCTTTCCGATCACTTCACCTTCAGAAAACTGCTGCAATTTACCTTCCCTTCCATGGTCATGCTGGCCTTCACCTCTGTTTATATTGTGGTGGATGGCTTCTTTGTTTCTAATTTTGTGGGAAAGACGCCTTTTACGGCGGTCAATTTTATTATGCCCTTTTTGCTGATTCTTGGCTGTGTCGGCTTTATGTTTGGCTCCGGCGGCGGCGCTCTCATTGCCAAAACCATGGGCGAAGGCAACCGGGAAAAGGCAAACCGGATTTTTTCCCTTCTGGTCTATATTTCCATGGGTGTAGGACTGCTCCTCGGGGGCCTTGGCATTGTGTTTCTCCGCCCCATTGCGGTTGCCCTGGGTGGAACGGGGCAGCTGCTGGAGGACAGTATCACCTACGGCACCATTTACCTGCTGGCTACTCCCGCCTATGTGCTGCAATACGAATTTCAATGTCTCTTTATCACTGCGGAAAAGCCTAAGCTGGGTCTCTATGCCACCATTGCGGCAGGACTTACCAACATCATTTTAGATGCGGTCTTTGTTGTTGGATGTTCCTGGGGACTTGTAGGCGCTGCCGCCGCCACTGCCCTGAGTCAGTGCGTTGGCGGTATCATCCCGCTGATCTACTTCGGCCGGAAAAATTCCAGTCTGCTGCGCCTGACCAAGACAACCTTTGACGGAAAAGCCCTGCTCAAAATCTGTCTCAATGGGTCTTCGGAGCTGCTCAGTAATGTCTCTATGTCCATTGTGGGCATCCTTTATAACATCCAGCTTCTAAAATATGCCGGAGAGGACGGCATTGCGGCCTATGGGGTTCTGATGTACCTGAATCTGATTTTCCAGGCGGTCTTTTTCGGCTACTCCATCGGCACCGCCCCTATCATCAGCTATCACTTTGGTGCGCAAAACTTCCAGGAGCTGAAGGGTCTGCTGCGAAAAAGCATTGTGATGTTGAGCGCATTCTCCTTTGTGATGTTCGTGGCTGCTGAACTTCTGGGAAGACCTCTTTCCATTCTCTATGTGGGCTACGATCAGACGCTGCTGGACATTACCCTGCGGGCCTTTTTGATCTATTCCTTCTCCTTCCTTTTCTCCGGATTTTCCATTTTCGGTTCCTCTTTCTTCACCGCTCTCAATGACGGTCTCATCTCTGCCCTTCTTTCTGTTCTGCGCACCCTGGTATTCCAGATTGCCGCCGTACTGCTGCTCCCGCTTCTTTGGAAACTGGATGGCATTTGGCTGTCTATTGTGGTGGCAGAGGCACTGGCTGTGGTGGCAACCATCATTTGTCTGCTTTGGAAGAGGAAAAAGTATCAATATTGATTGCAAACACGCAGCTCCCCCAAAAAATCATAACAGGCTGAGAAATTCTGACCGTTCCATCAGAATTTCTCAGCCTGTTGATGTTATGGGATGCTCTATTTCAGCTTCTGCGCAAGGCCGCAGAAAATGCGGCTCACGGACTCCGCTTCTCTGGATAGGTATTGGCACAGTTTCCCGGTGTCCTGTCTCCATGCCCGCAGCTCTGCCTGCAGCGGGACTACCCCACAGAACAAATCCCGGCAGATGAGAACAGCGTCCTTCCACTCCTCCTTATGGTCTTTGAAATAGGCCGTTGGGTCCACTCCGGCCCGAACACAGGCCAGACAAAATTCTTCAATGTGACGGATGCATGGCTTTGTGAAGTCAATTTCGCAGTCCTTGCAGGTAAACACATCCGCATCCTCAATTCCAAATGCGGTCTTTGCAAATTCCAGCTTTCCCTGGTATGCGCCGCCGATGATCAATTTCATAGGGTACCTCCTAAATCAGTGTAACAACCGCAATGGATGCAAGCTCCGATAATGTCAGAGCGTAGCCGGAAATGTCGCCGTTCATGCCCTTCAGAGAACGGTAGCCCTTCTGCAATGCCAGAAGATATCCCGCAAGGCCCCCCACCAGAGCAAATCCGTAGACACCGCACAGCAGAAAACCGCCCGCCATAATGGCGCACAGCAGCACGCACAGCACCACAATGGACGCGGTGGACTTCTGCCGATTCACATACTGGCTGGTGGACATGGGGGGCAGACAGATCACCGCCAATGCAGAACAGCAGCGGCTGAGGGCCGGGATCAGCAGAAAGATCCAAAGCTCCGCTTTTGCAGGCAGACTGGCCAGCAGAGAAAACTGGGCCAGCATGAGAAGCACACAGCCCAAAACCGCAAAGGAGCCCACATGGGGATCTTTCAGGATTTCCCGCCGCCGCTCCAGATTCCGGCAGGACTTAATGGCATCGGTCACATCCATAAACCCATCCAGATGGATAGATCCGGTGACCAGAAAGGGATAGGCCGCCAAAATCAGCCCCACAAGCAAAGCAGGCAGAGCCAGATATCTGCACAGCCATGCCAGTCCCACCCACAGAAGGCCAATCTCCAGCCCGATAAAGGGAAGCATCACCAGCATGCGGCTTCTGGCCTCTTCATCCCATTGATGAAATGGGGATGGAATGGCACAGAACATCGACTGGCACATGGCAAAGGCATAAAGCGTCCGTTTCATTGAGGGAGTCCTCCCTTATGCACAATGATATTTCCCGCAGACAGCTCCAGCACCGTGTCACTGAGGGCAGCCAGGGCCCGGTCTATGGAGGCCAGACCTCTTCGGTAGGTCTCCGTCACCTGGTCGTAGCGTTCTGCGTCAGAATAGATATAGTCGCTGACCACCACAAGATTTCTGACCGTTCCGGCGAAGGCCAAAACCGCTTCTTTGCACCGTCTTGGGGCATCCAGATCCATATCGCAGCTGACAGGGTCCGGGAACAGCTCGTTCATCAAAAGGGCGGTGGTGCTGTCCAGAAGAAATGTGCCGTTGGGGTCCGCATGTTCCAGACAGGACATCAGGTTTCTGCCACATTCCAGGGTCTCAAACCCCAGGCCCTCCCGGTCCTCCAGATGCAGCCGGATGCGTTGGCGGTCCTCTTCATCACTGGGGATCATGGTTGCCACATAATAGTGGGGCCCGCCCTGGGCCAGCTGCACGGAAAGATTCTGAGCCAGGGTAGACTTTCCGTTTTTCGCTCCACCGGTGATGAAAATAATCATGCTTTCCCCTCCACGGTGAATTTGTCCCCCTGACGGATCTCTTCCAGATAGCCGTCATCAATTCCGGCCTGGTCAAAGGTTGCCATATGATTCAAGACGGCACAGGCAGATTCCAGAACCTGGAAGGCCAGAGGACAGCCGCTGCCCTCCCCCAGGCGCATCCCCAGCAGGAACAGGGGCTGCAGCTTCATGGCATCCATGGCCAGCTGATATCCGATTTCATAGGAGGCATGGCTGGGGATCAGATATCCCTGCACCAGAGGACACAGACGCACCGCACACAAAGCCGCCACTGCGGAAATAAATCCGTCAATCACCACAGCGCGACGAGAGGCCGCCGCTCCCAAAAAGGCGCCGCACATGGCGGCAATGTCAAAGCCGCCCACTTTCGAGAGCACATCCACCACATCCTCCGCCTTTGGCTGATTCAGGGCAATGCCCTTGCGGATGGCGTTTTTCTTATTCACAAAGCTCTGGTCGGTAATGCCGCCCCCACGGCCGGTGACGGTCTCCACATCGGCCCCAAGCAGCACAGACAGAACCGCAGAGGAGGTGGTGGTATTCCCGATTCCCATTTCTCCAACGCCCAGCACATCGGCCTGAGTGGACCGGGCCAGATCCGCACCGGTCATAATGGCGGTAAGGGCCTGCTGTCTGGTCATGGCAGGGCCTTTGGTGAAATTTTGCGTGCCGTAGGCGATTTTCCGGTTCAGGACCGCAGGCTCCCGGATATCCGCATTGACGCCCACATCACAGACCGTAATCCCGCAGTTTGTATATTTGGCAAGCACAGAAGCACCGGTTTTTGCCCGGGTGAGGTTCACCGTCTGCATGAGGGTCACGGACTGGGGCGCACTGGATACATTTTCTTCCACCACTCCATTATCTCCGGCAAAGACCAAAAGGTGCTTCTTCCGGATCTCGTTATGTACCTTCCCGGTGATGCCTGCCAGCTGAACAGACAGGTCCTCCAGCCGCCCCAGACTTCCCGGGGGCTTTGCCAGCTGGGCCTGACGCTGGCGGGCAGCATCCATGGCGCCCGCATCCAGCGCCTTGATCGATTGAATGAGTGTGTTTAGTTCTTCCATGGGGATTCCTCCAATAAGTTTTCTTTCATCAGCCATTGAATGGAAGATTCAGCCTCCATAAGCTCCAATGTTACAGTGGCCTTTGGGCAGATTTCCTCCATGGCAGGCAGAAGCGCAGCCATGGGAATGGTGCCAAGATTCAATGGGTTATGGGCATCCACCGTCGTGTCGTTGTTGTGCACATGAAAATGGTCAATATAAGAAGCGCAATGCTCCAGCCACTCAAAAATACTGATTTTGGAGTAGGCATTGGCATGGCCCACATCCAGACACATCCGAAGCCTGGGACTGTCCACCTGCTCCAGGATGGAAGCCAGCATCTGAGGTTCCTCTTCCATCACATTTTCCAGACAGATGGTCATGCCAGCCGGGATTTCTTTCACAAATTCTTTCCAAAACACCACAGACTGCTCCATAAACCAGCAGGGAAAATAGATCTTAGGGCTATAGCCTCCATGAATCACAATTTTTTTGATTCCCAGTGCCTTTGCTGCTTCCATGGTTTGGCGATACCGGTAGGCTGCCACCTTGCGAACCAGAGGGTCAATGGCACAGGGAAACAGCTCACTGAAGGGGCCGTGCAGGACAAAGCGATCGGTACAGGGCATCTTTTCTGCAATGATCCGGTCTGTTTCTTCCCGCTTTTCGTCCAGATTCCATGCGGTGCAGAACTCTGCCAATTCAAGCCCCAAACCGTATTTCTTTGCCAGAAGATGGGCTTTTTCGTCTATGGTGGACAAATACAGCTGCTCTCGTTTCATAGAATATCCTCAAAAATAAAAGCGCCCCCACCGGGGACGCAAGTCACACATCATTTCTCTCATCCTACCCACAGACCACCCCCAAGAGTCTTTGGGCCTGGATCGGAATGCTGTATTCCGACTTCGGACGCCTTATGCTCTGCACCTTCTCAGCGTTTGCCAATGACACACAGCGGCATATTGTCCGTCTACGGCGGCTTGGTACCGTTGGGATTTTCCCATTCCAGCATAACGATCACACAATCGAATCAGTTTATATTCCTTCATTATGTTACCACATTTGCAATAGAAGTCAATCCCTTTTTCTTCTCTCTTGACCTTCCCGGCAGATTGGTCTAAAATGAGAGCCATACACTGATACCGTAAGGAAGGGACATCTATGAATTATCTGACAAAATCTATGGCGGCCCCGGGTTCTCTTTCAGAATCCAAGCTGGTTCTATATTTGCAAGACCAATCTTCGGAAATCTTCATGCCCTGCCGCCCCATGGTGGTGGTCTGCCCCGGCGGCGGTTATTGCTGGACCTCAGACCGGGAAGCGGAAGCCATTGCCCTGCAATTTTTAGCCATGGGCTACCACGCAGCAGTGCTGCGCTACTCCTGCGCCCCTGCCGCCTACCCCACCGCCCTTTTGGAGGCAGCGGACAGCATTCGTTATATCCGGGCCCACACACAGCAATGGCATGTTGATCCCAGCCATGTGTATCTTCTGGGGTGCTCTGCCGGCGGGCATCTGGCCGGTCATCTGGGAGTTGCATGGAATCGGGAGGTTGTGCAAACGGGTCTGGGGCTCAGGGAGGATGAAGCCAAATCCGTGCGGCCCGATGGTCTCATTCTCTGCTATCCCGTGATTACATCCGGGGAATTTGCCCACAAGGACAGCTTTCAAAACCTGTTGGGCGGCAAACTGGAGCTAAAAGAGGAAGTGTCTCTGGAGCATCTGGTGACCGAGCAGGTTCCTCCGGTGTTTCTCTGGCACACCTTTACCGATCCCGTAGTTCCCGCAGAAAACTCCCTTCTCTTTGCCGCTGCTCTGAGAAAGGCTGGGGTATCCACGGAGCTGCATATGTACGCCAAAGGAGGCCACGGTCTGTCTCTGGCCAACAAGCTCACAAGAAACCAAAGCCCAGATACCATGCAGCCGGAGTGTACCTCCTGGGTGGGTCTTGTCCACACCTGGATTGAAAGCCAACTGTAGTCTCTATAAAAGCAACGGGCCTGTTGCAAAATAGGCTCACGAAAAAGCGAGTAAGTTTCCCCGAAAGGGGTTGCTTACTCGCCTTCTTTTGCGTTAAGATTTAAGTGTGCTGTCAAACCTAACACTCAACCAGTTTACCGCATATGGGCGAAATGGTCAACTGGTATTATCACTAAATTCAGAAAAAATATTACCGGAGAACGCACCGGTCCGACTGACAAGGGCCCAGCTTGAGGAACTGGACTACAGGAAACTGTACGAAGCCTATTCGTCCAAAGGACGGAAATCGAAAGTCGACCCATCGGTACTGTTTCAGGTAATTGCATATGCCTACCAATGCGGCATTTATACTTCTCGTAAAATCGAGGAGGCCTGCCGCTATCGAGTGGACTTCCTGTGGCTGCTGGACGGTCAGGGGGCTCCGGATCACGCAACCATTGCCCGGTTCCGCACAGGCAGATGTAAGGAAGCTTTGGAAGACCTCTTTTATCAACAGGTTTCGAAACTGGAGCGAATGGGAGAAGTAGATCACAAAACCGTATTCATAGACGGCAGCAAGATGGAGAGCGCCGCAGGGCGGTATACCTTCTGCTGGCGGAAAAGCACTGAGAAACAGCTGGCAAAAGTCAAGACCAAGGCCCTTAATCTGGGCTATTCCAGTCTGGAATCTCTCAGCAGCTTTCTGGAGGCCGAAAAGGAAAAAATCACATTTGTACATGGCATCGGTCACAGAAAAAGTCCGGAGCAAAAGCGCTGGGAAGAAATCAATGACCTGTTTCAGAAATGGTCTAAGTACCAAAAAGATCTGGAAATCATGGGAGAAACCCGGAATAGTTACTCTAAAACAGATAAAGATGCAACTTTTATGCGGATGAAAGAAGATCATATGCGCAATGGTCAGCTGAAACCGGCCTACAATCTGCAAATTGCGGTCAACAGTGAATATATCACAGGTCTGGGGGTATTCTCAAACCGTACTGACTTTGGAACGCTGATTCCCCTGTTGGAGAAGATGAAAAAAGAACACGGCTGTCAGTACGAGGAGGTCTGTGCAGATGCAGGCTATGAGAGTCTGGATAACTATCTGTATCTGGAAGAGAATGAACAGATAAGTTTCATTAAACCTTCCAATTACGAGCAGAAGAAAACGAAGAAATTCAGGAAGCAAATTGGAAGGGCGGAGAATATGCACTACGATCCAAAGGAGGACTGCTTCACCTGTGCGGCAGGAAGAAAACTTCCTCTGCGCCGGGAATCCTTAGAACGGAAGGGAAAACAGATCATTACCACCGGCCGGTATCGCTGTGAAAGCTGTAAGGACTGCCCTTGCAGAAATGCCTGCTGCCAAGCGAAAGATCTGGACAGGCCCAAGGAAATCCGGCTGCAAAAGACCTTCTGGGAGAAAAGGATCGCATCTCAGACGAACATTACAACCGAGCATGGAATCTATGTACGGATGTGCCGGTCAATCCAGGTGGAAGGCGCCTTTGGCCTGCTCAAGAACGACTTTGGATTCCGTCGTTTTCTGACAAAAGAGAAGGCAAATGTGACGGCGGAGTGTTATTTCCTCGCGTTAGGCTTTAACCTGAAAAAGCTATGGATGAAGCGAGAAAAGAACCGCTTGCAGACCCATCTTTCTGCAATTCACATAGCCTGACGAAAAATAGAACATCTTGATCTGGTTTGATGCTGCCATTTCTGGCAGGGTCAGCTTTGCTGTACCCAAAACAGCAGAGAATGAAAAGTTTTCCACAGGTATAAGGGTAAAACCCAATCCCAGAGAGTAAAAAAGGGTCTGTTGCAGAATTTGCATTCTGCGACAGACCCTTCTTCCTGCTATACATTCCAAATGCGGCAAAAAATGGCTTTACTATCTGTCTGCGCCTGCACTGTTGCTTGCTTCCAGCAGCCTTCCAGAATTACGGCCTGTCCTGAGGGGACAGAGGCGCTGTTCTCTCCCTGACTCATGCACAAAGTGCCTTCATGGCAGTAACACAGAACGGTTTCTTCCTTTTCTGCCCGAATGGTCTGCTCCTGCCCTGCGCACCATGAGTGTACCGTCATGGTGCCGTCGCAGGTTCCCTTTCTCAGCATCAAATTAAAATCCCGACATTGGCCCCAGGATTTTGTTGCTGCCCCGCCATCAAAGGAATGTACCCGGCCAAAGGACAGAGCAATCCGCTCCCCCTGCCCGTGCCGCAAAACCATTTTCCCTTCCAAAACGGTAATCCACCGTTCATACTGAGGCAGAGCCGTGAAGTCCGATTCTTCCAGCTCCACCACCGCCGAACTGACCCGCCAATCGAAGTTCCGCTGTGCATACTGCGCCCCTTTGGGGCCAATGGCAATCTGGGTGGTGGTTCCGCCGCTCCAGGTGCTGATTTGGAATTCCTCCTGAGAAATGACACGCAGGCAAGTTTCCATGACCTTTCCCCCTTATGTGATCTTCCACCATTTTACCCTCTTTTTTCCATTCCGTCAACCAAAATGGAAAAAGGCAGTGCCTTGAGAGGCAATTTTAAACAGCTCGGGAAAAAGGGCCGCCCCGGCTTGCGGGGCGGCCCAAAGACAAAACGGTATGATTACATATCGGGGTTGTCCAAAGTCACCAGGTTCTGCCAGCCATTGGCCTCGATACCGGCCTTGGTCTGCCCAAACATCTGGTCACTTCCCATGAGGCACAGAACCATGTTGTCCTTCTGTGCAATCAGCGCATTGCTGGGGGCTACACAGACCCACTTGCGCCAATCCATGGAAGCCTGAAAGTCGTCCATAACAGTCTTGGCATCGGCTCCCTCTTCCAAGGTGACAATGACGAAAGAATAAGCGGTGGTGTTCATCATGGCACCACAGCTGGTGGCGTTGGCAATGCCATCCGTCTTGGTGAGGCCCACAGCGGTGCCAAAGAAGTCATCCTTAGGCACATCCGCAATCATGAGGGTATCCTGATTGGTGATACCGGAGGCAGACATAATGGCCTGAATCTCTTCCAGAGACTGCTGATTGACCCCCTCCCCAATGGTGGGCTGGGCCACATACTCAGGCACATCCGCCAGAACCGTCTGGAAATACTTCTCCATAGCCTGATAGGCCTCCTGGAATTCCTTGGAAACCTGGCCGGTAAAGTTTGCTTCCAGCACCGTGCCGTCGGCAAACTCTACAAACATCGCTGCGCCTGCCTCTCCGCTGCCATTTTCATTCTTGCCATTGAGGGCAGCCAGACCGGTGGACTCCAGTTGAGCGGCCAGTTCAGACAGGACCGCAACATCCAGATTGGCCTGTTTGCGAACCTCTCCCTGATAGTCTACGGTATATTTGCCCTCCTCTGCGCTCTCATATACATTGATGTACAGAAACGCCGAGGCATCGGGATTCATGGATACGGAAAACGTTTTAATCTTATTCTGTGCGGAAGGTTCTGTGGAAGGTGCGGTAGAGGGAACCGTCACAGAGGAAGCATCAGTCGTTGAACCCGTGGTGGTCTCCTGATCGCTATTGGCGCAGGCAGCGGCGGACAGAGCCATCGCTCCAATCATTGCCGCACACAGGCCTCGACGGAATATATTTTTGTTCATTGATGTATTCTCCATTCATTTTTTATTTGTTCCTTGCTTGCCGACATTATATCGGAAGGGGTTCAAAAATGCAACCACCAGTTTTTGAACATTGTTTGAATTTTCCTTGTATTTCAACGAAAAGATCTATGCAGACATCTTTTGTTTTTAAAAAATTCATTTTTTGCATATGCGTTGTACATAATATACAGCACCGTCTTTTCTCATTTTCGCTTGTATGGCAAGAACGAGCTTGCAGTTTCTTCAAATCTTTCCCACAATTTCTCTGCAAGGACTTGACGAACCTCCCCCGGGGCATGTTATACTAACCTGAGAGCTCTGGTCAGATAACTGGGTCAGAGCAAAGGAGGTAACTGACATGAACCCCAATGTTTATTTTTCCAAAACCATCTCCCCGGAACAGGTGCTGCAAATGTATCGGCTTCTTGGCAAAGAGTTGACAGGCAAAGTGGCCATCAAGCTGCATTCCGGCGAAAAGGGAAACCAGAACTTTCTCGGCCCGGACTTCTGGAAGCCGGTCATTGACCATGTAGGCGGAACGGTTGTGGAATGTAACACCGCATATGAAGGTCAGAGAAACACCACCCAGCGCCACCGGCAGCTCATGGCCGATCATGGCTGGAGCCGGTATTTTCCCGTGGACATTCTGGATGGAGAAGGTCCCGACCTGGAGCTTTCCATCCCGGAGGGAAAGGTGATTCAGCGCAACTATGTGGGCAAGGACCTGGCCAATTATGACTCCATGCTGGTTCTGTCTCATTTCAAGGGACATCCCATGGGGGGCTTCGGAGGCGCCCTGAAGCAGCTGTCCATTGGCGTGGCCTCTTCCTTTGGCAAGGCCTATATCCATGGTGCAGGCGACCCGGAGAAAATCTGGTCTGCTGAGGGGGATCTGTTCCTGGAGTCCATGGCAGATGCTGCAAAATCCATTGTGGATTATTTCCACGGAAATCTGGTCTATATCAATGTGATGAAAAATATGTCTGTGGACTGCGACTGCTGCGCCGTTGCAGAGGACCCCTGCATTGCAGACATTGGCATTCTGGCCTCTTTGGACCCCATTGCCATTGACCAGGCCTGTGTGGATCTGGTCTATCGCTGCACCGACCCCGGAAAGCCTCACCTCATCCAGCGCATTGAGTCCCGCAACGGCATCCACACCGTAGAGGCCGCCGCCGCACTGGGCTTCGGCAGCCGGGAATATAATCTCATAGAAGTATAGAATCATCTTCCCCGTAAAACAAGACAGCACACACTGGAAACGCTCCAATGTGTGCTGTCTTTTGTTTGCGTATTACATCCCCATAAAAATCTGGCTTGCCAGATACAGACACAGGGCACTGACCACAGGGGCAGCCTTGGCCTGCGGGCCGGTTTTCAGGCGGGTGCAGATACTGGTAAACAGGATAGTGCAGACCGTAAAGACCAGCACCCCCCGCAGAGCCAGCCGCCAGCTTCCAAAGCCTGCCGCCCAGGGAAGAATCCCAAATGCGGCAAACGCCAGCACAATGCTGCATACAATGCACCGCTCTTTTCCCTTGGCCAGGTAGTGCTCTGCAAGGAGGGCAAGCAGGCAGAGGGCCGTCAGGGTTGGGATGTCAAATCCGGGGAGCACCGCCGCAGGCTGGAAGGCGCGAATCAGGGCCAGAGTCCCCAAAAAGATTCCCAGAATCACTGTCAGCGCAGTATTGAGAAGAAATGTCTTGTTTTTCATCTCTTAACCTCCCCAGGATGTGGCGCCAGAAGAGGTATCTGCGCCGGTGACATAGGACACCGCTGCATTGACGCAGCGTGTCACTGCCTTGGAAGTGACCGTGGCCCCGGTGAGAGCATCCACATTCTCCCCTACCGCGGCTTCCCCTTCCGTCCAGAGAAATTGTGCCAGGAACTTGTCATCTATCAATGCCTTACTGCCCAGACCCAGGGTCTCGGACAGGTCCCGAACCACAACGCCGGTCACGGAGCCTTCCAGATCTACGCCCACCAGCATGGTAAGCTCGCCCCCGTATCCCTGGGTTTTGGTTTGCACAACAAATCCGTTTTCTGCCTTGTAGACCGCTTCAATGAGGTCGTCCTCCGTGGGGCTGTAGGCCTCCTGCGTGAAAGAAGTGCTGCCGGGCAGAAGGATATGGAGCATCCGATCCAGCTCCTTTTGTGTATTCTCCTCCCGGACCCCGGCAAGGCCGAAATGAATCCCCAGAAGAATGGCAGCAGTCAGAACCAAAGTGGCAATGGAAATCAGCAGCCGTTTCATGCCTTGCCTCCTTTCTTGCATCCAAAGCGTCTGGGAGCCGTATAGCGATCCAGCATCCAGACGCAGGCGTTCATCAGTAAAATCGCATAGGTCACGCCCTCAGGGAAGAGACCGAAATAGCGGAACAAAACCGTAAGCACGCCGCAGCCTACGCCATAGAATACCTGCCCCAGCTTTGTGACGGGAGAGGTGGCATAGTCTGTGGCCATAAAAATGGCACCCAGCATAAGGCCGCCGGAGGTCAGGCTGTAGAGCATCCATTCCAGAGGCGCGTCCGTTTTGTGAAATACCAGGGTGAGAACAGCCACCGTCCCCAGATAGGCCGTGGGAATCCGGTAGGAGATCACCTTCCGTGCAATCAGATACACGCCGCCCAATAGCAGCGCCACTGTGGAAATCTCACCAATGCAGCCGGGAATATTGCCCAGGAACATGTCCAGAAGGCTTTCCTCCGGCAAAGCCGGCATGACCATATGATGCAGAGGGGTGGCTGCCGTGACGCCATCTACCCCCAAAGCGTGAAACCGCACCATAGATGCAGGCCACAGCAGCATGATAAGGGCTCTGGCAGACAAGGCCGGATTAAAAATGTTCTGACCCAGGCCGCCGCACAAAGCTTTTACCACCACAATCGCAAATACGCTGCCCAGAGCTGCCTGAAACAGCGGGATCGTGACAGGCAGGGTCATGGCCAAAAGGAGGCCTGTCACAATAGCGGAGCAGTCCGCCACGGTATTGCGTGTGTGGGTCACCTGACTGTACAGCCACTCAGAGACCACGGCGGATGTCACGCAGACCAGAGCCACCAGCAAAGCCCGCAGGCCCAGCACCAGAGTGCCCACCAAGAGTCCCGGCACCAGCGCCAGCACCACATCCAGCATAATGCGGTTGGTGCGGAAGTTTCCACGGATATGGGGAGAGGATGCAACTGTCAATTTCATTTTCCTCTGGCCTCCTTTATAAGCTGTTTTCCCTTCCGGAACCGCTCCACCAGCGGGAGCTTTCCGGGACAGGTAAAGGCGCAGCTGCCGCACTCGATGCAGTCCATCATATTCAGCCGCTCCAGAGCCTTCACATCTCTGGCCTGTTCAAATCGGTACATATAGAGAGGCTGCAGCCGCATGGGGCAGACCTCCACGCATTTTCCGCAGCGGATGCACACAGGATTCTCTGCCGCACCGTTTTTGTCCTCAGGCAGACACAAAATGGAATTGGTCGCCTTTACCACGGACACGGTCAGATCCTCCTGTGCAATGCCCATCATGGGGCCGCCGCTGATGACCCGCTCTGTTCGGTTGGTAAGTCCCCCCGCTGCCTCAATGAGGTCATGGAAGGAAGTGCCAATGCGGACCACAAAGTTCTGAGGCTCTCTGACCGCCTCACCGGAGATGGTCACAATTCTCTGGGTCAAGGGCTTTCCCTGGACCACTGCCCTGTACACCGCCGCATAGGTGGACACATTAAACACCGCACAGCCAACACTGACCGGAAGCTGACCACCGGGAACCTCCCGACCGGTCACCGCCTGGATCAGCTGCTTTTCTGCGCCCTGGGGATACCGGGTGGGCAGCACCCGAAGCTCGATCCCCTCATACTGAGACAGCAACGGCCGAACCTTTGCAATGGCTTCTGCCTTGTTATCCTCCACCGCCAGAACCACCCGCTCCGGCTTCAGCACATGAATCAGAATCTTCATGCCCAGAAGCACATCCTCCGGTGCAGTTCGCAGCAAAGAATCGTCGGCGGTTATGTATGGCTCACACTCACAGGCGTTTGCAATCAGGGTATCGATATGGCCCATGGAGGACAGAGCCTTGACATTTCCGGGAAAGGCAGCGCCGCCCATGCCCACAATGCCGGATTCCCGGATGGTGTTCAGCACTGTATCCGGGTCCATTTGGTCAATGGGCATATGACAAGATTTGGTCTCTGCCTCCTTGTCCTGAAAGTCATTTTTAATCACCACCGCAGGAACCACTCTTCCACCGGGATGGGGCCGAGGTTCAATGGCAGTGACCGTGCCGGAGACCGAGGCGTGGACCGGGACGCAGAGCCCCTCTCCATCGCCGATCTTCTGGCCCAGAAGCACATGATCCCCCACCTTCACCAGAGGGGTGCAGGGAACACCAATGTGCTGCAACATCGGAATCACAACTTCCTTGGGGGTAATATGCTGAAACTCTGTGATTCCGGTAGAAAGTTCTTTCTGATATTTGGGGTGGATACCTCCAAAAAACAGGTGTTTCATTTGATTATTCACCTCATTAAGTTCGAATCATCTCGTTAAAGCCGGGACTGTAGCTGATTGTTCCATCCACTGCGACCCACATGGCCTTTGCGCCTGTCTTGTCCAGCAGCTTCTGCCCCTCCTCCTGAGGAAGAAGGAACAGAGCGGTGGACAGAGCATCCGCCAGGCCGGAATCTTCACAGGAAATGGTAACCGAGCTCCATAGTCTGGATGGGTATGCCGTGTCCGGGTCAATGATATGGTGATAGGCAACGCCGTCCACCGTAAAGGTACGCTGATAGTCACCGCTGGTGACCACGCTTCCCTGGGTCAGATAGAGCGTATGCAGGTAGCTCTCCACTCCCTTGGGGTCCTGCACGCCGATGACCCAGGGGGTGTTGGCATCATCCTTGGGGCCTGTAGCACGGACATTTCCGCCCACACTGATGAGAAGTCCCGCCGGGCTCTGCGCCGCCACACGCTCCAAGGCCCAGCCCTTGGCCACTGCGCCCACATCCAGACTGGCCTCCGGGTCCGTGAGATACACAGTGGAAGCTTCCCTGTCGATCACAAGGCTGGACAGTGCCATATGGGCCTTTCCCGCCTCCAGCGCCTCCTTCCGGGGAAGCGCAGCACTGCGCGGGTCGTCCAGCCCTCTGGTTCTGGCCTCGTGCCATAGCCTCAGCACAGATCCCATGGCCACATTGACCCTGCCCTCTGTCAGGGTCTCATAGTCCTGGCAGTCAGTCAGCAGATCGATTATTTTCTGATCTACCACCACGGGAGCAATTCCGGCCTGGTCATTGACCGTTTTCAGGTTATTCATGCCTTCATAGCTGTGATAGATGTCAAACAGCTCATGGTACTGCAAAAGCGCATCGTGGACGGCCTGTGCCTGCTCCCGGAACTCCTCTTCGGACTGTGCATGGCCCATAATGGTTGTGACCGTATCAAATAAGGTCAAAAAAGTGGCATCATACTGCTTTAGCCTCTGGAATTTCGGGGCGCAGCCCGCAAACAGCAGCACAGAAAGCAGCAACACAAGCAGCCGTTTTTTCATGGCCTTACTTGGCAGCCTTCGCAACAAGTGCCTGGAATCCGCCGATGGCAATGGTCACAGTGGCTGCCAGATCTGCCCCCGTGGGGGCAGTCTTCTCGTTCACCGCAATACCGGAAACCTCAGACACTGTCTTTCCTGTGACATAGGAAGCAAAGGCAGCCGCCTGCTCATTCCACTCGTACTTAGAACCGGCATAAAGCTTCATGCCGTAATTTTCTCCCAGCTCATTTTTGGTGGGCATAGGAGCTGTCACATCGGAAGTAATGGCACCTGTGGCATCAAATTCCACCTTGGCCTGGAGGCTGTCAATATAGCAGCTGGTGATGGTATCGCCCTTCATGGTCAGGGCTGTCACATCACAGTCGAGCTGTGCAGTTCCCTTGTTCTCCCCTTCTGCGGGCTTGGAAGAACCCAGAGAGCTGATGGAGGCCAGACGAAGCTGATCCTGTGCGGTGGCTCCCAGATACTGCGCATTGTTTGCAGCCTGTTCAATGGCCGCCACATAGCCTCCCAGATAGATGGTTGCCGTGGTTGCCAGGTCTGCGTCTGCTGCCATGCCGCTTTCGTTGATGGCGCCACTGCGCAGCTGCTCCACGGTCTTGCCTACGGCGTACTTTGCAAGGGCCGCCGCCTGCTCATTCCATTCGTGCTTGGCGCCGCCATATTTCTTCATGCCATAGTTCTCTCCCAACTCATTTTTGGTGAGAATCTCAGCAGTCAGATCCGTGGTAATGGCACCGGCTGCATCAAAGTTCAAGGAGGCAGGCACCCCATCCAGGATGCAGGAGCGAATGATTCCGTCTTTGTCCACAGTAACAGCGGCCAGGGTGACATCATACTTTACCTCTCCCGGCTTTTCCGATGTTGCACCAACGCTGTCAGAAACACTGGTCACAATGGCCAGACCGGTTTTTACCTCATCGTCACCCACAGGTTCGCCATGGGTCTCCACAGAACCGGTTGATTCGGCGGGGGCAGTTGATTCGTTGCGGTCACACACCACAACAGGGGTTCCTGCACATCCGGTCAGAATGCCAAGCATCATGACCACTGTCAGGAAAAATGAGATTTGTTTGCGCATGTTTGATTTTCCTCCGTCATTTATTTAGGATATATCTGCTCATTTCTCTGTGGAAATGGAAACAGCAGGCTGAGTCGGCAGGGCCCGAAGGATCCCGCCGCTCAAGGCCCCGGTGGCAAAGCCGGTAAACAGAGCCACCAGAAGCAGATAAGGCAAATAGGCCAGAACATAGCCGGAATGCATCACAAGCATTGCAACCATGATCTGTCCCACATGATGGGCAGCCGCTCCCAGAATGCTCACGCCGTAAATGGAAAACAAGGCAACCGCTTTGCTCAGGCACATGGTTCCCATGGCCAACAGGCCGCCTGTAAGAGAAAAGAGAAACCCGGTGACTCCTCCTCCGAACATTGCCCCCAGAATACAGCGCAGAACCACTATGGCAAAGGTGGGTTTCCAGCCCAGAAGGTACAAAGATACCAGACTGACCACATTGGCCAGCCCCAGCTTAACGCCCGGCAGCGGAATGAAAAGCTGTAAGGGAATCAGGCGTTCTGTACAGGAAAGGGCCAGTGCCAAGGCAATGAGGACCGCACACAGGGCCAGTTTTTTTGTCTGTTTCATGGTTTCACCCCACTACAAAGTCCACATCACTGCCTCCTGTGACCCGGACTTCCACCCGGTTTGGAATACAGACGATGCTTCTTCCCGGACTTTGGATCCATCCCGTGTGAACACAGTCCTCCCCGGGGCAGTCTGAGTCCGTAATGGCAACTTTTCCGTCTTTCACCGTGACTGTGCAGTGATACGCCCCGGAGAGTTCCATCTTCCGATCCTGAGACAGAGGCAGTTCTTCTGTCAAAACACCATTCTGATAGATTTGCACCATGGTTCCCTGCTTACTGCCGCTTCCGGGCAGGAACAGCAGCGCCACCATCAGCGCCAGCGCCACCACAAGGATGATCGCCAAAAAATCTCCCTTTTGAAAAGAAAGGCTTTGATTTTTTCCCATTGGAAACCTCATTTCTAAAAAATCAACCGGTTCAGCCGGACAACACAATCCTCTGTAGGATGGGAGTCATGACCCAAGGCTACAGAGGCTGTCACCGATATTTTATCATCGGGAAAATCTCTAATTTTGTACCGCTATCATACAATATTCCCCTTCTCTTTTCAATGGTTTTTGTTTCCAAAAAACCGCGGCGGCGGAGTAAGTTTTTTTACTCTGTCGCTGCGGTTTCTGTTGCTTCTTCCGAAAAGTCCATGCTTTTATCGTTTGGTACTGTTGTCTATCCGGCTTACAGCGAAACGATGCAGCCGATTGGGAACATACTTTCCCCGTTCTTTCACATCCGGTCACTAAAGCGGAAGGAACCTGTATCGCACCTTCTGAAAACCGGAAGGAATCATCGGAAAAAGTTCCTATTTGATGCTCACAACGCAATCTCTTCCAGGGCCTGCAACAGTGCCTCGCAGTCCCTATACCGTCCCTCCGGCTCTACCAGAAGGCAGCGATCCACTGTCTGGGCAAACCGCCGGTCCAGCTTCGTGGCAGACAGAGGAAGATACGTGAAGCCCGGTTCATTGGGATTGATCCCTGTAAGCAGATGGTATAGCAGCATCCCCACTGTATAGACATGGCTTCCGGACTCCTGCATCCCTTCTCTGGGGGCATAGCCTCTGGCAGTGCCTCTGGGGGCCGGAATGACCCCATTCCGGGATACCAGTCCCGATAAGTCACACAGTCGGATGTGGTTGTGATGAATCAAAATCCGCCTGGGGCTGAGATTGCTGAGCAGCAGCCCCTTCTTTTCCAGATAGGACAGGGCACTTGCCAGCTCCCGCCCCCAGCTCAGCGCCTGCAAGGAAGGGACCCTGACTTTCATGGCATCCTGCATCAGCATTCCCTCTTCACTCTGACGAAGGATGCACAGGTATTGTCCGGCCCGGAACATGGTGGGATACTGCTGAATATTGGGGTGCCGCAGCTCCATGCGCTGGGCAATGCGGCGCAGGCTCGTTTCCCAGACCGCCTCCAGCCCGGGTGTCACCGTATCGATGCACCACAACTCCATCCTGATTCCCTTTTCCTGATCCCGAACCTCCATAACGGCGTTTCTGCCCTCCACGGACAGTTGCTTTTCACATAGGAAGCGTCCCTCCAGCATCTCGCCCAGCAGGGTTGTTCCCGGTTCCGGGACCAGAACACAGTTTGGGTCCATAGAAATGGCAGGGGCAAGGACCTCCCGAAGCACCTTCTGCGAAAGCACAAATCTGTTGTCCCGGAAGGGATCGATGATCACCGGGCAGTTCTCTTTCTCAATGAGAGGCAGATATTCCTCCGGCCAGAGACGAAGCAGCTGCCCCTTGGGTGCCTTTTCCGTCTCTTTTTCAGAAGTAAAGGCAGGAATCATTTCTCCCATCCTGGTATGGATTTTCAAGAGACCTTCTTCTCCCTCTGGAAAATACAGAGGGACTCTGGGACAATAAAACAGCACCGTCTGAAAGGAAACGCTGTCTCGATAGCCGGAGGCAAAGAAGCTCTCCATAGCTTTTTCCATTTGGGAAAGAGAAGCTCTGGCAGTTTCCTCCCGGGATCCCTCTTTCTCCGGCAGCTCCACCTGCTCCATGGGCAGCAGCACCAGGCCCGTAGGGTCTACGGTGGCTCTCAAGATACCCAGGGCCAGGGTCCGCATTCCCTGCAGATTGGGGTGAAGTCCGTCCAGCGAGTCATAGGGCGTATTCTGGCTGTGCAAATCCAGACAGAGAGCCCCCTTCTCCCCGGCCGCCTGACAGATAGCGTCATTATATTCCGACAGTGCAATGCCTCCAAAGGCCTTTGGAAAGACAAACTGAGGGGCAGCAGACATCCGGGTTTCGCAGAGGGTACAGCACCACAGCACCGCCTCCGGGTAGCGGCACCGCAGCTGCTCCAGCAGATCCCCATAGGCCCGGCGAAACTGAGAAACAGGAACGCCCCGCATCCAGTCGTTGATTCCCAGATAAATCATAATTCCCTGGGGCATCAGCTCTTCCATATGCAGGTCCCAGCGGAATCTGCCCCCTTGGGGTTCCTCTTCCAGACCCGCCCCGGGCACTACGGTCCGTCCCGCATAGGAATTGTTTATCAGCAGGTCCGCCCCAAAATGGGAAATGACCTGCCCCCACCAGGTATCCTCCCGTTTCCGAATTCCGGTCTTTTCCTGAATTTCCCCTTCATAATAGACCGGATACCCCTGAGGCTGGAATCCCTCCAATGTGCTGATGGAATCTCCCAAAATGGAAATCTGCTTTTTATACCAGGGATTTCCACGCTGCCACCGGGTCAGGGCGCTTTCCTCCTGACATGCCTCTTCCCCGGCCCCAAAAAAGACCTGAGAAAAGGCGGCATCATTGGGGTCTGTCTCTTCCGTTTTCAGGATGGCAAAAATCACCCGGCGGAAATACCTTCTGCACCCTTCCTCCATCAGCACCTTATGAAAGGCCTGCGCCACCACCAGAGGAGGATTTCCAAAGGCTCCGCAGCCAAAGGCCCCCAGAATCAAGACCTGCACGTCATTGTCCCGGGCGGCCTCGCAAATGTTGCGGATTCGGCTTCTGAACAGGATCTCTCTCGCACCGTCTCCTAAGTGCGGCGTCTCTTCCATGGAAGGAGCCGCACAGGTGAGGACATCGATTTCATACCATTTCCTGTGGGGCAGATAGTCCGGCACCGGAGCGCCATCTTTGAACACCGTAATTCCCTGGGTATAGATGACCCGGTCGGAGGACTGACCTCTGGCCCGATGGTATCCATAAAACGGTTCCAATAGCTGAGGTCTTGTGAGGCAGTGGTACAGGTTGGTATTTCTGCACAGATACTCCTCCTGGGTGTTGGTTCCCTGTCGGGCACCGCCGCAGGGCTCCTCCCCATTGGCAAAGTTCAGCACTGCCACTTTCCCCAGATCCATGCTGAGCCGGGCAGCCTCCAAGGTGCCAATCTCTTGCAGCAGGAGTTCTCCCTCACCAATATTGATTTTCGGGGAGACAAAGCCCTCCTGATACACACGGGAGGACGCTGCCGCCTTCTGGGTTCTGTTGCGCAGCACAGGGCCATAGGAAAAAGACAAGGTATCCTGCATAGAACCGATTAACGCCTGTGTATTCATTGGGATTCCTCCTTGCTGCCCGAAAAAATCCGGCCATGTTTCATTCTTCGCTTTAGTATAACATTCTTTCCGGAGAATGACAAGCCACTTGGATGCTTCCCCGATTAAATCCGAAATTCTCTCCAAATATGACATAAAAAGGTCTGCCGCAAAAGAAACCTTCTGCGGCAGACCTGTTCTATCTTGATGATTCTTTCAAAGGCGGGACTTAGTCCTCGGTGGGATACAGAGGATGTGCGTCAGTCAGGGCCTTCACACGGGCAATCACTTCGTCATGCTTGCCTTCTGCATCCGTAGCGATGTCATAGATGCACTGTGCAATGGTATCCATATCCTCAGGCTTGAAGCCTCTGGTGGTAACTGCGGCAGTACCGATACGGACACCGCTGGTGACGCTGGCCTTGGCGGGGTCATTGGGGATGGAATTCTTGTTGACGGTGATGTGGACCTCGTCCAGCTTCTCCTGGAGGTCCTTACCGGTGATGCCCAGCTTCCGCAAATCGGTCAGAACCAGATGGTTGTCTGTACCGCCGGTCACCAGATCGATGTTACGAGACAGCAGCGCCTTGGCCATGGCAGCGGAGTTCTCCACGACACCCTTTGCATACTCAGCAAAGGCGGGAGACAGTGCTTCCTTCAGGCAGATTGCCTTTGCAGCGATCACATGCATCAGAGGGCCGCCCTGAGAGCCGGGGAACACGGCAGAGTTGATCTTCTTGCCGAACTCCTCCTTTGCCAGGATCATGCCGCCACGGGGACCACGGAGCGTCTTGTGGGTGGTGGTGGTTACCACATCGGCATAGGGCACAGGATTCTGATGCTGGCCGCCGGCTACCAGACCGGCAATATGTGCCATGTCAACCATCAGAAGAGCGCCGTTGTTGTGTGCAATCTCAGCGAAAGCGGAGAAGTCAATGGCACGGGGATAGGCAGAAGCGCCGGCTACCAGCAGCTTGGGACGATACTTCTTGACCATGTCCTCCACTTCATTGTAGTCAATGCGGCCGGTCTCGGGATTGATGCCATAGCAAACGCTGTTATAGATCTTACCGGACAGGTTGACCTTTGCACCGTGGGTCAGGTGGCCGCCGTTCTGCAGGTCCATGCCCATGAGCGTATCACCGGGCTGCAGCAATGCGGCATAGACAGCCAGATTGGCCTGTGCGCCGGAGTGGGGCTGCACGTTGGCGTATTCTGCGCCAAAGAGCTTCTTGGCCCGCTCAATGGCGATTTCCTCGATCCCATCTACATGGATGCAGCCACCATAGTAGCGGTGTCCGGGATAGCCCTCGGCATACTTGTTGGTGAGAACGGAACCCATAGCAGCAATGACGGCAGGAGATGCGATATTTTCGGAGGCAATCAGCTCAATATTTTCACACTGACGCTCGTACTCTTTTTCCATCAAATCTACGATTTCAGGGTCGAAATTGGACAAATACTTCATGTTGTCTTTAAGTGTGCTGTGCATAATATCATTTCCTCTTTTCAATTTAAAATGAACAAACCATCCTCTGGATTTCCCATTGCAGCTTATCAAAATCGCAATGTGTTTTCTGCCGATTTTCACAATCGTTTAGACAAGAATCTTACATCTTCGGCAATGAATTCCATAAGATCCCCAGAGATTTCTACTCATATCCCGAATTCTACAGTTCAGAATACAATAAAAGGCTTGCTGCTGTGAAGTTGCCTATATTATATCGCAGGTTTGCCCAATGTCAACATATATTTCTTTAAATTTTTATCAAATTCGACAAAAATATACACAGGTTATCATAATGTCACACAGGCATGTGCAAATGTCCTCAAAGGAATAACAGCTATTTTGGTACATCAGAAAGGACCCTTTTCTTCAAATCCTCCCTCTGTAAATCCCCCAGCGTTCAGGGTCTTGTGGTATCTTCAGACTGTCCCCGCAAAGATTCTTCCCGGCATCCGCCCCATATAAACAGGCTTTCTTTCATAAAGCAAAATCCGCAGTCATATTTTATTGTTCGCCTATGGCATTGGGATGATCTTCCTTAAAAGTCAGAAAACAAATGCAACAGAAAAAGGTTGTCTATTTTATTCTGAGAAAAAGGCAGTGCCATTTTTGAAATCCATCGCTTCAAAAATGGTACTGCCTGCGTTTTGGCTCCTGAATACCGAACTATGTGGGTTCAAATTCTGCCAGTTGGTGGGAAAAGCCCTTTGGCATCCTTGGAAACTGAGCTATTTTGGGGTACTACTGAACACTTTAAAATGCCGTTCCATGTCCGAAATGCTTGCCGCATCACAGCCGGAAAAACTATTTTCTACCACGGAGTCTTCCACTGTCCTGATTCCGCTCTCTCGCAAATTCACAATCTCCCATGCCGCTGCGCCGGCATGGGAGATTGTAAAAATACCGATTCCTGAATTTATAAGTGACAAAACAGTTTGTCACACAGTGCAGAAACCCGTTTAAACCTGTTTGATAAAATACAGCGAACCTGCCTCAAACCCATATTTCGGATGTTTATAACTGTTGCGATGCTCTTTAAAGCCTTCCTGTTTTAAGAATTGATGAATAGAAGTGTTCTCTTCTGTTTTGGTAAGTGTATGTACCAGCTGTCCCGACAGGCTGTGTTTTTGAAGCAGCGCTTGATGAATTTCCCGCACTGCATCCGGCGAATATGTGATAAGGGAAAGAAGGTTGATTACAAGTTGCTCCTTCTTGAGAAAACCTCCCTTGCTATAATCAAATTGTATCAAACCACACACCTGTTCCCCGTTCATGACTTCGTATGCAATAATCTCATTTTCTTCCTCGGTGTTGGTATTATAGAATTCACATAGTTCCTTTTCTGCTTCCACAATGCTGTTCCATGAATCATTTTCTGAAAAGTACTGTTTCACAACTTTTTCGAGTTCCGTCGGTGTCCTCAGCTCCACAAAAGTAATCATATAATCCCTCCTGTGATTTAACTTGATATTAGGTAAAATTCAAACTATATCCATTCCTTTTAAAGGACCATGATGCAAAGAACCCTGTTCGGTAATGTCAGGGCTGCATGCTGGAAGCATGTGGCTTTCACATAGGCTGGTGCGCAGAAAAACGATTCGGGTGCATAATCAAAACATTTTACGAAAAGTCAAAAGACGGCCAAGAAAAAAAGAGACGATCCGAAGATCATCTCTTTCTGGAGCTGCTATCCAGATTCGAACTGGAGACCTCATCCTTACCAAGGATGCGCTCTACCGACTGAGCTATAGCAGCATATCTGAAATGTTACAACCAACCGCCCACAAATGTGGGCGCTTGATTGTGGCAGGGGCACAAGGACTTGAACCCTGAGCCTACGGTTTTGGAGACCGCCGCTCTACCAATTGAGCTATACCCCTATATCTATATTTCCAAGGCTCTTGCAGCCTGAACACACTGGTGGGCCTTCAGGGATTCGAACCCGGGACGATCCGGTTATGAGCCGGAGGCTCTAACCAACTGAGCTAAAGGCCCATATGTCAGAAGCGGCTCAGCCGCTCACGGGTGATATATTACCATACCCCCCCTGGTTTGTCAACTGCTATTTTCAAATTTTTTCATTTTTCTCTCCGCTCTAAAATTGCACTTGATTCCCCCAGGACTGGACAGTACAATAGAACTCATACAAGACCCCATAAAGGAGGGATTTCATGAGCCAGACAGACAAGGCCGCCATGGAGCTCTTTGAAAATTATCAGGAATATCTGGCCCTTCAGCACCTGTATCAGGCAGCGCTCAAGCAGCTGCAAATCAAATTTGAGGTGCTGAACGATGAATTTCATGTGCGCTCCGGCCGCAGTCCCATTCATCATATTGAAGGCAGGCTCAAGTCCACTGCCAGCATTGCAGCCAAGCTTCAGAACCGAAACTTTGAAATCAGTCTGGATTCCGCCAAACAAAATCTCAATGATATTGCAGGCATCCGTGTGGTATGCAGCTATGTCAGCGACGTATATGATGTGGCGGAAATGCTGCTGCGGCAGTCGGATATCCGTCTGATTAAAACCCAGGACTACATCAAACACCCCAATTACAACGGCTATCGAAGCCTCCATCTGGACATCCAGCTTCCCATTTATCTGTCCGATCACACCGAGTTTGTCAATGTGGAGGTCCAGCTCCGGACCATCGCCATGGACTTTTGGGCCAGTTTGGAGCACGACCTGCGCTATAAATCCCAGAAAGATATCCCCGCCCGCATTTCCCGGGAAATGCTCCAGGCCTCCGAGTCCATCGCCCAGGTAGACCGGCAGATGGAGCAGATCTACAGAGAGATTCAGCAGTTACCAGATAAAGAAACCGATATGATTTAACAAGCAAAGGAGAATTGACACAATGGAACAGCTGCAACTGAATGATTTTTTAAGCTACCTTTCCCTGTCCCAGCCCAAGTACTCCCCCGACGGAAAAAACGCTGCCTTTGTAGTCAGCAACTGTCTGGAGGAGGAAAACTGTTACGAATCCCGGCTCTGGCTCTATAACGGTTCCGGCCTGCGTCAGCTCACCGACCTCGGCAAGGAAGGCCGGTATCTTTGGGAGGACGAAACCCATCTTCTGTTCCCTGCCGTCCGCAGCGCCTCCGATCAGAAGCGGCAGAAGGCAAAGGAGCAGTTCACCCATTTTTATCGACTGGACATTACAGGAGGGGAAGCCCTGCCCGCCTTCTGCCTCCCCTTCCGGGCCGGAACGCTCCACAAAGTCGGCCCACACACCTATCTGACCACCGGCTCTATTGATGCCAACCATCCCGACTATTACAAGTTCAGCAAGGAGGACCGGGAAGCCGTCATCAAGTCCTATGAGGACAATCAGGACTATGAGGTTCTGGACGAAATCCCCTTCTGGTCCAACGGACAGGGCTTCGGCAACAAGCAAAGAACCGCACTCTTTCTGTGCAATACGGAAACCGGGGAATGCAAGCGTCTTACAGACCCCCTCTTTGATGTAGGCGCCGTGGCCGTAATGGGCAGCAGCGCATACTTTGCAGGAGAGTCCTACCAGTCCCGCCCCACAGAGGTTTCCGGGCTCTGGAAGCTGAACTGTGAAACCGGAGAAATTTCTCTGGTCACAGAGCGGCTTCCCATTCACCTCTATGACCTCATTGCCACGGATTCCCGTCTTTTGGCCACAGGAAATGTGGGCGACCGCCACGGTATCAACGAAAATGCCTGGGTCTATGAGGTGGATCTGGCCACAGGCCAGCTGACCGTGGTATCGAAGCAGGAGGAAAATATGTATTCCGATGTGGGCAGCGACTGCCGCTATGGAGGCGGCGACCCTGAGCAGCCCGTCAAGGAGAACCTCTATCACCTGACCACACGCTGGGGAAATTCTCATCTGTACCGCCTCTCTCCCGACGGCACCGACACCTCCCTTACCCATCGGGACGGCAGCATTGATTCTTTCGCCATCTCCCCGGATGAGCATACCGCCCTGCTGGTTGCCATGCATGACATGAAGCTTCAGGAGCTTTACGCCCTGGATCTGGACAGCGGCGAAATGACCCAGATCAGCACATTCAACCAAAAGGTGCTGGAGGGCAAATATGTGGCACAGCCAAACCGCCTGACTCTGGTCAGCGACGGTCTGGACATAGAAGGCTGGGTCCTGCTGCCCAAGGACTTTGACCCGCAAAACACCTATCCTGCCATTCTGGACATCCATGGCGGCCCCAAGACCGTCTATGGCCCTGTGTTCTACCACGAAATGCAGCTCTGGGCCAACCGCGGCTATTTTGTTTTCTTCTGCAACCCCAAAGGTTCTGACGGACGGGGCAACGAATTTGCAGATATCCGGGGCCATTACGGCGAAACGGACTATCAGAACATCATGGACTTTACCGACCTGGTCCTGTCCACCTATCCCCAGATCGATCAAAAGCGTGTGGCCGTCACCGGCGGCTCCTATGGCGGCTTTATGACAAACTGGATCATCGGCCACACCGACCGCTTCGCCTGCGCTGCTTCCCAGCGTTCCATTTCCAACTGGCTCAGCTTCTATGGAGTCTCCGACATCGGCTACCGCTTTGCCACAGACCAGTGCGACGGCAATCCCTTTGACACACCGGAAGCACTCTGGGCCCACTCTCCTTTGCGCTATGCCAAAAATGTGGTGACCCCCACCTTGTTCATTCATTCCGACGAGGACTATCGCTGCCCCATTGCGGAGGGACTGCAAATGTTCACTGCTATTACAGACCGTGGGATTCCCTCCCGTCTGTGCTGGTTCCGGGGAGAAAACCACGAGCTTTCCCGCTCTGGTAAGCCCAAGCACCGTGTGAGACGGCTGACGGAAATCACCGACTGGATCGAAACCTATACCAAATAAACACAAACGGGGCCTGTCTCACCAATGGGTGGGACAGGCCCCTGACATGTAGCTACTGTTCTTTTTCCAAATTTTTGATATACTCCACAAGGGAATTCAGGTCCTTTTCCAGGGACGCATTTTCAAAGGGCATCTTATCCATATGCAGCACCAGCATGGGGTTTACAAGCCCCCCAAGGTCGCCTCTGAATCGCTCTTTGTCTTTGCGAAGGCACTCATCCAGTTCTTCTCCCTCTTCCAGAGATTTGATGATTGCACGATCAACCAGAACCGCCATGGCCTGGCCGGAAATCCGGTTCAGCATCTTCAGCATTGTGCAGGTTTCGCTGATTGACTGGCACAGTTCGTGAAGGCTCCTCGCATCGGTCAGGCCCTCCAGCGCCCTTCTCGTCACACCCAGACCGAAATAAGCGTTCATCAGCTTACATTCTGCCCGGGGATTTTCCCCCTGGTGCTTCTTACTGTAGCGAACCGCACGAAGCTCTCGTGTGGCCATTACAAGGTACTGCTCTTCCAGATGACGCAGCTGCGGATCAAGATCCAGAATCGCTTCATCCTGGGTTTTTCTGGTCTTTCTTGGAAATAATGGAATGCTCTTAATCTCCATGGTATGTTTCACTCCTCCATATGGATTTGTTCTTCATTTCTTTGGGTTGACCATTCAAACTTTCTGAAAAAGTCGGTTAAAATTCCCCTGCCGCAAACATGACGGCAGACAATGCGCACAGAGGGGCCGTTTCGCATCGCAGGATCCGAGAGCCAAGGGTGCACACCCTGAGTCCCGCTTCCAGTGCCTTTCGCACCTCTTCCTCCCCCAGACCGCCCTCCGGACCTGTCATCAGACTGACCGTGCCAAATCCCGGGGTCTGGGAAATGGCCATGGCAAGGGTGGTTGCCTTCTCATTTTCGTAAAACAAAATGGGAAGCTCTGCCTTTGCCGCCTCCTCCAGTGCTTTGGCATAGCTGGGAAGCACCGTAACCTGTGGAATCCGCCCCCGGCCTGACTGCTCCGCCGCTGAGGCAGCAATTTTCTGCCAGCGCTCCAGCTTTTTCTTCAGAGATTTTTCATCGGGCCGTGACACACAGCGTCCGGAAGGAAAGGCCACGATCTCAAAGGCTCCCAGCTCCGTGGCCTTTTGAATCACATGTTCCAGCTTGTCTGCCTTGGGAAAGGCCATAAACACCCGCACCGCCACAGAGGCCTCGCTCTGAGAAGCTTCCCGCCGCTCCACCGTCAGAGTAATCTCTCCGGGGGACACCTCCTTCACAGTGCACAGACATTCCTGTCCTTCTCCGTTGCAGACCATGACCGAATCCCCGGCCTTCAGACGCAGCACCTTGCCGTGGGCTGCGTTTTCCCCTGTGAGGGTCAATTCTTCCCCCATCATTTCTTCAGGTGCCAAAAAAAATCGAGTCATCTCGAACCTCCCCTTGCATTTGTTCCATTATACCAAATCTTGTTCGCTTTCGCAAGATTAGATTGCTGTTTCTTCTGATTCCTTCACTAAATCCCCATTGTCTTCTCGGCGCACATGAACTTTTTTTCGTATTCCAGGAAGAAACCACTTTTCCCCTTGACAGAATTCAATTCATTCATTATAATAAACAGGCTATCGGGGTGTGGCGAAGCTTGGTATCGCGCTTGGTTCGGGTCCAAGAGGCCAGGGGTTCGAATCCCCTCACTCCGACCAAAGGAGAATCCTTATGGGATTCTCCTTTTTTGTGTAAATTTTCCATACTTGCGTTATTGTTCAAATTAAATTATACTTAATTTATCAATTAAGCAAAGCATCTGAATACTTTTCCAATAGCAAGGAGATATTATGGACACTATAGATCAACTCGCTGAATTAATATGCCAAATATTTTTATTAATAATTTCAATACCATTGGGAATTAAAGAGGTGATTTCCCCATCTCCAAGCAAACCAACTGATTTTTTACCAGTATGTAATCCTAAATACCAAGATTCATGCTTTAAGATGACATTTCCTTGCCGTAGATATCAATCACATAGAACTAATCTTGTAATAGAATTTTGGAAAGAAACCTGTTATATTGATCACGATGATCAGTTTGTTTTTGTTGAGGCAATGTACGATGATAATACTCCATGGTCTCATCTTGTAATTCGATTCAGGCCAAGAGTAAGTAACAAAACTATTATTAACAATTATTATAATAGCAATGTAAGTTTTCAAACAAATATTACGGAATATCAATCAAATCAACTCGACAAACTATCAGCATATATTAACAAAACCCCAGATTTAACTATTGAGGAGAAAAGCGAATTGAATTCCATTTTAGAGAACGGAAGGGATGGAAATTCAATCAATAACTCTAGCTTAGATAAATTGTGGAGATTCATTACGCAAAACGAAGGTAAAATCGGAGCTGTTGCAGATATTTTCAGTATCATTAGTGGCGTCTTAGGTTTTTTGAGGGGATAAAACACACAGAAACACAGCTTACTGACTGTCTGTAAACCATTTGTATAACTGGATTTCTTGGAATCTTATAATTACACTCTGCTTATTTATTCTGCTTTTATGGTAACATAATTTCCGCCTTTGCAAAGCATGTCAATCTCTGCATAAAGTATACACCTCTCTTCAACGCATCTTTGTCTCAGGCTGAAGGTGCCGGGTGTTTATACTTTTAGGGTGTCATGATGCCGAAACAGTATAAAATCAAGCCGAATCTCTGGGTATACCATAGGGGTTCGGCTTGTTCTCATTGCTCTCCATTCTTCTATTTTGTGTCGGGACCGCTGCCTCTCACTGCAACACCGCCCCGGCTTATACTGTGGGTACAAGCCGGGGCGGTTCCATAAAGCAAGTTATTTATTTCGTTGTGATTCCAGCCTCTGCCTGACAAAAAATCAAATCACACCTTCTGCGATGCACTTATCCACAAATTCGCAGAACAGGGAGTCCGACCAGGTAAACCATTCCCGGGTATATACCGTAGGGTCATCCACAAAGAAGCCCTCATGCATATAGCCGGTGTTTCCGTCGCAGGTTTCCAGCATGTGCAGGACCCGGCTCATTTCTTCCGGGTCATTGGAAGTCAGCCCCTGCATGGACAGGGCCAGGTGCCACACATAGCGTGCTGGGGTGTGGGGACTGCCAATGCCCTTGGCGCAGGCTCCTTCGTAATAATAGGGATTGTCCGTGCTGAGAAGCATTTTTCGGGTCCGGCGGTAGAGGTCATCTGTGGTATCCACATAACCAATATACGGCATGGAAATCAGGCTGGGGATGTTTGCGTCATCCATCATCAGATAATTCCCCTGCCCGTCCACCTCACAGGCATAGACCTTGCCGTATTTGGGATGGTCGATCACGGCATACTTGTGGATTCCGTCGTCAATTTCCCGACGAAGCGCCAGGATCTCCCCGGTCAGCGCATGGTGGTCTCCCAGCATTTCCGCAGCATATCCCAGAACCACCACCGCAAACATATTGGAAGGGATCAGATAGCCATAGGTGCATGCATCGTCAGAGGGTCGGAAGCCGGACCAGGTCATGCCGGTATAGACAACGGGATTGCCCATGCCATCATTGTGGATGGTGTCCTGATAGGGGCAGTCGTCCCGGAAGAAGCGGTAGGGAGACTGCTCAAAATGGTGCTGCTCTGTGCGCCAGACCTTCAGAATGGTCTGCATCACCTGCTCCAGCTTGCTGTCAATGACAGAACGGTCTCCTGTGGCCTTCCAGTACCGATAGCACAGGCGCAGAGGATAGCACAGAGAGTCGATCTCATACTTGCGCTCGAATACCCAGGGCATATTGCGGGGGCGGTCGGTAATATGGCCCTCACCATTGGCAGCAGCATTGAATGCGTTGGCATAGGGGTCCGTGAGGATAAACTGGAACTGCTTTTCCACCACCTTGCGGATAATGGCCGCCACCTCCGGGTCCTTGGCCAGAGGAATATAGTGGTTGACTTGGGCAGAGGAATCCCGCAGCCACATGGCTGGGATATCGCCGGTAAGGACAAAGAGGCTGCCGTCCTCCAGCTCCTGAATAGCGGAGGAAATGGTATTGGGGTAGCAGTTGCGGTAAAGCTCCGCTAGCTTGGGAGAGGTTTTGCGCAAATGCTCACAGATGCGCTCAATATGGTCTTTCACGGTCTGGGGAATGTTCATGGTGAATTCGCCTTTCTATTTTGAGTAGGTGGGATTTGAAAAGAACCGCCTGTCAGGCCCTCGGAACTTTCCGCGGGACATGGTGTTTCTGCTCCACACCATAACAGGCTTTCTCCATCATACTATATATCCAAGGCGGATGCAATAGCCCCATGATATTTTGATGCATGGGATGAAAACACGACGGTCTGAAAACATCCAGACCGTCGTGCGTCCCGGTGACTTACTTCTTTTCGATTGGGAGCCAAATCTCACAGTAGTTGCAGTCCCACTCGTCAAGGTCCTCCTCAGATTCAGCGGAAATCCAGTGGATCACTCCCAGCTCGGGAGCATCCCGCAGGACATAGTCCGAAGAAGGGAGCCACTGCGTCACAGCCTGCTCCCGCAGCTTATCCGCTAATTGTATCGGCCACTGGCACCGCTCCGTTTCACAGACCAGATACAGTCCTGCGGGAATGGGAATATGCTCAAAGTTTTTCGCCATCTCCCCCAAATCCCGATCAAAATCTTCCAATGCCCACTTGGGAAGCTGATAGGCATAATAGAAGTTGTAGCCGTCCGGAGTAAAGTCCTTCAATATCTGAAATTTATTTACGTACTCATGTGACATGCCCTCCAGAATGTACTCATACACCCGATTCTTGCAGGCAAACTCATGATCCTGTTCTCCCTTGTCATTGGGATTTCCTGTAAAGCGTTTTCCATAACCAGTCAGTAACATGGCCGGTTTTTCTTCGATTCGATAATTCATAGTACTTCCACCTTCCAGAGAAATTTTAATGGACAGGCGGGAAAATGATTTGAGATTTGCACCGTCACTGCGTGCCTGCGACGGTGTGATCCCATGGAATTTCTGGAATGCTTTGCCGAAGCTGTCCGGGCTGTCATACCCATACTTAGCTGCCACATCGATGATTTTCTCCTTGCCCGTCGCAATCTCCGCACCGGCCAGAGTCAGCCGTCTGTTGCGGATGTATTCGCCCAAAGGATATCCGCACAGAATGCTGAACACCCGCTGAAAGTGAAAGCGGGAAGAAAAGCTCTCCCTGGCAATGGCATCATAGTCCAGTTCTTCGATGATGTGCGCTTCAATGTAGTCAATGGCTCGCTGTATTCCGGTAATCCAATCCATATCTTTCCCTCCTGTCTGGCTATATTCTATCAGAAGGCGGTGGGGATTTCCCGACTTAGAATGCTTGTGCCTATCGGGTGCCCTTTCTCGATTCAGTCTCTGCCCCCATCATTGGAAGTGCCGAAAGCCTCTGAGCATCAGGGGCTTTCGGCACAAAATCCTATCCAAACGGTTTTTCTCTTCCCCTGCCGGTAGATTTATTGGGGATCGATCCGGTAGCTGTTGTCGTGGAAATTGACGGTAACGGTGGTTCCGTCGCTGAAGGTGGTACGCTGCTTCATCCAGTCGTGGTCCAAAAACTCGTGGCGCACCATTTCACACTTGGCAATGCGCTCCTGAAGCTTTGCCACGATCTGATAGCGGGCAATCTCCTCATCCAGATGGGTTTCTGCCGCCGCATCGTCGAAGGACCCGTCGCAGTTGGGGTAGGCGCCATCTTTGTCCATGTACGCAGCACCGCCATTGAGCAGGGCATAGAGCATATAGTCCTCCTGCCCCTCAATGCGGTCCATGAGCCAGGGCAGAATCATGCAGTCATGGTACACCAGATTGAACAGCGGGGTGGGGATGCCTTTTCTCGGCGTGCCGGGGGCCTGGAGCATAAAGTCATAGGGGCCATAGTGGGCAAAGACCAGATTCTTCATGGCCCAGTCCGTCACCTCTTCGGAGCTGGGCAGAATGTTTTTGGACAGCAGATAGGCAAAGCAGGCATTTCGGTATTCAAAGCACTCTTTTCTGGTCATGGTATGCCAGGGATGGCAGCACTCGTCCCCCTCGTTGCAGGTAAAGACATCCAGATAGGAGGCCTCCAGATGGATGCCATGACGCAGAACCTCTTCAAAATTCCGCTTCACATAATAAGGAGCCTGAGAGGCACACAGAAGGGTCTGTCTGCCGCCTGCCCACCGGGCCATGTCAAAGATGGAGCCGTCGGGGGCGTGACAGGCAAAGTTCTTGTCAAAAGTAGGCGCATCAAAATAATAGTCCCGGTACTGGTCATGGAGCCCAAACATATAGCCGCATTCCTCTATGGTGTCGGACAGCTCCTTCAGACCCTCCCAGCCGCCGGCCTCCTTGCAGGCAGGCAGATAGTCCGGGTGCTTGTTGTCATAGCCCGGGTCTCCCCAGCCGTCCAGATGCAGATACAGCTTCTTGACTCCCTTTTCCCGATAGTGCCGGATCTCTGCGGTGCGGGTGGCGAAGGGAACCAGATGGTCATTTTTCTCCGGTTCCTGGGCATTGTAGAAGTAGGAATCCGGCGCCACATGGGTCTTGATGCCCTTGTGGACAATGGCAGAGCCGATGAGCTTGTCCACCAGAGGAGACTTTGCCGCCTTTTCCGCAAGGGAAGTAAAGAGCCCCGTCTCCTTCACATAGCCGCGGTAGATCTTGCACAGGTCGTTGTAGTCGCATTCACCCAGGAAGGAGTATTTCATCACCCGGCGATAGGACATCTTCCCCAGACTGGGCAACCAGCGGACAGATACATGAGAATAAGGGCCATTGGCGGGGTGATCCACCTGATAGGCCGCATCCCAGGGGTGTTGACAGATGGCAATATATCCTGCGCCGGGGCGCACCTGACCGAACCAGGGCATATAGGCGGCACAGCTGCACATCTGACCGTCAAAATGGAGCTTGTTCACTTCATTTTCCCAGGTATTGGGCAGCAGCAGACCCTGCAAAATATTGAGGACACTATACCAGCGGTCGCTGGGCTCTTCAAATTCCATGTAGCCGGGCCAATAGACCGCCTTTACCGTAAGGCCTTCCTCTCTCAGGGGCACAAACTCAAAGAACACATCCCCGGAGACTCCCTCCACCCAGGCGATGGTCTCAAAGGAAAAGGGAACTTCTGTTCCATCCACGGAAAATCCTTCATAGGAGGATCGGATGCCCCTGCCCACGCCGATATTCCAGGTGTGGTGGGTCACACGAGCCGCATCGGAGAAGAAGATCTCCCGGTCGTCCGTAGTGACCAGCTTGGGGCGGTAAGACGAAGCCCAGCGCCAGACCTGGCCCTTGGCCGTCACGGTGAAGGTCAGGGTTGCCTCATCCAGCTGAAGGGTTGTATTTGCGTGTTCCACGGTTATTGCACTCATAGAAAGCACTCCTTATGTATTCAACTCTGAATGTTATGGTACTACATTTTCTTTCATTTATCAACACAGTATCTGAAATATCATGTAGCAATTTTCTGGCATAAATTGTTCATTCCCCACAGTATGCCCAAAGTCCCCGGACGGCCCCTCTTGAAATGCAGTAGATTCATGATATACTAATAAAAGCTTTGGTGCCTTTGCCCTTTCCCCCCTAGAAGAAGGCAGGCACATTTCGGTTCGATAAAAAGTGGAGGAAAATCATATGGAACAGGAGAAATTTATAGATTCCGACTTAAAAGTCAATAACATTTTCAAGTATGCTACCAGCGAATTGTCACAGGATGCTTTCATATGTTGGCTCTTGTCTCATGCTACGGAAGAGGGCTGGGACGCTGACCTGCAACTGCGCAACTGTGCGATTGCATTCATAAACCATATTCTTTCCGCAAGAAATTTGGTTTGGCACGAAGACGACAGAATTGTCAAGATTTACAGACAATATAAGAACATCGATATTTTGGTACAGCTTAAAAATCATTATATCATTATAGAAGACAAGACATTTACAAATTCCCACGACGACCAAGTGAACCGATATAAACAGGCATTGGTAGATGAAAGAATTCCAAAATCGGACATCTTATGTGTGTATTACAAAATTGAAGAGCAACCAAAACCCGAAGAAAATGTGGATTATGAGTTTACAAGAGAAATTTTGCTGAAAATTTTCCGTCCTTATAAAAATCGTATCCAAAATCCGATTTTTGGAGATTATTTAGAATATCTCCAATGGATTGATTGTCAAATTAACTCTTTTCGGTATCTTCCAATTACGCAATGGACCAGAAGATCATATATTGGCTTCTTTTCCCATTTAGCAAAAACTTATTTAAAGGGAAAAAGCAATCATTGGGGATATGTGGCCAATCGTGCAGGTGGATTTATGGGTTTATGGTGGGTGGATATTTTTACATCCGATGAACTGGATCGTATGGGGCTTGATCGGTCGCTTGCTAAAAATATCTATTTACAGATTGAAGATGATATTATTGCTGTAAAATACTCCATTGACTCCAAAATGAATCCAAACCCGGATAAAATCAGGGAAATAAGATGGAAACTTTATTATTTTTTACACAATCACCTTGGGTCTGAGTTTGAGAAAAGACGGTTTGCTTTTGGCAGATGGATGACCGTTGGATATGTACGGTATAACGAAAACAACTATATTGAGCAACTCACAAAAATGCATGATATATTATGTTCAATGAAGCACATGACTTTCATATAAATTATAAACTTTGTTTTCCAACTCGCAGAAACAAACCGGCTGAAGCATCCAGATTGCAGAGAAAAAACCGTTCAGCTCATTGAGGGGCTGCTGCGGCAGACAGACTGATCCCCTCCCCCATCTGAATCCGTCCCGGAATCTTCTGCCATTCAGAAGATCCCGGGACAGTTTTTAAGGAAAAGCCTTTTCCTCAAGCTTGTTTTCGGTGGGAACGGCCCGCTTTTGCGGCAGCCGGTTCTTTACAGACGGATGCACTTTGTGGCGATATGTTCACAAAACGCCTTGTCATGCTCCACGAACAAAATGGTGGGCTGATATTGGAGCAGCAGTTCTTCCACCTGAATCCGTGAAATCACATCAATATAGTTCATGGGCTCATCCCAGATATGCAGATTGGCCGGCTGGCAGATGGATTTTGCCAGCAGAACTTTTTTCTTCTGCCCGGCGCTGAGCAGAGACAGGTCCTTTTCCAGCTGGCTCTTGGATACATCCAGCTTCGCCAGTATGGCAAGCAGCAGGCTTTGCTCGATGCCGCTGTCCCGGGCAAATGCGGAGAATCGGCCCTTCAGCATGGAGGTGTCCTGACAGACATAGGAGATCTGTAAATGATTGGCCACAGATACTTCCCCGGTATGGGGCACCGGTTCGCCGCAGATCATCCGGATAATACTGGACTTTCCGCTGCCATTGGCTCCCTGCAGGGCAATGCGGTCCCCCTGCTCGATGGCAAAGTCAATCCCCTGACAGACCGGACTTTCCCCATAGGAAATGGACACATCCTTCAGGTGCACCAGATGCCTGCTGTGAAAGGGGGTCTGAAAAATTTTCAGCACCTCACTGCGCTCAATGTTTTTCAGCAGCTTGGATTTTTCTTCCACCGCATTCTGCCGCCGCTGCCCAATGGCCTTGGATCTGGCCATGGTTCTCTGGGCCTTCGCCCCCTGATAGGCCCGGTAATTGGGCAGCTGATCGGAAGACGCTCCCAGCTTGTTTCTCTCTGCCGTATCGGCCCACTGGGCCTTCTGGCGGGCACTCTCCTCCAACCGATGAATTTCCTTTTTCAGCTTCTCGTTTTCCGCCTGCTCAAAGGCATCCCGGCGGCATTTGTTTTCGTACCAGCTGGAAAAGGTTCCCCGCTGCACCTCAATGTTGGTTCTGTTGATGGATAGAATATGGTCCACACAGCCGTCCAGAAATGCCCGGTCATGGGATACCAGAATGAATCCCCGCTTACTGTTCAGATACCGGCTGACGATCTCACGCCCCCGGAGATCCAGATGGTTGGTAGGCTCGTCAATGAGCAGGAAGTGATTCTCCTTCAAAAACAGAACCGCCAGCATGAGCTTGGTCTGCTCGCCGTTGGACAGGGTCTCAAAAGGACGGTACAAAATCTCCTCGCTGATCTGTAAGGCATTCATTTCCCGCTGAAGCTGCCAGTACTGATATTCCGGGTAGATTTCCTCTACCACATCTATGGCCGGGAGGCCCCTATCTTTTACCTGATAAGGAAAATAGGAGAATTCCACAGATGCCCCTATGTGCCCCCGGTATTCGTACTTCCCCAGGAGCAGGTTCAGAAAAGTCGTTTTTCCCCGGCCATTCCGGCCGGTAAAGCCCAGCTTCCAGTTGGTATCCAGCTGAAAGCTCACATCTTCAAAAATAGGTTCATAGCTGCCGTCATAGGCAAAGGTTAAATGGGATACTTGAATCAGTGACATGGTTTGCCCTCCAAATTACAAAAAATTGGCTGCAAGAAAGCAATTCTTACAGCCAATCAACAGGGCATACTCCCCCCAATTTGGGTATGGATACACTGTCACAGCCAAAAGAATGAATACCTTCCTGCAAATGGGCATGGCAAAGCCAGCGACGAAATCCGTCGCTTTTTTTCGGCTGCATCCGCCCAAGTTGTTAGCAAGAAGTAGAATTCATTCTCTCAGCTCCAATCTTTTCATTTTCTTTAGTATACCACCGGAAAGAAGCCTTTGTCAACAGCGATTTTTGGGCCTGTCGAGTCCCGCTTCCCTTATACGGGTTCGCTCTGGAGGCGCTCTTCATAATAGTGGGCTGTGGTAACCTGCCGAAATCCCACTTTCTTTGCAATGTCATGGGTGGTTTCATCATTGAAAAAGTACATGCTGTCTGCGCCTCTGTGTTTTGCCTCATTGAGGGCCGAAATCAGCAGCTCCTCAACGATCCGATCTCTGTCAGGCCCCGGCAGCACATCGATACCAAAAATCTCAAGGTTTTTGCTGCCCTTTCCGTTATAATACAAGGCCCCCAAAACTTTGTCGTTTTCGGTGCAGGCATAAATGGCCCAGTCATTCAGAGCGTTTTCTATGCGGTCGCTGGTCCAGTACATCCCCTGCTCGTACTGCTCATGGATCTGTCGGAATGCGGAAAAATTGTGCTGCCCGATCTCCACCACACGGCCCGACGCTTCCTTTTCCTCATACGCTCCAAACACCAGCACATCCACAATCTCTTTTGACTTTTCCGCATACCGGTGTTCTTTCATAAAGGCCGCAATGTCCCGGTTCTCCTCCGGGAAATAGATACTCCACAGATATCCGGGGTATGCCTGCTTCCAGTAGTCCAGAAGCTCCCCAAATGCCTGGCCATAGTCCCTGGCAACGGACATATTGCACATCACAATATACTTTGCCGAAGGGATGGTAAAATAGTGGACCCAGCCCTCTGCCTCACCTTCCCGCACGAACAACAAAATCTCTTCATTCTCTTTTTCCAGGCCTTCCCGGCTTCTGGCGATGAAATCCTCTTTGGTCTTGACGCCATCCGTATAGACCGGGAAACTGGTTTTCGACAAATCCTGAGACAGTCCGTATGTGAATTGCACGATTTCCTCAAACTCAGATGCTTCTATTTTCCTTAACATCCATGACCCCTCCAATCAGAATCAGCTCCATCAAAGGACAATGTCCGCCCGCAGGACATCCCATGGGACCTTTCTCCCATGGGCCCACTTGCGGCTATCATATCACCGTCAACCTACTATGTCAATCAAGGGAAGTCTTTTTCGCTTTTGGCCCCATTTCCAAAAATCCCCCCGGATCTGAGCCATTCCGGCTTTCGGATTCGAGGGGATTTTGAATGGTGGCCAGATGCCCGGCTTACTCCATCCGGTTCCAGTTTTCCATGTCGAAGATGTTATCATGCACGGAATACCACTGGCCGGGCAGGAAGGTGGTGCCATTGTTCACCGTGATGTCGTACTCCTCCGAGAAAAGGATGTGCTGCTCTTGTGCCGTTTTGGCATCACTATTGATGGGATTTCCTGTAAAGGGATTGAGAGGATTTTCAATCAGCCCATGGGTTGCCAGGGTGGGGACATCGCCGTTGGTCATGAAGGTACGGTCCGTGGTGAACTCCCGGCTGTTGAAGTCCTTGACCATCAGCAGAGGATTGAGAAGCATCAGGTCCACAGAATCATATACCATATCGTCAAACTGCCCCAGGCCTCTGCCATGGTCAGAGACAATGATGATCCTGGTGTTGTCATACACCCCATTTTCACGGAGATAGTCCAGCCAGTTTCCCAGTTGAATCATTGCCGCCATATTGGCATGATAGTGGGTCACCTGATTTTCATTTTCCATTTTCAGCTGTCTGCCATCCAGCACAAAGCGGTCTGCATGGGCGGCATCATACTCCGTATTATCTATCCTTGCCGCAGGCTCATACTGAGGCTCTTGCAGCAGCATGGGCTCATGGGTGGTGTCATTACACATAATCAAGAAGGTGTTTTCTTCCTCCGAGGTGATTTCCGTAATGGCAGGCAGATTCCGCAGGACCTCATAGGCTTTCATAAATGCGCCGTTGATTCCGCTGGCTCTGGAGGTGCTGTGAGCCACCTGCACCGTACCGGACTCCTGCACATGCACATCCGGCTCATTGTACAGACCATCCTGATACAAAATCGGCTGCGCACTCACCGGGGCAATTCGGAACAGGCTGTAGCAGAAGAAGTTCCGATTCAGCATCGTCTGGATTTGCTTTGCCGTCTCCACTTCGTTGTGGTCAAACTTGCCCAGGGTGATATAGGCATTGATATCCGGGTGGTCATCATAAATGGACAGATCCGGAATCCAGCGATACCCCGCATAGGCAGGGTCGCACACGGTGACTTTATAATCATGCTCATCGAACAATACCGGCATGACCCGCAGCGCCTCATTGTGCTTGTCCGCCAGAAGCATATCGTCACGCTTGTTCATTTCCTCCGGGGTATATTCATATCCGCCGAATACCGCAGGGAGGCCGAAATTGGTTGTAATGCCAAAGGAAATGGTATTGGGATAGTAGGTAAATCCTGCAAACTGCTCCTTAAGCTCCGGCTTTTCATTGAAGATATAGGGGATGTGTCCGCCAATGGCCCGGTCCATCATAAAGACCACCACATTTTTTCCGGTTTTGCTCAGAGGAATTGTGGCCTGCTCCTGCTCAGAAGTCTCCAGATTCCGGGTGGTTTCCGCAGACACGGAATGGATTGCCTGCACATTGACGACAGACATTCCCAGCATGGCGATGCCCGCCGCAAGGTACACCACTTTTACCAATTCAAACTTCTTTTTCCAGATGAGATACAGAACCCCAATCACAGCCATAAGAATCAGCAGGTTCAGCAGCTGGGCCTTGCCTCCAAACGCCGGAGTAATATCATACTTGAGGGTGGGCGACAGATTGCCGTAATCCGTTCCGAAGAACATATAGTTGACGACGGCTATGCCGGACAGGAGCCACATTCCCAGCCCCATGGTCTTTTTTCCAGCGGGGCTGGCCAGCATGTAGAAAATACCGAACCAGACAACGAAGGTACCTGCCGCCAGTAAAAGGGCGTTGAGCACATACAGCAAAGGACTGCTCATGGTCACGGTGCTGATAAACTCTTCCGGGGAGGCCTTGATAACCGCGGAAGGAATCAGAAGGCCCGTCACAATGGTGGTGAACACGCAGCCTGCATAAAAGGCAAATGAATGGCCCTTGGAAATGGTGACCGTCTTTTTCTGTCTCTTCTTTCCCAAAAAATAGGCCGCCAGAGGAAGCTGAAGCAAAACAGCCAGGATGATGACCGCCGCTTGACGGTGCACCGTGGGCATGGGGAACCAAAACAGCACCCCTGCCAGCAACCCTGCTCCCACCGCACTGGACAGGATTCCCAGCACGAACTTGGGGTTCTTCAGCTTGTAGAACACATTCTTCACCAAAGAGAACAGGTTGTTGAGGGTCCAGTAGAACACCAGACCGGCGGGAGATTCATACAGCAGCACCAGGAAAATCAGTGCCATGCCGTACAGCTGGATTTTGCTTTTCATAGGAAAGCCCTTGGTATAGATGACGCCGGAAATCAGATTGATTGCCGTCATCAGGATGGGCAGGATGTGAATGGTGACGCCTGCAATGGCCAGCATGGAATCCGGCGCACCCAGATCCTTGATAGGCCCGAAGGATACCCCCTGCAGCAGCTGCAGCCGGGAGAGAAAATTGTAGGCCGCCATAAAGAAGGGCACTTCCAGCAAAAGTGACATGGAGCCTTTCAGGGCATCCGTTGGCTTGTAGTTGTTCTGACGGTAGTAGGTTTGCAGCATCATGAACCGCTCGTCGCCCTTGAAATTCTTCTTGATGTGGGTGACCCAGTGATTGAGCTTGGCTTCGGTTTCCCGGGCCTCCTCCTGCATGGCATCTGCCCGCTTATACAGAGGAAGAACCAGGAAATTCACAGCCAGGCTCAGGAAGATGATCGCCAGACCGGGGTTGTCGATCACACGGTTGGCAAGAGAAAAGATCACCTCAAACAGCAGCTCCAAAGGCCCAATCAGCAGATGATATAGCGCAGTTAATATGGACATTTCATTCTCCTTTAAACGTTCTCTTTGGATGCCTCAGAGGTAAGCTCCTGATATTTTTTCATTAGGTAATCCACCGTTCGGGATGCCGACTGCCCCATATGCTCCCAGGTTTCTTTTCTCGCCTGCTCTCTGCCCGCACGGTATTTGGGATCGTTCATACAGCTGTCAATCACATTCTGAATGGAAAGAAAGTTGTCCTTTGTAAGCTGCTGACCGATTTTAGGCAGGATCGAGAAGGTCCACATCTCCTCCTCCAGCCAGCACGCATCGTAAGGCCCCTTATCAAAAGAGGTGTCCGCATAAATAATGGGCTTATCAAACACCAGGGAGAAGTCAAACAGAACACCGGAGAAGTCGGAAATCAGGATATCAGAACGCCGCAGCACCTCAAAATTGTCGTTGTCCCGATTCCATTCCAGCTGATCGCTGTTGGGATACTGCTTCATGAGGCCCTCCAGCAGTTCCTTTTCTGAGGTATAAGACTGGGGGTGGGGTCTCACAACAATGTGATAACCGGTTTTCAGCAGGGCCTCGATCATTTCAGAACCATAGCGGTTGAAGATACTGCTGGGGCCCCAGGAGGGTGCCAGCAGCACCGTTGTTTCATGCCGGGGCAGAGGCGGAGCGCACTCCAGACGCTTCTTCATTTCATCCAGATAGGGCACGCCTACGATTTCAATTTCCTTTTTCGGCAGATTCCGGAGCTTTTCCAGCTGCCTCACCTGCTCCACCTGATACTGGCCGGAAAGGAACACCGTATCAAAATAGTCGATGCCAAACATTCGGTAAGCTGTGATGTCACTGGGAGCATGGGGGATGTGTGCATACCACTTTACATCCTTGGATCTTCTCCACTGGTACACATCCAGTCCCGGTGTGCTGGAAAGCACAACATCTGCTTTCATCAAATTGAGCTTTGCAAATGCCTTGTTTCCTTCTCCAATAAACTCGCACTTGATATGCTCAAACTTCCGGCTGAGGGCAGGATCGTCCGGAGAAGCCGTCATATACACCACGGTCTGCCCCCGGCGTTCAAACTCCTCACAGATTGGCTCAAACACATTCCAGTAGCGCTTGCTGTCCGTAAAAATTGCAAAAGGGATTTCGTTTGCATTGCCCTTCTCCTTGGAGCCACCGCTGAGCAAAAAGCGAAGCTTCACCAGAACATTTCTCATTGCATAGATTGCGGCACCAAGCACGCCCACCAGAATGGTAAACAGCATACTTCCGGTACCCGGGTCTATGTAAAAACGCATTTCTTATCTTCCCTTCTTATAAAACATTCAACGATGATTTTAACACGATTTTTTCCTAATTGCAACAAAAAAGCCCTGTCGGAAAACATTTTCCGACAGGAACTTCTATTTTCACCCGTGTATTCTATGGCACCGTATCATTTTTCCATATTTTTACCGGCCGGCATTTTGGCGTTTCCCGTGGCCTTTGCCGCATCTGCGGAAAAGCAAAGCGCTTTGATCTGCTTCAGAGGAAACGAGAAAATCCCGCCCTGTGAAAGCAGCACGCTGATTCCGACTCCCAGGCACAGCAGTCCGATTTTTCCAAATCTTCCATAGGAAACCAGCAAATTCACACCACAATAACATTCCAAAAGCCGGTACAAAATGGAATGCCAGAAATACACATCAATGGAGCGGGTGCCCATTTGGCTGAGAAGCCCAATGTTTCGATTGGGAACCAACCATATGATGGCAACGCACAGCACACAGGAGAGACCATAGCATATAAACCGCACCACAGGACCATGGATCAGAAACTCCCCATAAAACGGATTTCTCCCCGTGAACAGATAGCGGAATTCATAAAAATCATCCAGCCTATATACGCACAAATATCCCCAGCCCGCCAACGCCAACAGAGCCGGAATCACCAGCCATCTGTGATTCTTTCTGCACTCCACGATCTTCTCTTCCCTCAGGATCACGCCGCTTAAATAAAACGGGAAAAAGACAATGATTCTGGAAAGATACAGATAATCTCCAAGAGACTGGTCATACCCCGCAAAGCAGGCCAAAACCAGAGAGGCTCCCAAGAGATACCTTTTATTTTGATTCCGTATCAAATACACAAGGAATGTGTATGCCGCCAGCACAAACATAAACCAAGGAATCCCCCCATCGCTCAGCAGGGAAAAACTCGGTGTTTGGCCCATGAAACCCGACAACACCGTAAATGCGATTTTCTGCAAAAATCCCACGCTGATATAGAACAGGCATTTCTGTCCTATGGTTCGGTCGCTGTGAAATAATCCCGAAACGAAGAAAAAAAGAGGCATATGAAATGCGTAAATAAATATAAAGATACTTTTAAATATATTGGACTGGTCGGTGAAATTGTCCACCAGATGTCCGATCACCACCAGTGTAATCATCAAAAACTTTATATTGTCCCACAGGGCTGTTCTCTGCTTCAAGGTCATTCCTCCCCGGTCCGGCATAGTCAAAGCTGCTGCATTTTCCGCTGTGCGCCTGCATCCTTGTATACAGGCGACTCAGGAGCCTAGCGCAGCTTATTTCTTTACACTTGTCAATTACAAAAATCACATTTTCCATAAAATGCTCGGAAGCCTCAGAAAAAAAGATGCTGCCCCACAATGCTATGTGAGACAGCATCCCTTTACATTACATTGTATCCTTCTGAGGGCCGCCCCTCAGAAAGAGATTGGCTTACTGATAGTAACGCATGACAACCGTAGCAGCCTGTGCACGAGTTGCTGTCTTTACGGGATACAGACGGTCATCCATACCCTCGATCAGGCCTTCCGCAACAGCCCAAGCCATAGATTCCTTTGCATACTCATGGAGATTCTTAGCATCCGCATACTGGCTCAGATCCGCAGAAGCCTCCATATCCTTACCATCCAGCTTTGCATAGCGATGCAGGAAGGTGACCATCTGCTCTCTGGTCATAGGATGGTTGGGTGCAAACATGGTTTCCGTGACACCATCGGTGATGCCGTTATTAGCCGCCCACAAAACAGCCTCAACATACCATCTGTTCTCATCCACATCGGTGAAGGAATGCTCCATTCCGGTAACATCAGGGCTGCCGGCCATCCGGTACAGCATGGAAACCATCTGTGCACGGGTGATCTTTCCGTTGGGGTTGAAGAGGTTGTTTCCAACGCCTTCCATGATGCCCTTATTCAGGACGAAGTCCACACCCTCGTGATACCATCTGGACAAATCCAGATCCTTGAACTCCTTGGAGGGGCAGTTGTCGGCAAGCTGAATCTTCAGCTCTTCCTTTTCACCCTTACCATTGTTCAGTTCCACATGATCCACAGAAACCGTAACAAAATCATGGGCCTGTCCGGTGACCTCAAATGTCAATGCGGCAGCGGATGCGCCTTCGGACATCTCCGTAGCGTTGGCGTATGCCACTTCTACGGTGCCGTCTTTTGCTGCATACGCAAAGGCCGGTGTATTGCCATTGACACTCACCAGAGTGAGCTCTTCGGGGTTATAGGAAATCTTTGCTCGACCGTTGGTTGCTGCTTTATTCGCGCTTACATTGACAGTAACCTGCTTGCCTTCTTCCTGTCCTGCGCTGGCAGGGATTACATTGCTTGCGGAGTTGGTATCCCCATCAGGGGTAATCTCAGGAGTCTCAACCTTCTGGAACTCTTTGTGCTCAGGCTCATGAAGGGTCAGATTGGCACCCAGCTCATTCAGCACACTGGCAGGTGCCTTGGCATCCAGCTGCATCAGACCGCCAACGGGCCACACACCGTCGCCGAATGTGCCCATATTGTAGGTTCTTCTGCTGCCCAGCAGATCCATTGCATGCAGAGTGGTATGATTCTTTTCTCTGCTCAAAGCAGCCCAATAGGCATACTGTCCATCAAAATGAAGAGAGTTGAAGAAGTAGGTGTCGGTCTGGTATCCCATGTTGCCCAACTCCGCACCAATCTTATCGTTGGTGATATAGTGCACAGCGCCGTTCACCATCAGGAACCCGAACAGATAGACATAACCGTGGGAGTCAACAATGACGAAGAAGTCCACCATGGTGTCAATGCCTGTCGTCTCATCCTTGAAGGGAACAGAACCAAAGTAGCTGACACCCACAACATCAAAGTACCACATGTGGATGTACTCCATCATCTCACCAGTATCCTTATCGATAAAGAGGAGCTGAGGACCATAGGCCACTGCCAGACATCCACCCAGCATATTGGGTGCATAAGCCATGTCAAAATAGCCTACTTCAGAGCTTCCGCCAATCTTGGTGGCCTCAAATGTCTTTGGGTCTACCTTATACAGATCAGAAACCAGAGTATTGGGATTCATGGTACCGGCATAGATGGTTCCGTCCGGTGCAATGGCAGCGGAGCCGAAATCTTCCGTTGCAGGGGTATCGCAAATCTTTTTGTAGTTCGGCAGGGTGTTCGGCTGGAACTCGCTCCACCAGGCCTTGCCATCCTTATCCCAAATGAGACCGTTCAGCTTGGTATCCAGTTCCTTCAGTTCCAGTGTGATAGAGGCACTCTTGCTGGAATCCAGATTGGAGGTAGCGGTAATGGTAACGGTGCCGACCTTCAGGGCAGTAACAATACCATTTTCGTCAACAGTAGCAAGTGTATCGTCAGAGCTCTTCCAGTTGACAGTCGTGTCTGTAGCATGCCAGGGCCAGACCTGTCCTCTCAGGCTCAGCTTCTGACCAACGAGCAGATCTTCCTGCTGGGAAGTGATGGTCACCTGATCGACTGTTGCTACCGGCGCAAACTGATTGCCCTTGCTGTTGGTACGGACATACAGACCTCCCATGCGGTCAGTTTCCTTGTACCAGTTCTGGGGGGTGGCTTCGCCGGTGGTATGGTCCACCAGCATCAATCCGGAGGGAAAAGCCCAATACAGCTTTCCTGTCTCGGAGTCCCAGGTTGTGGAGCTGACAAAGGGTTCATTGAGGATCTGCCAGATTCCTGTTTTGCCCACCGTTTTCATGGTCGGTGTCTGTGCGGTGATTTCCTCCAGAGTAAAGGTGTACACAATACCCTCAACGATATCGATGGTGTAGAAGTTGCCCTTGTCATCGATGGCCAGAGTATGGCTCATCTCAGGCATCTCACCCAAGACCTCCATTGTGCCCATGTGCATATCAATGGTGCACAGATAGGGCTTAGCCTTTTCATTGCGCTTAGACAAGAACTGTCCATACAGGGTGTCGTCCTTGGGGTTATAGGCCAAATCGTTGAAATTCTCAATCTCCCACTCATTCTTCGGATCCAGCTTGCCCAGATACTCAAAGTAGTTGAGATCCATTTCATCGGCTACATACAGTTCATTTGCATCCGTAATTTCAAATACATAGCCATCCACATACTCAGCAGCTCTGGGGGCCGCCTTATTGGGACATGTGCCCATGGCCTTAGGCGCCTCTTTGAACTCACCCGTGCCATCTGTGTCAAAGCCTACATAGCCGGTGAATCCACTGTTGTTTGTAAAGGAGTAGTCAATCGCGGTGAAGTGAGGAGGCTCTTCCTGCACAACATCCAGGGTCACCTCATAGTTCTTCACATTCAGTGCGTAGTCGCAGACAGTAACCACGAACTTGTTGCCTCTCAGGCCATCCAGATTCATCTCAACCGCCACTTCCTGGCCGGCTTCCTTCTGGTTGGGAGATGCAGTACGCAGCATCACATTGCCGGCACCATTCATAATGGCCACAGCAGCCACATACCGATCATCCTTGGCAGTAACACGCAGGGTGTTTTTCTTTCCTTCTACCATGTCGATCTCCATGGCCTCAGGAGCGGTGTTGTCAATGGTGATCTGAGTTTTCAGGAATGCGCCGTCTTTCAATGCGCCGTAGTTAAAGGTCTTGTCGGCATTGCGATAGTAATGGGGCGCCGCGGCCATAGCGATTTCAACTGTAGTACCCTCAGGAAGTTTGTTTCCCTCTGCATCGGTGCCATCCCAGTTGATTTTGGCAGACTCCAACGCCTTCACCCATGCACCATTGGCAGCAGAAAAGTATGCAGGGGTCAGATCGCCTGTATCGACTTCTTTGTAAACCTCTCCGGTCTTGGTGTCGGTGATGGTAATTTTACTTGCACCGACATCACGGATCAGACTGAAATACTGATTGGTGATGATGTTTTCCTTGCTGTTATTCATTGCGTTGCGGTACTCAAGATACTCTTCATCCTGGGCAAGGGGGTTGCCGGCATAGACATACTCGTTTCCGTCGCTGTAGTCAATGCCCAGGAAATTGATCTGATTCCCGTGAACACTTTCCAGATAAGAGGGCTGCTTTAAGCCGCTCTTGTATTCTGCATAGGAGCCTCTGTCGTACATAGACGGCTCGGACCAGTCGCCATAATAAGCCAGAACGGGGATGGCATGCTGGGTTCCTGCATTCCCCTCTTCATCTGCCAAACCATTTACATTGACAAATGCCTGAACATAGCCGCCCTTGGGGTTGTGCTGGTTCAAATATTCCTTTGTTTCGTCGGAAAGCTGAATGGCAACCTCAACCTGAGTGGTTCCGCCGGCGGGCACCTCCACGCACATGGAATTTCCCAGCTGTGCCAGGAGGTCGTGGGCATCATAGGTGTTGACGGTGCCATCACCATTGACATCTCCGTCTGCCTTCAGCTCAGACTCGTTGCCCAGCAGATACTCCAGCAGATAGTCTGCGTCCTGCTCATTGGTTTTTCCATCGCCATTGAGGTCACGGCTGATACCGTCATTCTCAACGGGCTTTCCATTCACGGAAAAAACAGTTTCGCTGCTGGCGATGTGGGTCTGCTTATTCACGAATTCATACCCATCCTTCGCCTGTACATTCTGGAGGAACACGTCGGCATCGAGGGCGTACTCCTGCTTAGCCTGTGTGATATTGTGGATCGTGAAGGAGAATTTGTATTCGCCGGTACGCTCCGGATCATGGCCCAGCTCAGCCTTTACCTTACCGTCGGGCTGGCCGTCCACCATGATATAGGAGTCAGCAGATACAACATCGTCGATTCTGGCCAAACCTGCACCCTGATTCAGGATGGAGTAATAGTTGCCGCCGGAGGCTTCCTCACGCAGAGGATCCGCCGTAGACATGAGGAGGCTCTGGGCCAGAACTCTGGGGGAAACCTTCATTTTTTCAGCAAGACCGGTTTCCCGGAAGTACTGTGCAGCCAGGGCAGTCATGCCGGCGATCTGAGGAGCCGCCATGGAGGTGCCGGACATGTACACATAGCGGTCCGTCTCCTTCAACTGGCCCTCTACAGAGTAGATCTCGCCGCCGGGAGCGGTAATCTCAGGCTTTATGCTGAGATCTCCGGGAACACCCCAGGAAGAGAAGAGGCTCATGGCATACATGCCATTGCGCATCACTGCTCCCTGCTGGGATTCAACAACAAGCTTACCGGTATAGTAAGCACGGCCGTCTGCGGTGGTCTGAGGCTCGGAATGCTCTTTAACCGCATTGGCATCTGCCTGATAAATGCTCACACATGGCTGCGTGTACTCATAGCCGGTCAGATCCAGACCGATGAATCCGGGGGCATTGTTGTAGATGACGATTCCCGCGGCTCCCAGAGAAGCAGCAATATTTGCCTTCTCTACGAAGCTTGTGTCACCACGGGAACAGAAAACGATCTTATTTTCCAGATCGATTCCTTCGTAATCTTCCTTTGTGCCAATACCTTCCACAAAGACATACTCATATTCTTTGCTGTCTTCCTCCCCGGCAAGTTCACGGAAGGGCCGATTCTTATTGGTGCTCTTTTCGATGTAAGCAATCTTCTCACCATCGACTTCAAAATAATAGCCAAAGGTACCCGCATTGTCTACAGAAGCCACGGTGAAGGCGTTCTTGTAGGAACCGGGAGAGCTGGCGGTGTCAAAAGAGACATCGTCACTGTAGAGGTTGCCCTGAGGGGTGTTATCTGCCCATGCACCGGCGTTACCACCGGAGATGGAAACAACGATATCGGTTTCACTCAGATAATTCAACAGATCTTCAAAAGTATCCTCATAGGGGCTGCCGACACTGCTGGTGCCCAGAGACAGGTTCACCACATCACAGCCCAACATGATTGCATCCTCAATGGCTGCCATATAGTCGGAATCGTATGCGCCGCCCTTGGCACCGAAGACCTTCATGGTAATGAGCTGGGCATCGGGTGCCACACCTACCATGTGAACCTCTTCACCGGCATCCACAAAGGAATCTCCCTTGGGAATATAGCGGTTAGCGGTAGCGATACCTGCAACATGAGAGCCGTGAGCACTCATCTGATCGTTGTCATGGGTCAGCTCCAGGTTGTTGTCCACATAGTTGTAACCGAAGGACAGCTTTTCGTTCAGGTACAACTCAGATGCCGTGATGGAGGGATTCTTCTCATAGACGTTCAGCTTTTTCAGAACGGAGTCAATTTGGGCCTCATCCAGAAGATTCAGGCTTGCCTTGTACTCATCCACGGACATATTCTTCTCTTTTGCGTTCTGCTCCAGAGAATAGAGATACGCCTCATTGTTAAAGGACTGATGATCCAGATCCGTACCTGTATCCACAACGGCAATTCTGGAACCGGCGCCGGTGTAGCCCTCTGCCCAGACGGGGCCGCTGCCGATCATGTTGCCGGAGGTGATCATCTTGGGCTGAGCGGTACTTCTGGTGGCCTGCTGGGGCTCATAGACCCGCTCCAGGACAACCTTCTCAACTCCGTCCATGGCCTCCAGCTCATCCAGCTTTCCATAGGGCACATTGGCGGAAATCATGTTGCCCACAAGGGTCATGTTCCAGACCACATCCAGCTCATCGCCGCCCAGAACCTGGGTAGAAATCTTCTGCGCCATGGTTTCCTGCTTTACCAGCAGGGAATCATTATAGCGAAGGGCGTCAGCATTCTGGGCGATCCCCAAAACGGGATATCCCATCTGCACCGTAGGCTTGTCTTCCATTACGATGGAAACACGAACCATATCGGTTTCGCTGTAGTCAGACTCCTCTTCAATCTGCGGAACTTCGTTGTCAGACAGATCAAAGGAAACCTGCATGTCGGTTTCTTTCCAACTGAGTCCGGACGCTTTGACCGGGACCGCAAAACCTGCGACCATGGCAAACGCCAAAATCAGGGAAAGAAGCTGGGTAGCAAATTGTTTCTTCATTCTCAGCGCTCCTAACATTTTATTTTGCCTTTGTGGGGGCTTCCCATATATCAGTGGCAGTGCCACAAATATACATCCTGTCTCTCACTGCTGTTTTCGAGCTGCTATGGTCTGGGCAAGGAAATACTTTCATCGCATTCATGAAGTAAAGCGATTGAATGATGGTTATTATATACGATTTATTCATCAAAATCAAGATGTGTTTTGTTGTTTTTTACTATTTTCTCAATGTGCACATATGTGTATGCAGTACAGAATCATTTATCCGCCTTTTGGAGAGAAACCCATTTCCTTTTCTCTTTGCTCCGCAATGATTTGGTGATTTCGCTCTTTTTTCAAATTAGGTCTATTGAGACCAAAGAGGCCCTCTCCCCTTTTGGGGGGAGAAGGCCTCCGGGCTTTTGTCGCAATCCACACCTCACATGGCACCCCTGGCCGGTGCCATCAAACCTAAAAAAGATCCGCCGCTCTGTGAATTCTCACCTCTTGTTGATTGAGAAAGGCAAGGGTCAGCGACCCCACCGCACTATCTGCCGTTTTCTGCTTTTCTCATTCCTGATACCTTGCGCAGGTGCTTTGCATCACATACTTATTTGCATTTCTCACAACCACTTGATCGCCAATGTGCAGCTGCTTCTCTTGAATGCCTCTCAGAGCCAGCCCTGCACGCTCTGTAGCATAGGCGATATTGTCCACATTGTAAAGCTTCACCTGACGGTCGATTTTGGTGATAGTGGTCTCGATCTCCTGATCGCCCTGGATCACCACGGCATCTTCTCCAACTCTGCCGATGCCGCTTTGCACTGTCCCCACTACCATGGTGCCCAGGCCCATAATTGTATAGATATCTTCAATGGTCATTGAAAAATCTTCTGTCATGAGCTGCTGTATGTGCAGACGCTTCCTATAGTCTGCAGAGCTGTCAGAATATACAGCTGCGGTTGTTTTTTTATTTTTTTCCTTTTTACGAAATGGCCACATAGGAATCCCTCCATCATTTTTATGTTTTGCTGTTTAAGCCATCAGACAGACCCATCTGCTTTCTATTTATTATACTACAGGGAAATCAAAAATTCTACATATTTATTCCCCAAAGGGTTGACATATCATTGGTAAAGTGCTATCATATCGGGGAATTGAATCGCTTAGATAGAGGCGCGGTGCTTATCAGTACCAAATAACAAGGCCAGGCAGCCGTTATTTGGGAAAGGAAACGCCGCCGAAGTGGGAGAATGGTTGCCTGCCTTTCCCCGCTGGGTCGTCAGAGAAGATCTGCCGGACTGTCACAAATGTTTTGTGAAGCGCTATCGATGGCTGTTCGGACTGTCTTTTTCATGAGATTTTCCGCATTTCCATGGACCGCTTACCAAAGCGGTTCATTTTTTATCTCTCTGATGTATTCTTATGCATCAGAAATACATTTTGGAAAGGTGAAATCCCATGAAAAAGCTCTTTACTCTCTTATTGTCTCTCACTGTGCTCCTGTCCCTGGCCGGCTGCGTCAGCTCCAATGTGGATACCGTCCCCGGCGGTTCTTCTTCCACGGCTCCCTCTCAGAAAGAAGGGGCCGTCATTGCGGGGCTGGAAGACGGCGTTCTTACCGTGGGCATGGAATGTGCCTACGCCCCCTACAACTGGACCCAGACCAACGACGCCAACGGTGCCGTTCCCATCTCCAATGTCCCCGGTGCCTATGCAAACGGATATGATGTAATGATTGCGAAAAAAATCTGTGAGGCCAATGGCTGGGAGCTGGAAATCGTCTCCAGCGCCTGGGATTCTCTGAGTCCTGCGGTACAGTCCGGCACCATGGATGCCAACATTGCAGGTCAGTCCATGACCGCCGAGCGAATGGAAGAGGTCACCATGGCCGGCCCCTACTACTATGCTACCATTGTCTGCGTCACCAGAAAAGACAGCCCCTATGCCTCCGCCAAGGGCATTTCCGATCTGGCAGAGGGCAAGTGCACCGCCCAGTCCGGCACCATCTGGTATGACTCCTGTCTGGGGCAGATCCCCAATGCACAGATTCTGGCTCCTGCGGAAACCGCTCCTTCCATGCTCATGGCCTTGCAGACCGGCAATGTGGACTTTATCTGCACCGACCTTCCCACCGCCATGGGTGCCGTTGCAAAGGACGACAGCCTGACCATTCTGAATTTCTCCGGCACCGAGGGGGATTTTCAGTTTGCATCGGAAGAAGAGCGGGCGGAAAATGTGAATATCGGCATTTCTGTGAAAAAGGACAACATCGCTTTGAAGGAAGCCATGGAACAGGTGCTGGCGAACATGACCGCCGAGGATTTCAACGCTCTCATGAACGAGGCCATTGCCATCCAGCCTCAGATCTAAGGAGGCATGGATTTCAATGGATCAACTTGTAAAAATGGGAAATGATATGGTTCTGCTCTGGAACAATTATTCCGATATGTACCTAAACGGAATCAAGAGCACCCTGCTTTTGGCCCTGATTGCCACTGTCATCGGCTGTATCATCGGCTTTGCCTGCGGCACTCTCAACACCATCCCCTGCGGCAAGCATGACCCGCTCCCCAAACGCTTCCTTCTGAAGCTGGTGCGGGCCGTGGTGCGAATCTATGTGGAGGTGTTTCGGGGCACCCCCATGGTGCTGCAGGCCGTGTTTATCTATTACGGTCTTCCCTATTTCTCCGGCAATACCCTGCGATTCAGCAACATGTGGGCCGCTGCCATTTTGGTTGTGTCCATCAACACCGGCGCATACATGGCAGAATCCGTCCGGGGCGGCATCCTCTCCATTGACCCCGGCCAGACCGAGGGCGCAAAGGCCCTGGGTATGACCCATGTGCAGACCATGACCCGTGTGATCCTTCCTCAGGCCCTGCGCAACATCATGCCCCAGATCGGCAACAACTTCATCATCAATGTGAAGGACACCTCCGTGATGTTCATTATCGGCTTTACTGAATTCTTTTCTGCCCATCGCTACATTACCGGCGTCAACAACCTGTATTTCCCTTCCGCGGCCATCGAAATGGCAGGCTATCTGATTATGACCTTGTCCGCCTCCCTGCTGCTGCGCTGGGTGGAAAAAAGAATGGACGGCAGCGACAGCTATGAGCTGGCCCAGGCCGATCCGCTCACCATGGCAGCCGGTACCTATCGTCACCCCAGTCACGGTTCTCCCTATGACGAGCACCACAAGGAACATACAACAGGAGGCTGCTGACATGAACGAAACAATTTTACAGATCAACCACCTGTCCAAATCCTTTGGACATCACCAGGTGCTGCAAGACATTGATTTTTCCGTAAAGAAGGGTGATGTCATCTCCATCATCGGTGCCTCCGGCTCCGGCAAAAGCACCCTTCTGCGCTGCATCAACATTTTGGAGGTTCCCTCCTCCGGTCAGATCCTCTACCACGGAAAGGATGTTTCCCAGCACGGCAGCAAGGCATCCGCCTACCGCTCCAAGGTGGGCATGGTGTTTCAGTCCTTCAACCTCTTTTCCCACATGACCGTCCTGCAAAACTGCATGGTGGGACAGATTCAGGTGCTGAAAAGGGACAAAGCCGAAGCCAAGAAGCACGCCATGTACTATCTGGAAAAGGTGGGAATGTCCCCTTATATCAATGCCAGACCCCGGCAGCTGTCCGGCGGACAGAAACAGCGTGTGGCCATTGCCAGAGCCTTGGCTATGGACCCTGAGGTGCTGCTGTTTGACGAGCCCACCTCGGCCCTGGACCCGGAAATGGTGGGAGAAGTCTTGTCCGTCATGCAGGCCCTTGCCCAGGAGGGCATGACCATGCTGGTGGTGACCCACGAAATGGCATTCGCCCGGGATGTGAGCAACCGGGTGGTGTTTATGCACAACGGGGTCATCTGCGAAGAGGGTTCCCCGGTGGATCTGTTCTCCAATCCCCAAAAGCAGGAAACCAGAGAGTTTCTGGCCCGCTTCCGAAGAAGCTGAAAAGAAATATTCTATAACACGCAAGCTGTCTGATTTCCTATCAGGCAGCTTGTGTGTCTTGGCACTCACTAAAAAACCGCCAGCCCAATCCTCTGGGCTGGCGGCACTGTCTATACTATATAATATAGTATCTCAAATCTATCTGTCAATCTTGCAGGCAGACACAATATCCGCCACAAAATTGGTACAGCCCACGCTGTTGTCCTCCCGGCGGCGGTAGATCAGGGTCTGCTCCGTCAGCTCGGGAATGTCGTCCACCTCTCCTTGGGCAAAGGCATCCATCTTTTCTCCGGCGGTGAGAAGTCTGGCTCTCACTGCACCCAGACGGCCTTCGATGATCTCAAAGCCCTGGGGCTTATTGGTGGTCTCCCACATTCTCCGCCAGTACCCCCGCAGCTGATCCACCGCCTCAGCGGCAGCGGGCATCCCGGCGGCCAGTTCAGCGGCGGCAGCACGGTCTGCATTGCGCACTGCCTCCGCTGCATGTTCGTGCCAGTGGCATTTCAGCTTCAGCACCTTTGCCAGAGCGGCATAGAACCCAAAGAGCCACGCAAATTCAGGGTTTTCCTCCGTGTATCGGTCGAAGCGGGTTTCCAGCTCTGCATAGTGGGCCTCCAGCCGGAACCCCTCCATGTCCTTTTCAAAGAGCTGCACCAGAGGGTCCTGATAGAGCATGATCTTCACTGCATTGGCCGGGTCATTGGGTCGGGAATTCATGCCCTCGCAATGGTTAAAGTCGGATAAATCCAAAAAGGCCTGAGGGTCTGCCCCGCAGCACCGGACAAACCGCTGACGAAGGGTGTCCTCGTCATAGTCTCCCTGATAGGTAAATTCACCGTACATCTGCAAGCCAAGCAGGGCGGTAGCAAAGTTGGTTTCGGCGCCGTCATCCCCCCAGGCTGTGGCCAATACCAGAGGAATCCCCGTTTTTTTGCAGGCGTTCAGTCCTGCCACCGTATTGGTGATGGTGGTCTCGTAGCTGGGGGCAATGCCGCACCAGGTCCAGATGCCCCCTGCAAACACCGTAGGGGCCGGGAACATGGCATGCTTGCGCAGGGTTTCCAGATAGGCCTCCTCTTTGGCCTGATAGTAGTCCCAATACATGAGGGTCACACCGGGCACCACCGCATCAATGGCACTCTTTGTGGGATCTCCCTCGGTGTGATAATTGTGACCGTCCAGGGCGAAGTACATATCACTCCACATAATGGGGTCCAGATCATACTTTTTGGTGATTTCCAACACCCGTTTCAGGTGGCGGAACATAATCTTGTGAGGTTCCTCATAGCCGAAGCGATAGTAATGCTTGCCCAGGCCCAGTCCGTGGGCCTCATCCATTCCGATGTGGATTCTCTTGGAGCGATAGGGGGCAATGGCCGCCCGGATCAGCTGATCCAGGAACTCATAGGTCTCCTCCAGATCGGGCATAATCACCTCGTTGTCCTCCTGCAAATGTGCCAGAGCGGGCCAGTGCAGCGCACGGTTCAGGTGGCCCAGGGTCTGGATACAGGGGCATAGTTCAATGCCGAAACGGTCCGCATAGTCATCCAGCTGACGCAGCTCCTCCATGGAGTAGCGGCCCCGCTTATACCCAAAATAGGGCTGTTCGGGGACCTCATAGGTATCCTCCGTGTACATCATGCCCAGATTCAGGCCCATCAGCGCCATTTTCCGCAGGAAGAACCGAATGGCCTCCGGGGTCAGCACCGCATTGCGGGACACATCGAACATAATGCCCACAGTTTTGAAGCAGGGTGTTTCCTGGATATCGCAGGGTTCCAGAGGGAACGGGATCAGGCTCAAAGCTCTGTAAAATTGCACAGGCTCTGCCCAGGTGATGGTGACAGCCGTTCCATCGCTGTGCACACCCAGATGGTCACCGGCTACACCCTCTATAGAGATGCCGGACTGGGAAACGGTCATGGAGAGGTCTTGTTCCAGCTCTGCCAGAGCTTCCTCCCATTGCGAAGGCAGCTGTCCATGGGGACGGATTGGTAAGTTCATATTCATTCTCCTTATGTGAGGAAATTACGAAATCAATTATATCCTGTCTAACCTAAATTGGCAAGGAGAGTCTTTTGATGTTTTCCCTGAATTTTTTATGGACTTATCCCCTGTTGGGGCTTCTCACGTGCCTTGGACTGTGCTAATATAAGACCAGTTGATTCATCCATTCCCAATCCAAACGAGAAGCACCATGCCGTAGGGGTACCGGCATGGTGCTTCTTGTCATATATACAGGAAGAAACAGATTGTTCTGAGCCCCTCAGCATGAAACAAATAGTCGTGCAACCGCCGTAAATGCAATGCAAATCACAATGCCGATGACCGTGGGGATCACTGCCGCCAGAGCCGTCCACTTCCAGCTTCCGGTTTCTTTCCGAATGGTCAGCAGCGTTGTGGAGCAGGGCCAGTGATTCAAAGAAAACAGCATGGTGCTCATAGCTGTGATCCAGGTCCAGCCGTTTTCCACAAACAGGGTTTTCATCTGTGTCAGGCTGTCAAGCTCCAAAATACTGCCCTGTGCCAGATAGGTCATAATGATAATGGGAATGACGATTTCATTGGCGGGACAGCCCAAAATGAACGCCATCAGTATGACCCCGTCCAGTCCCATGAGCCGGGCAAAAGGGTCCAGAAACGAAGCACAATGGTTTAAAATACTGACCCCATTCACGGAAATATTGGCCATCAGCCAGATTGCAAGGCCGGCCGGTGCTGCCACCACCGCGGCCCGCCCCAGAACAAACAGAGTTCTGTCAAAAATGGAGCGGACAAGTACCTTTCCAATCTGGGGCTTTCGGTATGGGGGAAGCTCCAGGGTAAAGGAGGAGGGCATCCCCCTGAGCAGTGTTTTGGAAAGCAGCTTTGTCACGACGAAGGTAATCAGGACCCCCAGCACGATCACCGCCGTCAGAAGCAGTGCGGACAATAAAGAGGAACCTGCGCCCCCAACCGTGCCCACGAAAAACATGGTGATGATGGCAATGAGAGTGGGAAAGCGTCCGTTGCAGGGCACAAAGTTATTGGTAAGAATGGCCAGCAGGCGCTCCCGTGGGGAATCAATGATCCGACACCCGATGATCCCGGCTGCATTGCAGCCAAATCCCATGCACATACACAGCGCCTGCTTGCCGCATGCATGGCAGCGCTTAAATGGCTGATCCAGATTGTATGCAACCCGTGGAAGATACCCGGCATCCTCCAGAAGCGTAAAAAGCGGGAAGAAAATTGCCATAGGCGGCAGCATGACCGATACCACCCATGCCAATACCCGATACACTCCCAGCACCAACGCTCCATGGAGCCATGCCGGTGCGTTTATATACAGAAAAAACTCTGTCAGTCTGTCCTGAACCCAGAATAAGCCGTCTGCCAGAAGCTGTGACGGATAGTTGGCCCCGGCGATGGTGAGCCAGAGCACTCCCGCCAGCAAGGCGAGCATGACAGGATAGCCGGTTGCCTTGCTGGTGAGTATTTTGTCCAGTCGGCGATCCGCCTTTGCATACTGACGGTCTGCATATACCGCCACCCCTTGACACAGAGATTGCGCACTGTGCACCAATGCAGACACGATCAGATCTTTCAGCTGGTCCTCCCCGGTCACACCGTATTGGGCCAGTTTGTCTTTTCCGTGCTGAATCACCGCCTGCAATTCCTTGTCTCGCAGAAAGTCCTCCCCCAGATAGCTGTTGATCTCCCGAATCAGGGATTCATCCTGATCCAACAGCTTGAGACTGAGCCATCTGCTGTCCAGCTTTCCTCCGCTCTTTTCCTTCACAACAGGCTCCAAAAGAGAAATTGCATGCTCAATGCAGGTGGGATATTGCACCAGATAAGGACTTTGGGGCTTCCGATCCGTAACAACGCTGTCCAGCGCCTCCATGAGCTGAGCCAGTGTTTTCTTTTTTCTGGCTGTGGTCCCAACTACCGGGACCCCCAGCCGCTTTGACAACAGGGGCAAATTGAGCCTGATCTTTTTCCGCTTCGCTTCGTCCATCAAATTGGCGCAAACCACCACACGAGGATAGATTTCAATGGTCTGGAGCACCAGATTCAGATTTCTTTCCAGACAGGTTGCATCGCATACCACCACAACCGCATCCGGCTTTCCAAAGCAGATAAAATTTCGGGCCACTTCCTCCTCCGCTGAATGGGCCATCAGAGAATAAGTGCCGGGAATGTCCACCATCACATAGGTCTGATTTTTGGTTTCACAGTACCCCTGGGCGTTTGTCACCGTTTTTCCCGGCCAATTTCCGGTGTGCTGATTCATCCCCGTGAGATTATTAAATACGGTGCTCTTTCCCACATTGGGATTCCCTGCCAAGGCAACCACTCGATCGGCAGGGGTCCTTTTTTTGATGACCAGGCCGGAATCCACCGCTTTGATTCCAACACTATGATTTGTCAATCCCATTTTCTTGCCTCCCATCAGGACAAGGAAACCAGGATATTTTGGCAGTCCTCTGAGCGAATGGCAATGACCGCCCCCCGAATCAGGAATGCAGACGGGTCCCCTGCCGGGCTGCGGCCAACACATTCCACCTTGGTATTCCGAATCAAACCAATATCCAGAAGCCTGCGTCGCATGCTTCCTGTAGACTGCAAATCATTCACCACGGCACACTGGCCGGGAGCAATTTTATCTAGCGAAATCAAATCCTTCATGGTTTGCACCTCTCTGACATAAATTTTAGGATAAGGAAACTTCTCAATCCCATGTTATTCTCCTGTGTTCCATGTGTGACAGCATTTTCAGGAGAACCGATTTTTTCCGGCAGCAGATCACGACCCGTGCCTCCCGTCGTTTGGCTCCACATGGATGGTAACCTCCGTATTGGCTCCAAAGTGCTCTTTGAGAATGGCTTCCACCCCATGGGACAAATCATGGGCGCACAGCACGCTTTTCTGGGGGTCCACAATCACATGAAGATCGATGAACACATCAGGCACTTTTCCCCTGCTGCGAATCTGGTGAACATCATAAATGCCGGGAATGGATATCAGTAAGTTTTTGACCTCACGACTGTCGATACAGTTGCTATCCACCAGGACATCCACACAGCTTTTCATGATTTTCCATGCAGATACCAGCACCGCAATGGCCACCAGAATCGACATTGCCCCATCCACCCATCCGGGAAGCCCTGCCTGAATCCCAAGCATCCCCACAAGGACAGCCCCCGAAATCAGGAGATCCCCCCTGGTGTGCAGGGAATCTGTAACGAGAATGGTGCTGTTCAGCTTTCTCCCAAGCCGAAATTCTGTGATTGCCACAACCCCGTTGAGGACGATGGTGAACACCATCAGCAGAACCTGACCCGCATCCATGGTGAAATCAAAGGGTTTGGAAAAGGATGTGATCGCCTGTGTCAAAATCCGGACAGACATCACCGCAAGCATAATTCCAATCAATAAGCTTGCCACAATTTCATATTTGCTGTGACCATATGGATGCTCCCGGTCCCGAGGCTTGGAGGCCAGCCAGATCCCTATGAGTCCCACAATATTGGAAGCCCCATCCGAAACAGAATGAATTCCATCTGCCATGACGCTCTGGCTTTTCCATGCCAATCCAATGCCAATCTTTATGATTGCCACCACAAAATTGGCTATCAAAATCCACCACAGAATCATTTTTACCGCTTTGTAATTGCGACTGCGCATCAAAATACCTCCCATCATAGTCTGCGCCTTTCATGAATTCTTTAGGAGCAGGAAACTTCTGTGCTCATTCTATTCGACATCATCATAATCCGTGCATAAACTTGTCATAAGGAGATGAAATTTGTGGATTACCCCGACAACTTCTATACAATGAAGGGATATACGCTTTTATCTGGTAATCAAATCACCAGTGCCATGGAGGACTATCTGGAGATGATTGCCCGTATTCTGCAAGCGGGAGAATCTGTCAGAGTCATTGACCTGTCCAGACGGCTCCATGTGAAGGCCTCCTCTGCCACAAAAATGGTCCAGCAGCTGGCCCGAGCCGGGTTGGTCCATGCCCCCAAATACGGCAGTATTCAGTTGACCGAAACAGGAAATTCCTTGGGAGATTACCTGCTGTACCGCCACGATGTATTGCATCGGTTTTTGTGCCTTCTGAATCATTCCTGCAACGAATTGGAGCAGGTGGAAAAAATCGAACATTATCTCAACAATCAAACAATAAAAAATCTGGACCTGCTCAATCAGCAGCTCCAAGAAATGCTGTGACAAGGGATCTTGTGCCTGCACGTCCGGCAACATACGATAAATCAGGCAGGCTGCACGCAACCCGGAGCAAGCTGATATGGTGAGCGCCAAAAAGCCCAGCTGTACTGTTACAACTGGGCTTTTACTGTCTTTGGGTTCTGTCCATGCGATCCGGTTAAAATAACCATACTCATAACTGTATTTTGATAGATAGTCGGTCCTCATGGTATTCCGCTGCGATCTGACCACCGCATTTCTCTGTCAATATCTTCGCAATGGATAGTCCCAGTCCCGTAGAACTCCGTCCGGATTCCACGGTATAAAAACGATCAAACAGCCGACCTACTTCCACTGATGTTAAGGCTTTCGCCTTGTTGGAAAAGGTGATTGCCCCCTCTGTTGTCAGATCTACAGTCAAATCACCATCGGAATACTTGACTGCATTGTTGATAACATTGGAGAAAATACGGTTCAGCGCCGCCTTGTCCAACATTCTCCAGACAGGTTCTTCCGGGAGGGAGATCTGCGGGACCATGCCTTTTTCCTGCATAACCGCATAAAAGAAAAGAAGATTCTCCTCCAGCACTCGGCAAAGGTCTAGCTTTTCGGGGATAAGGTCTTCCTCTGTACGAATAACACTGTAACGAAACAGTTCCTCGGTGAGGGCCTTCATAGCCCCGGTTCTTTCTTCAATTTGGCTGAGATACCTCTGGGCTGTTTCAGTCTTATCCTCACGCTTCAATAAATCCAGATAACCGCAGATTGCCGTCAAGGGGGTTCGCAGGTCATGGGAGATATTTGTGACCGCTTCTTTCAGTTCTCGGTCACCGTTCTCAAAACGAAGTCTTTCTTTGCGCAGCCGGCGGAGCTGCACATTGATTTCAGCCGCCAATTTTTTTAATTGGCGGTCACCGGAGGAAACGGAAATCTGCGTATTCGTATCAGAAGAAAGATGCTCCCGGAAGGATACACATACCTCGTTCATCCCTTTTTTAAGAAAGAATATTTTAATCACCAGCAGCAGTACCAGAATGGCCAGTGCGCCGCACAGTACCCATGGGAACATCTTTTTCACCTCCCACTTCCTTACTTCAGGTCTTTTTTACGGAATACCGTAATACCTGCACATGTGGACAGTAACATAATCACTGAGGAATATGCAAGCATGATAGGTGGATCGATCTTTTCTTCATTTGCCATCTGAATCGCCTGACCAGTAGGCAGAAAATCTCTGACAAAGGTAAGGAGCTTGCGTGCGTTTCCGCCGACATAGGCCGGATTCCTTTGAGGCCCCAACTTTTCTATATTCACATTTCCGCCTTCTTCCACAACGAAATCTCCTCGTTGAATGATTTCCGGCTCACTCAGCTGATTATAACACCCACTGCCTAACATCAACAGGAATAAAAACGCACAGATGATGGAAATGCTCGAATTTGTTTTGTTTGTAATCAGAATTGCAAACACAGTAAATACAGCCGTAAGTGCCGCGGTCATAAAAAAGGAGACCAGTGTATAGGCGGCTATGGTAAAAAGGCTTGAAAACATTCCCAAACAGGGAACTCCAACTAAGAGCATGGGAATGATCCATGCAATATTCAAAAACCACCCGGCAGCAGTGCCCACCACAAAGTTGGATACATAGATCACGGATCTGGAATGTCCTGCAATGATTTTGTTCCGCATTGTTCCGTCGCTATACTCTCTGCCGATAAATAGTCCGGTAAAGATCGCACACAGACCCCCAATAAGAGGATAATATTGAACGAACACTGCATCCAAAGCAGGAAGTTTGAAATCAGGGTCTTGTGCGGCTTCTATCATAGGAGCAATCAGCTGCACAGTTGACCCCAAAATCATCAGAAGAAACGCAAACCAAAAGAATTTATCTTTTTTCAATTTGGCAAAATTTGCGGATAGCAAGTTACGCATTTCTACTGCCTCCCACCAAGCTCATATAGTAACCCTCAAGGCTTTCATCCTGCTCCTGCATAGAAAGTATCTCACAGCCATATGGTGCGAGCTTTTGGGCCAGCCTGGACACATTCACCTTTGCGAAAATATCTGCTTCCGTTTGGGAGGTTATCTTGTATTCCACACCCAGTTCATCCAGTGCCGCGCAAAGTGGTGTCGTGCTTGTGACCGTGATGTGTACCTTCTTGCGGCAAGCCGCTTCCAGTTCCTCACCACTCAGCTCTTTCACCATGCAGCCCCCATCGATGATGCCATAGTGGGTAGCAAGACGGGAAAGCTCATCCAGAATGTGGCTGGAAATCAGCACGGTAATATTTCTCTCTCGGTTGAGCTTTAAAATCAATTCTCGGATTTCAATAATGCCTTGTGGATCAAGTCCGTTAATTGGTTCATCCAAAACCAAAAAGTCTGGATCACCCACCAGTGCAATCCCAATCCCAAGGCGCTGACGCATACCAAGCGAAAAGTTTTTGGCTTTTTTCTTCCCGGTATTCTCCAAGCCCACCAGCTTTAGGATATCCCCCAATCCATCGGAAGAGGGAAGCCCCAGAATCAAAGACTGCTGCTTGAGGTTTTCCTCAGCGGTCATTTCCATGTAAATTGCCGGTGTTTCCACCACAGCGCCCATGCGGCGGCGCGATTTTTTTATTTCTTTTTGTGTGGAATCAATGCCATACAGTGAGTAGGTGCCGCTGGTTGGTGTTTGCAAGCCGCAGATGAGACGGATCAGCGTTGTTTTGCCTGCTCCGTTTTTCCCTACAAAGCCGTAGATCGAGCCTTTAGGAATGTGCATCGTCAGTCCCTGCAATGCCCGGAATTTTCCATAGTTTTTTGTTAAATTGTTTGTTTCTAAAACATAGTCCATAATTCTGCCTCCTTTGATGACCTTTAATTTACCAGGTAATGGTCAAGAAAGTGGTCAAGATAATCGTCAAGATTTGGTCAAGATTTTTGCTCTGTCAACTTAAACCCAATCCCCCAAACAGTTTCAATGTAGTCCTTCCCGCCAGCCTCCTGGAGTTTTTTACGCAGGTTGGAGATATGCTGCTTTAGGGAACGCTCCGTACCGTCCAAAGTATCTAAACTGATTCGATCAAGCAGAACACCTTTCGACAGGACTTGTGTTGGATTCTGCATCAGCAGCTTCAGTATGGCATATTCTGTTCTGGTCAGGCAAAGCGGTGTATCACAAACGGAAACGGACATGGAAGTATCGTCTAACTTCAAATCTCCGTAGTGCAGGAATTTTGTTCCATGACACTTTGTTGCGTTGCGAAGCTGTACAGCAATACGGGCTAACAACTCCTTGGGGGCAAAAGGCTTTGTCACATAATCCGCAGCACCGCCAAGTAAAAGAGACACCTTATCCTGTACATCCACCCTGGCGCTGAGAACAATTACCGGGATATCTTGAATATGCGGAAGAACTTCCTCTCCGGAAAGCCCTGGCATCATAAGATCCAAGAGAATCAAGTCCGGCCTGTTTTGTGAAAGAAGGTATAGCGCTTCTGTTCCGGAATAAGCCCGAAGTGTTGCATATCCTTCGTGCTGTAGGATCTCTTCCAAAACATTTCCGATATGTACATCATCATCTATGATAGCAATGGTTTTCATTGTAGATCAGCCTCCTCAACACAGCATTTCATTATCCACATTACATATTTTAGTCCTATTATCCATGGTTCTTCTCCATCATTCAGGGAGTGGAGTTGGGCAAACGATGGAAAAGTATTCCCGGACAGCCCCGCAGATAATTCTCATCTACCATCGGGATGCAGGTCTCATCAACCAGCTTCCAAAGGGACTTTGGGATGAAAGCCCCAGCAAACCAAAAGCGCACAAGGTCGCATAACAGGAAAAGGGCAACGATACCGCAGCATAACCGCCCTTCCACAGGAACCAATCTTAATTTGTATGGGGGTTCAGAATGTGTCCCTATGGAACGCCACCGTGCAAAGATGTCTTTTCTTTTTTATGGAGTTTCTGTAATGTTGTCCTCTTTGACCACCTTGAGCAGCAAAGATTCTGCCTTTTGGGTCAGGCCGTTTAAGGACAGGTCAATTTTCCCAAAGAACCAGTCCCGATAGAGGCTGATGAGTCCACCTGCGCAAAACCGCATTTTCAGCACATACTGGTGGTGGTCTCCAATCCCGAACTCATCTTCATGCTGAAACAGAAAATCCAGAACCAGAGCCACCAGCTGCTCCTCGATATGGATGGAGGCATTGGAGGTCAGAACTTTCCGGTAAAAGTCCATGTCAACCTCCAGCATCTGCTGAATCTGCACCAGAAGCGCATGGGGAATCTCCATGCGATCTTTGGATCCTTCAAATACATTCTCCCGGATATGAGAAAAGGTCTCATCGATGGCATGCCGAATGACATCGGGAATATCCGTATAGTGGGCATAGAATGTCCCACGGCTGATATCCGCACGGCGCACCACATCCGTCACCGTAATCTTATCCAGCTGCTTTTCCTGCAGCAGCTCTGCCAGAGCCATGTTGATGAGCTTTCGGGATCGAATTGCGCTTCGATACTCTGCTTTTGCCATAATACTCCTCCTACCCGATCAAAGATAAACAGATACATCTATTTTGTTCAAAATCAGAAAAATATTGAATCTTTGCTCATTGATTCGTTTTCATAGATCTATTATAATACACTCGTCAATTTCAATCAAGTGTGTAATTTTGAAAATGTGAACAATTTTGAAACAAGGAGGGCCCTATGAGCAAAAAGAGCGAAAACAGCGGCTTTATCACCAAAATTGCCGCCTTCATCGTAGATAAACGATATCTGTTTTTTCTGCTGTACATTTTCGCCTTCGTTTTCTGTCTGTTTTCCCAGAATTGGGTAGAGGTAGAAAATGATGTGACTACATATCTGCCGGAGGATACCGAAACCCGGCAGGGCATTGTCACCATGAACAACAACTTTACCACCTACGCATCCGCCCGGATTATGGTATCCAATATTACCTATGAGAAGGCGGAAGAGATCCACGAAATGCTCCTGGATGTTGAGGGCGTGGACCTGGTCAGCTTTGATGACACGGAAAATCACTATCGGGATGCCTGCGCCCTGTTTGACGTGAGTTTCTCCGGCGAGGCGCAGGATGAACTCTGCTTACAGGCCATGGATACCATCTATGAAAAGCTGGATGGCTATGATCTGGCGGTGGATACCCCCATCGGATATGATGAAACCGCCGAACTGGCCGAGGAAATGAATACCATTTTGGTGATTGCCATAGTGATCATCCTGCTGGTCCTGACCCTGACTTCCCGTGCCTATGCGGAGGTTCCGGTGCTGCTCATTACCTTTGGAATGGCAGCGGTCTTAAACAAGGGAACCAACTATTTATGCGGCAAAATCAGCTTCATTTCCAATTCCGTTGCCGTAGTGCTACAGCTGGCGCTTGCCATCGACTATGCCATCATTCTGTGCCACCGGTTCTCCGATGAACATGAAACCATGAACGCCCGGGATGCCTGTATTGCGGCTCTGTCCAAGGCCATTCCGGAAATCAGCGCCTCCTCTCTCACCACCATCAGCGGCCTGATTGCCCTGTCCTTCATGAAGTTCTCCATTGGCCTTGACATGGCAATCGTGCTGATTAAATCCATCTTTTTAAGCCTGCTGTCTGTCTTCACCCTGATGCCCGGTCTGCTGGTGCTGTTCAGTCCCCTCATCGACCGGACAAAGCACAGAAAGCTTTTGCCCAACATCACCCCCATCGGTAAATTTGCCGTTGTCAGCCGCTATGTCATGCCGGTTCTCTTCTCCTTCGTGCTGGTTGTGGCCTGTCTGCTTTCCAGCAAATGCCCCTACATCTACGGCTACAATGAGATCAAAACCGCAAAAATGTCCGACAGGCAGGTGGCAACCTTCCAGATCAAAGATACCTTCGGTTCCCACAATCTGGTGGCCCTTGTGGTGCCCACGGGAAATTATCCCGCAGAGCAGCAGATCCTCAAGGAGCTGCAAACCTATCCGGAGGTCACCAGCACCCTGGCCCTGTCCGGTATGGAGGCCATGGACGACTATCTTCTCACCGACGCCCTGACCCCCCGGCAATTTTCAGAACTGATCGATCTGGACTATGAAGTGGCCCAAATGCTCTACAGCGCCTATGCGCTGGAGCAGAACCAGTACGGGGAAATCCTCAAGGGCCTCAACGACTACCAAATCCCTCTGTTTGACATGTTCCTGTTTTTGAAAGATCAGCTGCAAACCCATAACATCACCTTAACGGGGGAGACTCAGGAAACGCTGGATGAGCTCTTTGAAAAGCTGGAGCACGCACAGGTCCAGCTGCAAAGCGACGAATACAGCCGTATGGTTGTGTTCCTGAATCTTCCGGAGGAAAGCCCGGAAACCGTGGCATTCCTGGACGATGTGCACCAGATGCTGGCAAAGTATTATGACGATAACTATTATGTGGTGGGCAACTCCACCAGCTGCCGGGATCTGGCCTCCTCCTTTGCTAAGGACAATCTGATGATCAGTATTCTGTCTGCTCTGTTTGTCATTTTGGTGTTGCTCTTCACCTTCCAGTCCGTGGGACTGCCTGTGCTGCTCATTATCGTCATTCAGGGCAGTATCTGGATCAACTTCTCCTTCCCCACCATTATGGATCAGCCCCTGTATTTCCTGGGATATCTAATCGTCAACGCCATCCAGATGGGTGCCAACATTGACTATGCTATTGTCATTTCCAGCCATTATCAGGAGCTGAAAACCGGCATGCCCCACAAGGAGGCCATTGTCCACGCCCTGAACGCCTCCTTCCCCACCATCTTTACTTCCGGCAGTATTCTGGCCTCCGCAGGACTTTTGATCGGCAACCTGTCCGCCAACCCCGTGATCTCCATTATGGGCACCTGCCTGGGCCGTGGCACCATCATTTCCATCATTCTGGTTCTGGGGGTCCTGCCTGCTGTTCTGGTGCTGGGTGACTCCATCATTGAAAAGACCCGCTTCAAGATCAAGGGCATTGAGCGTAAGGTTCAGTCCTCCACCGGCACCATGAAGGTGAAGGGCCATGTCCGGGGCTATATTTCCGGCGTGGTAGATGCCGACATCGACGGCATTCTGCACGGCGAATTCAACGCCTCCATTTTGACCGACGGACATCGCCCGGAGAACGTTGAGCCTCAGAGCCCTAACAACGAAGGAGGAAACGAAGATGAATAACCGAATCAGAAAATCCTTTGGTCTGCTGCTTTGTCTGTGCTTCCTCCTGTGCGGCATTCTCCCGGTTTATGGGCAGGAAGAGGCTCCCGCTCCTGCCAAAGAGCTGCACATCGCCAATCTGGAAGAATTTCTCGACTTTGCAAACCACTGCCGTCTGGACAGCTACAGTCAGAATCTCGTTGTCTATCTGGATGCCAACATTGATTTGACCGATGCAGATTTTTCCGGCATTCCTATTTTCTGCGGAACATTTTATGGAAACCGCCACACCATCAGCGGCTTCTCCATGACCCGGGACGGCTCCGTACAGGGCTTTTTCCGCTATCTCACCGAAAGCGCCCATGTACAGAACCTGATCCTTCGTGGGGATGTCTGCCCCCAGGGCAGCAGAAAGACCATTGGCGGCCTGGCCGGCACCAATGCCGGAATCATCGAGCGGTGCAGCTTTGAAGGTCTGGTGACCGGAAATGACTGCGTTGGCGGTCTGGTTGGCACCAACACCGTCACGGGCATCATTGAAACCAGCAGTGCCTCCGGCTCCATTCAGGGCAACCACTTTGTTGGCGGTCTGGCCGGTGAAAATTATGGCACCATCCGAAACTCTGTGAATATGGCAAAGGTCAACGTGACCGTCAAGGACAATCAGGTAGATCTGTCCGATGTTACCATGGAGTCCCTTTCCGGTACCGAGTCGGCAAATACCGTCACAGACCTGGGCGGCATTGCGGGAACCAACAGCGGTGTCATCCGCAGCTGTGAAAACCGTGCGGATATCGGCTATCCTCACATTGGCTACAATATCGGCGGCATTGCAGGCAGCCAGCAGGGCTATATCTCCACCTGCAAAAACTTCGGTGATATTGCCGGCCGAAAGGATGTGGGCGGCATTGTGGGTCAGGTGGAGCCGGTCTCCAAAATTGAGTATACCGTAGACACTCTTCAGATTCTCCAGCAGCAGCTGGCAAATACCTCTGACCTGGCAAATCAGGCCACCTCCAACGCCCAAAACAGTGCATCTGCCATCAGCGGTCAGGTTGCAATTCTGCACGATCAGGCCGAGATTGCCAAGGATGCGATCCATCAGCTCGTTCCCAACGAAGAAAACCCGGAACTGCCCGATGAAGACCGGATTCTGGCAGCGAAGAATACCCTTACAGGCAGCATTGATTCCATGCAGGGCGCCATGAAGGAGATTTCCTCCACCACGCAGGATGCCGCATATGTGCTGTCACAGGACATTCAAAACATCTCCGATCAGCTGCATGCCATGACCCAGACCATTAATAATGCCTCGGAATACCTGGGAGGTGACTTTCAGGATGTTTCGGATACGGATACGGAAGAAGACCTTACCGGCAAGCTGGAACGGTGCGCAAATTCCGGTTCCGTCACCGCAGATCTGAACGCGGGAGGCATTGCAGGTACCGTTGCTCTGGAAAATGATTTAGACCCGGAAGATGACTGGAGCATCGTCGGGGATGAGTCCTTGAACTTTGAAAGCGAGCTCCGGGCTGTGATTCTGAATTGTAAAAACACCGCCACCGTGACCGTCAAGAAGCAAAATGCCGGCGGCATTGCAGGCAGGATGGCCCTTGGCCTTGTGAAAGGTTCTGCTAATACGGGTACCATTCGGGCAGAAAAAGCCGAATATGTAGGCGGCATTGCAGGCATCAGTACCGGGTATCTGCGAAACAACAGCGCAAAGTGTGAGCTGTACGGCACCACCTATGTGGGCGGCATCGCAGGAAGCGGACGCATCGCCACCGACTGCACCAGCATGGTGAGCATCCATGACGGTGCGGAAAAACTGGGCTCTATCTTAGGCATTGTGGAGTCCGGCCGCCTGAACAAAGAGCAGGAGGTACAAAAAAACTTCTATCTGGCAGCCGACCGGGACTGGGGCGGCATTGACGGAATCAGCTATTCCGGTCTGGCCGAGCCTCTTTCCCCGGAAGAGTTTTTCGCCCTGCCGGATCCTAACGATATTTTTTCCAAAACCACTGTGACCTTCCTCTATGAGGACGGGAGCTGCAATACCCGCTCCATCTCTCCCGGCAAGGGACTGGAGGCTTCTCAGATCCCCGCCATTCCGGAAAAGGCCGGGTATACATCCGAATGGGAAAATCTGAAGGATACCGACCTGTCCTCTCTCTATTTTGATTTGACCTTCCAGGCTGTTTACACTCCTTGTCAGGTGACCATTCAAAGTGATACCCTCCGGGATGACACCATCCCCCTGCTTCTGGCCCAGGGAGAATTTCCCCGGACCGAAGGCTTCCAGCTGGAACCATTGGAGGAGCTTCCTGTTCTGCCGGAGCCTCAGCAGCCCCTGGAAGGCTGGTCCATTCCCCGGTTCTCTGAAGAGGCCGATACCCAGCTTCGCTTCGCCTTTCCGCAGGACTACAAGACAGGTTCCATGAAACTCCTGATACAGGGTCAGGACGGTACCTGGAGAGAAACCGCCTTCCAGGTGAGCGGCAGCTATCTCGTTTTTTCCATCCATCCTTCAGAGAACGCCTTCTGTCTGGTATACGCTCCTACCTCCATTGCCTGGTGGGTCTATGCAGGCGGCGGAGCCTGCCTGACCGCCCTGGTAATTGTCTTAATTATCATCTCTAAGAAAAAGAGCAGAAAACGGAAGGCAGAAAAAGAAAAGAACACGCACGCCGACAGCACAACATAGTCGGGTACCCAGAAAGCAGCATTGGCCCATTGTGGGTCAGTGCTGCTTTCTGCGCTACAGACGCTGTTTATCAGGTGAATATCTCATGCATGTTATCCCATTCCTTCTCTGTCTTTTGCATCTGCTGTCACGAGAATCCGTATTTACGAAAGAATATGCAGCAAAGCCGGAATATCCCGTCATTTCTTGCAGCGCTGTATAAATGTTTCTATTGACAATTACGAAAAATAGTATTATTATTGTGTTGTTTGAACAAATTACACGTTTGTTTTGAAGCTAGTTTTATGCTTTACAACCGAATATGTTTCATCGTGTCACACGCTACGACTGCTTACCGGCAGGCGCTGTGATTAGGAAAACCGGTCAGGCCTGTGGTCTGGGAGTCCGGTGCATTGCCCGTTGCTGTAAATACTGGAGTTTGCGTTCATGGAGTGATCCGGTCACTGGGGAAACCTGGGAAGGCGGAACGCAAACGCAGGAGATTGCTCTCCCCAAGGTATGAGCCAGAATACCGACGATGATCGAGTCTTTTGAACAGCCGCCTTTCGTGTCGGATTGGTTGGCGGTTCAAAAATGGGGGCGAAAATATACGGTCGCATCAGGAAAACTGATGCGGCTTTTTTGCGCTGTTTTTTCCCGGTATTGGTTTCAAAGGCAATGCTTCATCGTAAACTGCACAAAAACAGCCTGTAGGCCTGTTCTTGTGTTGTAATATCACGCAGATACAAAAGGCAACAGAAAGAGAGGTATGTGGAAAAATCACGGTCTTTTGTAAGGATTATTAGAAAGGAGTTGTGTCTTGCAAACCCACAGGACCCAATGGAAAACCCCATCGCCTATGAAAGAAACAACCATCAACTAGGAGGGAACACCATGCAAATTGCAAAACGCCTGACCGCTCTGCTTCTCTGTGTTCTGCTTGTAATGTCCATTCTGCCCACTGCGCAGGCTGCGGACATTCACCCCAATGCATCTGCACAGGAAGCTTCCCTGACCCTGACACAGGGCCGGGTGGAACATGTTGAAAACGGAGAAACCGCCTCTGTGGAGCTAACCTTAGAAAATACCGGCTCCCGGGAAATTTCCACGGACCTGATTTTAGCGCTGTATGACGCAGAGACCAACGCCATGCAGGGCTACACAAGCCAGACCATGCAAGTGGCTGCAAACAGCGAAGGGACCTGGAACGCAGAGCTGGAGATTCCCGAAACCGGAACCTACACGCTGAAATCCTTCGCCTGGGACAGCTTGGAGGGCATGAACCTGCTCAGTAATGTGCTGACAGTAGACACTTCCTTGTCCGTCTGCGGCACTGTAACCCTGTCCATTGAAAAGCGTACCGTTGGCAAGGGCGATCTGCTGCCCGCTGTGGAGGTGGAGATCCGACCGGGAGATACCGCCTGGACACTCCTGAAAAGAGAAATGGATGCCCGGAACTATGCCTACAAGGCAACGGAAAATACCCAGTACGACTCCATTTATCTGGCCTCCATTGAGGGGGACGGCGAGTTTGACCACGGCCCCATGAGCGGCTGGATGTACTGTGTCAACGAAGAATTCCCCCAATTTGGTTTGTCTCAGTACAATCTGAAAGATGGGGATGTGCTCCGTGTTCGCTACACCACCAACGCCACTGACGTGCGTGAGCCTCTGGTGCAGCTGTTAAAGGCCATCATTGAGGATACCGAAACCATGCTTGCCATGAACCATGGCAAGTATACAGAACGCTCCGAACAGGTGGTCCGTGATGCACTGGAATCTGCCAAGGTCATCGCCCATGATGAGGCATACAATACCGGGGCCACAGAGAAGGAACTGGTGGTAAGCCAGCACATTGCCGCCGTCAAGGCCGCAGTTTCCGATCTTGAGGAGGCAGAACCCCCTGCGCCCTCCAAGCCTACTGAACCCACCGAACCGATTGAACCTGCTGAGCCCACCATTCCTGATGATTGGGAAAACGACATCTGGCTCAACAGTGATTTTGAGCGTCTGTCCGTAGGCGATACCTACCAGATCACCGCCCGCCGTCTGCCGGAACTGGTTGAAGATTCGGTACAGAACAGCGGCCTCACCCTGCCTCCCATGCACTATACCGTCATGAGCGGAGAGGGCGTGGTTTCCGTCAGCGGTTCCGGTTTGGTTACCGCCCAAAAGGAAGGCGTGGCTGTGATTCAGGTCCGCTATGATGAGATCAAGCCCGAATGGAGCAATACGGTCTATGGTGCCTGCTCCCCTGTCAACTACGCCTACATGACCGTAGAGGTCAACAATTCCCCCGCTGATGTCACCATCACCACCAACCTGGATCAGACAACCCAGGACGAGGAGGAAATTTATCACACCTACGGCACCACCTTTGACACCGTCTACTTCCAGGAGGGCCGCTCCGTGGCGTATCCCTTCACCGTCCGTGCCGATCACGATGCCGCTCTCACCGTAACCTGTAACGATCAGGTTCTCACCGGTGAAAACGGTACCTACACCGCTCAGCTGGAAAACCGCACCAACGTGATTCAGATTAAAGCGGAGCTGGACGGAAAGACCAAATATCAGGCCTATTCCATCGATGCCCGGAAAATTGAGATCACAGTGACCAACCTGACCGCCCCCGGCACCCCTCTGAGCGCCGGGGATCAGGCCGCCATCAGCTTTAAGGGAATTACCATTCCCGTGTCCAAGCTGGCAACCATTTACAATCCCTGCTTCGCCAGCTCCTGGGGCGGCAATTCCAGCGGCGTTCAGTACACCGTCAACAACGAAACTGTCTATGGCCGCTGTGGTCAGTGGGATCTGGCTACCAAAAACACCATTAAATTCACCTTTAAGGAGGCAGGCAGCTATACCTTTTCTGATGGCTGCATCGATATGTGGTGGTGGGGCTCCGATCCAGGTGCTCATAAGGAGCTGACCGGCCCCGGCAAGCCCAACCTGAACGCCAAGACCCTCCATGCTAAAATGGGCATCATGCCCACCTTTACCGTGGATGTGGGTACCCCTTCCAACCGTCCCGTAACCGGGGTGGAAGTCACCCCCAAGTCTGCCACCGGTGAGCTGGCTAAGGGCGGCGAAAATACCATCCAGCTCAGTGCAAAGGTTCTTCCCCTTGGGGCGAGCAACAAGAATATAACCTGGTCCACCAATGATCCGTCTGTGGCCACTGTGGATAACAAGGGTCTTGTCACCTGCGTGGGGGTTGGCAGCGCAACCATTACCGCCACCACGGAGGATGGTCACTTTACGGATACCGCCTCCATTACTGTAGTGCAGGAGCTGCCTGCTACAGAGGAAGAAAAACAACCCCTAAAAGATCTGATTTTCAATATCAAGCAAATGAAGAAGGAGGAGTATACGGAAGATTCCTGGGCCGCTGTCCAAACCGCTTTGGAAGAGGCACAGAAGGTGCTGGACGATAGCACCGCCCTTGTGGCAGATGTGGATCGTGTATACAACGCTTTGAAAACTGCCAAGAGCGCTTTGCAGCCCATCCAAATGCACCTGGATATTGAGGTTTCTCCCAAGGTCATCCATCCCGGCGACACCGTGACCGTTACACTGAAGGATCTGGAGATCCCCAATCCCGAAACCAATTTCTGGATTATTTCCAGAAAAACCGTCTTCCAGACGGACCTTCCCGATCTGAAAACCGTAGAGTCTGCCGAAGGCAAGGACAATGGAGAACTGATTCGGACCTTAACCTTTACGGTTCCTGAGGCCGCCAAGCCCGGCACCTATTCCCTGTCCGGGGGCCATGTCTACTGCCAGTGGATGGTCTTCCCCCAGGCCATGATTACCCAGGAGACCAAATACTACGAAGGCCGGATGCCGAAAATCGAAATCGAGGTAACGCAGAAAGCCGCAGAAAACCAGGTCGTGATCACAAACAAGGACCTGGCTGCCAACGCTTATGAGACCTACTATCATACAGCGGACAAGGAATATGTCTATCAGGGCGAAGCGGTCACCTTCATCAGCGACAGCCAGTTCACTGCCGTTGGAAAGACCTATGACCTCAAAAATAAAGAAATTACAGTGGATGTGAAGGTGGAGGGCGACAGCGCCACCGTAACGCTCAGCGGTGTATCTGTCCCCGTGGGACAGGTCCCCCAGAAGTGGAACAGCACCTATGGCGGTATTGTGCAGCTGGTGTATCAGACAGACATCCCTGAGCAGGCCGAAATTCGTTCTGCTTCCGGTTCTTCTCTGAAAAACACCATTACCATCAATGGCCTGACCTCCGGCACCTACCATCTCACCGGCGGCTCCATCTATGAAAAAGCCAACGAATGGAGCCCCGGTCTGGACTTGGGAAGTGGCACCGTAACCGAAGCCTTCTTCGGTGTTCTGCCCGATGTGACCATTGTGGTTCCCTAAGTCCTGCAATTTCACTTCCATGAATATCATTACCAACAGGAGGAGCAACTATGAAGCGTTTCCTATCCGTTCTGCTTGCAATCTGCATGCTTTCCTCTGTTCTGGTGTTTTCCGCATCAGCAGCAGACGATCCCAAGGTCACCGTTGACCTTGCTACCGGCGCCGTGACCGTCACCGTCACCGGAAAAGCCGGTTCCGATGCAACCATTAAAATCATGAAGGACCACACCGTATGCTACCTGGACAGTGCCTATCTGGGGGAAGACGGCCAGTATGTGTTCAAAACCATGCTGCCTCTGAACCAGGACTTTCTTGCTACGGTCAATATATCCGGCCAGCGATCCGAATTTGTCATCAGCACCAAGCCCCAGGCATCCGAGCTGCCCTTTACCGATGTGAAAAAGGATGCATTCTACTATGACGCCCTTGTATGGGCTTATGAAGAGAAGATCACCGACGGCATTACCGAAACCCTGTTTGCCCCCCATGCCTCCTGCACCCGCAGCCAGATCGTCACCTTCCTGTGGCGTGCCAATGGCTGTCCCGAACCCGCCTCTGTAACTGTTCCCTTTGTGGATGTAACGGACGGCTATGCGCAGCAAGCCATTTTGTGGGCCTATGGCGAAGGCATTACCGATGGTGTGGATGCCACCCACTTCCGTCCAAATGGAGTCTGCACCAGGGAACAGGCCATGACCTTCCTGTGGCGTGCCAACAACAGCCCCAAGCCCGCATCTCAGGAACACCCCTTCACCGATTTAAAGGAAGGCAGTTACTCCGAAGATGCCATTGTCTGGGCCTTCCAGGAGGGCATTACCGACGGCGTCACCGTCACCACCTTCGCTCCCAGAAGCGTCTGCCAGCGTGGCCAGATCGTCACATTCCTCTATCGGAATATGGCAAAATAATCCTCCTCGTTTGAACCAGACCCCGCCGCAAGTATTTCCCTGCGGCGGGGCCTTTTTCAACAAGCCAAGCGTTTCTCTTGTTATCGCATTAAATTTATGATAGAATAATGTTAGGGCTTCTCTGGCCCATAAATTCTATTAAGGGGTGTAGTTACATGAAAAAATGGATTCTTTTGCTCGTATCCCTGTTTTCCATTGCGGCACTTTCCGGCTGTGCTCCTGCCGAAAAGGTGCCTGAGGCCAGCACAATCGATCCAACGGACCCAGCTTTGCAGCCTGCTGCAAAACCTGTGATTTATCTGTATCCTGAAACAGAGCAGCCGGTATCGGTTCATCTTCTCTATGATGGAGAGCTCACCTGCACCTATCCCGAATACGGTAAAGGCTGGAATGTGGTTGCCCAGCCAGACGGCACCCTGTTGGATGCAAATGGCACTGCGTATAATTATCTTTACTGGGAAGGATTGTCTTCCAACTCCTTTGATTTTTCCGAAGGATTCTGTGTCCCGGGAAAAGATACCGCTGCATTTTTGGAAGACATCCTCCAAAAGCAGGGGCTCAGCCGGAAAGAAGCCAACGAGTTCATCGTCTATTGGCTGCCCTTGATGCAGGAAAATCCTTACAATCTGATTTCCTTCCAACAGGAAGCTTACACCCAGCATGCGCAGCTGGAAATTACCCCACAGCCGGACACCCTGATTCGTGTCTTTATGGCCTGGAAGCCGGTGCAGGAGAAGGTCGAAATTCCGGAGCAGACCTTTGAAACTCCCAATCGCATCGGATTCACAGTTGTGGAATGGGGCGGCAGCAAAATGCTTCCGTAAAAGCAGAAATTTCAACTTTCTAAATCGCAGCACAAAAGGGCTTGTGGTCTGTTTTCCCAGATCACAAGCCCTTTGCTCTATGGTTTTCTACTGTTTGGCTTTGTTCCGTTTGGTGTATTGGTGATAGATCGTCATACCAACAGCACTGATGAACAATGTCACCGCAAACACGCTCAAAGCCAAGGTATAATCCTGGCCACCCAGGGCGTTTCCTCCAATGGTGGAGGTCACGATGGAAGGGATTCTGGCAAGGGAACTCAACAATATCCATTCCCACAGTTTGATTTTTGTCAGACCCATAAAATAGCTGATTAAATCCTTGGGGGTTCCCGGCAAAAACATGAGAAAAAATGCCAGAACCTTTACTTTGGGCGTATCCTGCATGAATTTCAGGGATTCGATTTTTTCTCTGGAGAAATACAGCTCCAAAACCCTGGTTCCCCATTTTCGCACCAGAAGGAACACCAAAGTGCCTCCCAGAGTAGTAGCGATCATACACAATATGGTGCCTTCCAGCGCCCCAAATGCATAGCCTGCGGCAATCTCCAGAGGCTCGCCGGGAATCAGGGCCACCAATACCTGAAAAATCACCATGCCCATGAAGGCAGCCTGCCCCCAGATGCCCTTACTCTCCACCCAGGCCCGAAAGTGCTCCGGCTCTTCTGCAAATCGGATCAGCGGCTTTCCCACCAGCACCGTTACTGCGCCCATGATGCAGAGGGCCAACAAAATCAATATTGTAACCAGTCGCTTCTTCTTTTTTTTATCCATATCTGTTTAGCCCCCTCTAACCTCTGCTATCCTACCACAATTTCCCATAATTTTCCAATGTTTTTTATGATCTTTCATGAGGGCCCTCTTCCTGTACCGGCTCCGGGATCCTGCGGAAACCCAAAATTGCCTTGAACAGATCTCCATCGATTTCCAGACTCAGGCTGCCTCGCTGAAGCTCCATAAGGGTTTTGGCAATGTCCAGCCCCAGGCCGCTTCCCTCCGTATTGCGGAACCGTTCCGCCCTGACAAAGCGCCCCATGAGCTCCTCCGCCGGTATATTCAGCTCCGTCCGTGAAATATTATTCACAGAAAGCATAACCTCTTTTTCAAACTTTACAACATTCAAATACACCCGTGTCCCCGGCATGGCATACTTGACGCAATTTCCCAACAGATTATCCATAACACGCCACAGAAGCTTTCCGTCCGCCAGGACCCGCGCAGATGATGCCGAGGCATTGCACACCACTGTCAGCCCCGCCTTTTTCATCTTCTCCTGATATTCGGCCAAGGCCTGATTCACCAGCTCCACCGGATCTGTGGGCTGCAAATCCACCGTGATGTTTCCCGAGGCCGCCTTGGACATCTCCACCAGATCCTCTGTCAGCTTTTTCAGCCGCAGGGACTGCCGGGACAGCACCGCCAGATACTCTTCCTCCTGGGCCTGGGTGTGGGGCTTTTGCAGCAAATCTACGTAGCTCACAATGGAGGTCAAAGGTGTTTTGATATCATGGGATACATTGGTGATCAGTTCCGTTTTCATCCGCTCTGCCTGCAGTTGATGTTCTGCCGCAGCCTTGGCACCCTGACCCACATTATTCAGCTCCTGCGCCATCTGACGGAACATGCCATACAGATGCTTGGGGTTTAAGGTTGCATTCAGGTCTCCGTCCCCCAGCTGCTTCATGGTCTTTAAAATACTTCCAAGGGACCACGCCAGATATCCAGTCCCCACAAATGTAATCAAGGACAGCAGCAGCAACCCTTTCTCCGGATGCTCACGGCCTAGGACAAAGAGACTGACACACAAAATGCCCGTACCAATCAAAATCCAGCGCCATACGAAAGGCAGCAGCATCGCGCCCCGGCGCAGTCCCTTGGTGCACCACCCCAGAATAGATTGTTTCCACCAATAGCCCCTTCCAAACTGCAATCTGGCGGCAATGGACATCAAAAACGCCGTAAGCATGGTGCCCACGATTGCCAGTGATGCCCCGCCCACAAGGATCTGCACCCAGGCTTTCCACCAGGTGGAGCTGAAAAACAGAGCCAGCAGTCCCAGAATCGTGGCAACCAGCACAAAGAAGAACAGATCCGTAGGGATTCGATCCAGCAGACTTGGCTTGGCCCCCGGCATGCCCGGGCGTTTGCTTGCCCAGTTGATGAGATAGATCTCTACAGAAATGAACACCACAAGGCAGACCAGCGTCAGTGCAATGAGGGCCACTCTGTGGGCATAGAAGCTGTCTACCACCTTATAATAGTAGGAAAAATCATCATCCACCTCCATGTCCTCCAGCACATAGCCCGTAACCATGAGCTTCTGGTCAAAGTAGGATGGGCCATGCCTGCTGAGATATATGGGATGGGATACCAGCGTTTCCTGAACCGCCAGATATTCTTCCCCCTTATAGTTGCTTTTCAGCGTCTCGCCCCGGGTATTTCGTATGGTATAGCGATAATTGCTTTTATCTGTATAATAGTACTGAGGATAGAGGGAAAACACTCCATTATAGAAATAAGGGTAGTCGTCCACCTCCACAAACAGCGCTCCCCGGACCTCCTGGGCATAGGCGCCTGCAATGTGGGGGGCCAGCTTCACAATATCCTCCTGAAACCCCTGGGTCAGCATATCCTCCTGGCTGAGGGTATAGGCCCCCCGGGAGGCCAGAAAGCAGGAGGCCACACCGCTGAAAACACCGCACACCAGGGAAAACAGTGCCACAAAGAACATGGCCGTCCTGCAAGGCAGGCTGTAGTACCGATTCTTCACCCGGCCGAATCTCCTTCCATTTTATAGCCCTGTCCCCAGACCACCTTTAAGTACCGGGGCTCCGAGGGATTGATCTCGATTTTCTCCCGCAGGTGGCGGATGTGGACCGCTACGGCTCCTTCGCTTCCCAGGGATACTTCGTTCCACACCGCCTCATACAGGGCTTTGGAGGAATAGACCTTTCCGGGGTGGCTCATGAGGAAGCGAAGAATAGAGAATTCCGTTGGGGTGAGGTTCACTTCCTCCCCATCCACGGTGACGATCTTGGTTTCATCATCCAAACGAATGGCCCCCAGTACCATTTGGGAAGCCTGCTCCTCCCGTCCCCCCAGTCTGGTATAGCGCCGCAGCTGAGAACGCACCCGGGCCAGAAGTTCCATGGGCACAAAGGGCTTCGTGATATAGTCATCGGCTCCCGCGTTGAGGCCCAGCACCTTGTCCGTATTCTCGCTTTTGGCGGTGAGCAAAATAATCGGCACATTGGAAATCTTTCTGATTTCCCGTGTGGCCGCAATGCCATCCATCTGCGGCATCATCACGTCCATTAAAATCAGGTGGATCTCCTCCGACTGTACCAAAGCCAGTGCCTCTTTTCCTGTGTAAGCTGTGAAGAGTCGGTAATCCGCCTGAGACAGGTATATTTTCAGTGCATTCACAATATCGGTTTCGTCATCACAAATTAAAATGTTATACAACACGATCACCTCCACCTGAGATATTATATCGAATTTTCCCGAAAGATGAAAGAGGTATTTACGAAAATTACAGTTCTCTTATTTTTTCGCCTTGTCTTCTGTAGTGATGTTTGATTTCTCTGCTTCGCTTTTGATAGGTCTGATACCTGCCTGGTTCTTCTCTGAATTTTTCCCCCAGCCCGAAAAAAGCAAATTCCAAGTAAAAAAATTCAAAAAGTCCTTGCAATCAGAGAGAAAATTTGCTATACTATTCTAGCATGGCTGAAAATGCCTTGACATCAAAACCACACACCCGGGGATCGGATTCGCAGGTGCCGCTGTCGGCGGTGCGGATTCGGGATGATCGGGGTGGAGGACAAACAAAAGGAGAAATTTATCATGGCAGTTGTATCTATGAAGCAGTTGCTGGAAGCCGGCGTGCACTTTGGTCACCAGACCCGCCGCTGGAACCCCAAGATGGCCCCCTATATCTACACCGAGCGGAACGGTATCTACATTATCGATCTGCAGAAGACCGTGAAGAAGCTGGAAGAGGCTTATTCTTTCGTTCGTGAACTGGCCGCCAACGGCGAGAGCATCCTGTTCGTCGGCACCAAGAAGCAGGCTCAGGATGCCATCAAGGAGGAGTCCCTCCGTGCCGGTCAGTACTATGTCAACGCTCGTTGGCTGGGTGGTATGCTGACCAACTTCCGCACCATGCGTACCCGTGTTGACCGTCTGGCTCAGCTGCGCAAGATGGAAGAGGACGGCACCTTTGCAATGCTGCCCAAGAAGGAAGTCACTAAGCATCAGGGCGAGATCGCCAAGCTGGAGAAGTATCTGGGCGGTGTCAAGGAGATGAAGAAGCTCCCCGGCGCCCTGTTCATTGTTGACCCCCGCAAGGAGCGCAACGCCATTGCTGAGGCCCGCAAGCTGAACATCCCCATCGTGGCTATCGTTGACACCAACTGTGATCCCGACGAGATCGACTATGTGATCCCCGGCAACGATGACGCAATCCGCGCTATCCGCCTGATCGCCGGCACCATGGCAAACGCCGTGCTCGAAGGCCGCCAGGGCGAGAGCTACAGCGAGGAAGCTCCCGCTGCTGAAGCTGTTCAGGAGTAATTTGAAATATAAAGTGCCCACTCAAGTGGGCACTTTTTGAAGATTCGTTTTTACAGGAGGAAACTACTATGGCATTTACTGCTGCTGATGTTAAGAAACTGCGCGAAATGACCAATGTTGGCATGATGGACTGCAAGAAGGCTCTGTCCGCTGCCGACGGCGATATGGATAAGGCAATCGAGTGGCTCCGTGAGAAGGGTCTGGCTGCTGCCGCCAAGAAGTCCGGCCGCATTGCCGCCGAAGGCGCTGTTCGTGCCGTTGTTGAAAACGGCGTGGGCGCAATCGTGGAAGTCAACTGCGAGACCGACTTCGCTGCTCAGTCCGACAAGTTCCTGGAGTTCGTTAAGGATGTGACCGACGCTGTCATCACCTCCGCTCCCGCTGATGTGGACGCTCTGATGAACTGCAAGTACCCCAACTCTGACAAGACCGTCAGCGAGATGGTTCCCGAGAAGGTTCTGGTCATCGGCGAGAACCTGAAGATCCGTCGTTTCGCCCGCTATGACACCGGCGTAACCGTTCCCTATATCCACATGGGCGGCCGTATCGGCGTTCTGGTGAACATGACTGTGGAAGGCGCTGCCGCTGAGGCTGTCACCGAGCTGGGCAAGGATCTGTGCATGCAGATTGCTGCTATGAACCCCGCTTTCTGCGACAAGTCCAACGTTGACCAGGAGACTCTGGACAAGGAGAAGGAGATCCAACTGGCTCTGGCTATGAACGAGAACGCCAAGTCCGATCGTCCCAAGCCCCAGAACATCATTGAGAAGATGGTCATGGGCCGTATCTCCAAGTACTACGAGGAGAACTGCCTGCTGCAGATGGAGTTTGTCAAGGAGAAGGGCGTCTCTGTTGAGAAGCATGTTGCGGCCGTTGCCAAGGAGCTGGGCTGCAAGATCACCGTGAACTCCTTCGTTCGTTTCGAGCGTGGTGAGGGCATCGAGAAGAAGCAAGAGAACTTCGCTGAGGAAGTCGCTGCTCAGATGAACATGAAATAATTTTCCCTGAGATCGGGCCTGCAAACCTGCGGGCCCGATTTTTTGTGCACAAAATTCTTCTTGATCTCCTTTTCTTGCAAAAAGAGTAAGAATCTGCTATACTACTCCTGGCTTTACCCCATTTACACCATGATTTTCTTTCAGTTCAGGAGAACCCCATGCTGACTTACAATTTATCCTCGCTTCCCTGCCCCCTCTACGAAGGGTTGTATCGCTGTATTCGGGAGGATATTCTCACAGGGCGGCTGCGTCCCGGCGAAAAACTGCCATCCAAGCGGGCTTTGGCCGATCATCTGAAAATCAGTAAGGTAACCGTCGAAAATGCCTATGCCCAGCTTTCCGCAGAAGGATATGTCCGCCCCATGGAGAAGGTTGGCTACTTTGTAGAGGCCAGCACCGGCACGCTTCCCCCTCCCCTGCCGCAGCCCCCTCCCGCTTGCGCCCCGGAACCGGCCCAGACCTGGGCCGCCGACCTCACATCCAATCAACTCCGAGGAGATACCTTTCCCTTTTCTATCTGGGCCCGCCTGCTTCGGGAGGTAATGCTGGACTATGGCCCAGAACTCCTGAAGCCCATGCCCATTGGGGGTGCTCTGGTGCTTCGGGAAGCCATTTCCCAGTTTCTCTATGGCTTTCGTTCCATGTCCGTATCCCCGGATCAAATTCTGGTAGGGGCCGGCACGGACTTTCTGTACAATCTTCTCATTCAGCTGCTGGGGCAGGACAAGCGCTATGCCATAGAAGACCCCGGATATGACAAAATCCGCAAGGTCTACAAGGCCGCCGGAGTCACATGCCGTCCCGTTCCCATGGACAAGGACGGAGTCCGAGTGGACGCTCTCGACGGTGCGGATGTATTGCACCTATCCCCCTCTCACCATTTTCCCACTGGCATTGTCACTCCCATCGTGAGGCGCCAGGCCCTTCTGGAATGGGCAGAGAATGCGCCAAACCGATATCTCATCGAAGATGACTATGACAGCGAATTCCGCCTCTCCGGCCGCCCCATTCCCACTCTGCAATCCATCGACCACTGTGGAAAAGTCATCTATATGAGCTCCTTCACCAAATCCATTGCCCCATCCATCCGCATCAGCTTTCTGGTGCTACCCCCGGCCTTAATGGAGACCTTCCGGGAAAAGCTGGGATTTTACGCCTGCACCGTCCCCAGCTTTGAGCAATACACCCTGGCCCGTTTCCTCAGCGAGGGATACTTTGAAAAACACATCAACCGGATGAAAAAATACTACCGGGAGCAGAGAAATCAAATAATCAAGCTCATCCAGGGAGCCAGTTTTGCGTCCCGTGTGGAAGTTCTGGCCCAGGACGCTGGCCTTCACTTTCTTCTGCGTATCAACACCAGCCGCACCGATCAGGAGCTCAAAGCGCTCTGCGCCGGAGCCGGCATCCGTGTGCGCTGCCTCTCAGACTATGCCATTGAGGAGCGAAATGCCTTTCCCCACTATCTTGTTATCAACTATACAGGCTTTGACAGTGCCACCGCCCCTGATGTTCTGGCCCGACTGGAGGAAATCCTAAAGACTGTATAAAAAAGAAATCGTGTCATCAGGAGACCAATCCGATGACACGACTTCTTTTTAAAATGAGAGGAAAAAAATGAAAATACACAACCCTTGCTTTGTATTATATCAGGCAGTTATTAATTTGTAAGCATTAAATTATTAAATAAGTATTAAGTTCAAAACCTGCCGAATTCTGTCTGCCTATACAAAAAGCCCCGAACCGGAGTTCGGGGCTAAAAACATATGTCTTTCTTACAGGGCCTTCTTAGCCAGCTCCACGATGGAAGCGAAAGCTGCGGGGTCCTGAATGGCCATCTCAGACAGGCTCTTGCGGTTCATCTCGATGCCAGCCTTCTTCAGACCGTTCATGAACCGGGAGTAGTTCAGGCCGAAAGGAGCGACAGCAGCGGAGATACGGGTGATCCACAGGCTGCGGTAGCTTCTCTTCTTCTGCTTACGGCCAATGTAAGCATAGACACCGGACTTCTTAACAGCCTGCTTGGCCATCTTGAAGTGGGTGGACTTGGAACCCCAATAGGACTTAGCCAACTTCAGGGTCTTATTTCTTCTTTTGCGCGTCATCATTGCGCCTTTAACTCTTGCCATTGCTCAATATCCTCCTATTGCAATTCCGATTATTTGTAAGGAATCATCTTCTTGATGGTATCCAGGTTGGTCACGTCAGCGTAAGCGGTGCTGCGCAGGCGGCGAGTACGCTTGGTGTCCTTCTTAGTGAGGATATGGCTCTTAAAAGCGTGAGCTCTCTTAACCTTACCGTTCTTGGTCAGGTTGAATCTCTTCTTTGCACCGCTGTGGGTTTTCAGTTTGGGCATGTTGAAACTCCTTCCGTATCGTAGCTTGAGTTACTTGTTGTTCTTGGGGGAGAGGAACATCGTCATAAACCGACCATCCAGCTTAGGATTCTTCTCCATGTTGGCCAACTCAGAACAAGCGGCAGAGAAGTCCATCAGGAGCTTCTCACCAATGTTGGTGTGGGCCATTTCTCTGCCCCGGAAACGCACGGAAACCTTTACCCGGTTACCGTCGTTGAGGAACTTCTGTGCGTTCTTCACCTTGGTATTCAGGTCGTTGGTATCGATGCCGGGGGACATACGAATTTCTTTGATTTCAACCACTCGCTGGTTCTTCTTAGCTTCCTTCTCCCGCTTCTTCTGATCGAAGCAGAATTTCCGGTAATCCATGATTTTACACACAGGGGGAACCGCATTGGGAGAAATCTTCACCAGGTCCAGGTCCTGCTCCTCAGCCATGCGCAGGGCCTCCTGACCGGACACAACGCCCAGCATGGCACCGTCTGCGCCAATGAGGCGGACTTCTTTATCCCGGATCTCTTCGTTGAGCTGATGATCTAATTTGCCGATGGGAAAACACCTCCAATTTCAAACACAAAAAACAGAAAAGCGGATGCTGTATGCACCCGCCGAACACCATAGAAAGCCCGTGAAACCATGAGCTTCTCACAATGTTGACCTCCGAAGCAAAATGCGGGAGGTGAGGCGGGTAAACAGCCTTCTTTGTTTTGCTTATGTATTCTAACACACTTTATGCTTGGTGTCAATGGATTTTTCCTATATTTTTTCGCTTTTTTCGGAATTCCGAAGCATTTTCCCCGATCCTCTTACAGATTTCTCTATCAGAGGATCGGGGGATCTGTTGCCTGCGTACTTTTATAATCTTGTTTCCATCTGTTTCATGAGCTCCAGAGCCAGGCCCACGGTACCAACCGCATAGCCGCAGTGGCTATATCCCGCAATCTTCCCGTCGGTCAGCACCATAAGAGGCCAGGCACCCGGTTCCAAATACAGGGCTCTTGCCAGCATCTCCACACTGGCATCTGCGAAGTCTGTTTCAGCCACCCGAATCCGGTTGGACGAAGCCTGCAATACCTTCTGCAAGGTGGGGTTTTCCAGTGCCTTTTTCTCCGGTATCACCAGGCGTACCTTCTCCCAGGGCACCTGCTCTGCCTCCAAAAGCTCGTTGAGCACATGCTCTGTAGGCTCTGCGCCCACCTCCAGATAGAGCTGCAGCTCCACCGCATCCGCCGCAACCGGAAGATTCACGGGGTAGCTTGCCAGCATCTGGCTCTCCTCCGCCTGCCGTCTCACAGGAGAAATTTCTATCTCTTCTTCCAGACAGAAGGTGTGAAGCCGGATCAGCTGATTGCCGTTAGGTAGACGGTTACTGGTAATGGCGCAATAAATCCCCGGCAGCAGACTGTCAATCTGCCCCCACACCGTTTCCCAGCCATCATTCCACCGGGCCAGGGCCCAGGACTGTCCATATTTGAGATTCTGTTCATTATTCACATGCAGCTTACAGCCTGGCTCCAACGTTCCCAGAACATGCCACTCACCGTCCATGAAATAGCAAACCTTGCCCAGCGTCTGGTCCAGCTTTGCGGGAATTCCTCCTAACTGCAAAGCCGCCGTGCACAGCACCTGACGGTCCCGCAGGCGTCCTGCGCCCAAAGCCATGGTTCCTGCAGGGCTCATCCACACCGAGGGATACCAGCGATGACCATTGTCTGCATAATGGGCTTCGATCCAGCGTTCCAGCTGCTCCGGCTGCTGAATCAGGTGGGCCGGGATCTGCTTCACCGCCTCAGGCCAGGGGCGCAGAGGCTCCCAGCCGATTCTGGGCGTGCACTGGGGATAGTCCAGAAAGACTTCCAGCGTGGCCGTCTTTGCGTCCCGCCAGTCCTTTCTGGTGAGTTTTTTCATAATTTCCTTGGCAGCCACGCCATGGGTCTCAAGAAATGTTCGGATGGCATTGCCGTTTTGCCCTGCCTGATGGAGCAGGTCGTCTACCTCCGGGTCTCCCATGCCCTCTGCACGGACACGGCGCAACTTTTTCTCTCTGTCCTGACCGGCCTCCAAAAGCTCCCGCTTTCTGCGCTCGGCCTGTTCCTTTGTAAGAGGGCCGTTGCCCTTTCCCGGAGCAGGGGCCAACACATCCCAGTCCGCTTCTCCAAGCGCCGGACCTTTCCGATCCGCAGTGAGGGAGATTTCCACAGGGCCTGTGATTGTAATTCGTTCCCAGCCAAACAGATCTCCCTGTTTGGCTTCCAGCAGGCAGCTTCCCAGTCCCAGCTCCAGGGTGACCGCCCCGGTTTCGTCTGTTTCCGCCTCTGTCAGCCTTGCGAAGGAGGACATATTGATTACATACACCCGCACTTTTGCAGGGCCTCCGGCCACCTGAATCTTAACCTGGGCGGTTTTTGCATAGCGGTGGGTCTCATTATAGAGAATGCAGCAGTCCTGCTGCCCCAGAATGGTCTCAGACTCCAGTCCCTCTGCCCGATAGTCGCAGAACACACGGCTGCAAATGGCCATAGCGCGGCTGGCTGCACTGGGGAACCATCCCCGATCCAGCACAGGCTCCGGCTCGCTGGCTCCAAAGAAATGCCAGTCACCATTCACATAGACTTCCACCCAGGCGTGGTTGTCATCACAGTGGCTCCACCAGGGGGTATAGATCTGCCGGGTGGGAATGCCCACGGCCCGCATCACCGACACGCAGAAGGTGGACTCTTCCCCGCAGCGGCCCAGACCGCAGCCATACGCTCCCATGGGGCTTATGGTTCTGGGGTCGGTGGATTCATAGGTCATTTCACTGGCACACCAGCGGTTCACCGCCAGGATGGCTTCTTCCAGAGGCAGGTTTTCCACAATCGGTGCCACCATCTTATAGAAAAACGGCCGGCATGGCGTAATCTCTTCGTTATTGATTCTGGGATAAAATACATAGTGCAGGAAAATATCCTCCGGGATCTCCCGGCAGAAGGGGCTGTTGCTGCGCAAGTACAGCCCATGGGACACATATTCCTCCAGTGTCTCCACAGGGACCTCAGCCAGATCAGAGGCGGGAAGGGTCCCCAGAGTCAACTCCATCAATGTACGAGAATCTCCCGTCATACAATCCAGCTTCTGCTGAAGGCTCTGACCAAGAGTACCTAATGTTTTCTTTCTCTCTACCCAACAGTCGGCAGCATATTGCCGCAGTTTTTCACTCAGCATGTTCCGTCCTCCTCCAAAACCTGTTTTGCCAGTCGCACCTGTTCCTCGTCCGTCTGCCAGACAGAAAATTCATCAATTCCGGGAAGGCCCATAGGTACGCCCTCTCTGCGGAAAGACATGGCACTGTTTAGGGTCTTTTTGCCGCTCATATGGAATGTGGTCAGGGGATACAGCCGCTTCATGTCCCCAATGACCTTGGCATTGACGCCGGCACCGGGCATAATGGTAAGAGGCAGCCCCTCTTCCAGAAGCCGGCCAATATAATCCCTGCCCTTCCAGCAGCTGGATGCCTGACCGCTGGTGAGAATGGTATCAATTCCCAGTTCCACCGCCTGTCTGGCCGTCTCCAATCCATCCCGGCTCACATCAAAGGCCCGATGAAGGGTCAGCCCCTTTCCGTTTGCTGCCTTCACAAGCTGCCGCATCTGCTCCAGATCCAGATTGCCCTCTGCATCCAGACAACCGATTACAAATCCGTCCGCTCCAGCCTCGCTCAGACGCCGGATCTGCCGTGCCATTCGGTCCACTTCTTCTTTGGAATAGAGAAAATCTCCAAACCGAGGCCGCATCAGACACCGAATGGCAATGTCTGATACCTGCCGAATCTGCTCCAGCAGCTCAAGCTCCGGGGTGATTCCTCCCACCAGCAGGCAGCCGCACAGCTCTAATCGGTCTGCACCGCCGCGAATGGCTGCCATGGCAGAATCAAATCTGTCTACGCAGACTTCCAGACAATTCTTACCCATGATAAAAAAGCTCCTTTCGCCTTTTTGCTCCATTTTATCACAGGGGAGAATGTTCGTCAATTTCTCTTGCACCACTTTGTCTAAAAAAGAAGCCATTTGGGGAAATCACCACATTCCTTTTTGTTTTTCACCACCGGATAAATTTGGAATTTATAGATTTTTTTCGTAGCAAATCTCCTGTGTTTCAAAACAGGGCTTTGTTTTTCCGTATGTAACAAAGCCCTGCGCCTCATAAAACTTTCTGGCTCTATTGTTGTCTGTAAACACCCACAGCATTACCTTGGTATATCCAGCGTCTTTGATATCGCCCAATACCTTTTCCATCATTTTTGTTCCATAGCCTTTTCCCCAGTTATCTTGCAGACTGTGGATGCAGATAAGCTCCGCATAATCGGGCATATCATCATCTCTGGCTTGATCCCACCAGGCGATACAGTGAGGGGCGCCGTTTACTTCCAGGAGATAGCCATTGCCAATATGCTCGTCCAGCAGTCCCTGATACATCGCTGTGGCACGATTTATCTCTGTAGCTTTTTGCAAGGTCTCTTCAGGGAGGATCTCCTTAAATGCGGCTTTCCAGCTTTCCGTTTGAATATAAGCCAGAGCAACCTGGTCACCCTCCTGAACTTTTCTGATCTTATAACCCATATTGTCAATACCTCCACTGTGCAAGTTTTACTGATTGCCTTGATTATAGCATCCATAAAGATTGAAAGCAATATTCAAACTCTGCGTTCTCTTTGCAGGCACATTGTTTATCCCCCATACACAGCCAGTGGTTGGGAGCAGGCTCCTAAGACCTTTGGGGAAATACTTCCTTACGGAGCACACCAAAATGCCCGCCCCTATCCCCCACAGAGCATAAAAACAGAGCTGTTCTGCCCAATCACAAAACAGCTCCATTCATCATTAACATCTACAGCAGCACCACTGAAGGCCTAAGCACATACAGAGGGAGCTGCACAGATCCAGATTGCCCCCGAAGCCCCGGTAGGTTCCTGCCTGCTGGCGGTAGGTGGTGCCCCCCTGCTCCATCCGATACAGCAGCTCCCGGTAGTTCTGATTCCCCGGCTCCTTCGCCACGGCCTGCCGCATATGTTCCAAAGCCGTGATCCGGTTGCCCATGCCCTCATGGGCAATGGCGCTGAGATAATACCACTGACCGTCCCGCATACCAACCTGCACCCCTGCCAGTGCATTCAGTGCCTCCTGATAGCGGTTGTACTGAATATAGCGATAGGCCGCCTGGGCCTCATTGGAGTGGAACTGGCTCTGCGCCTGCCGGGCCTGCTGGGCCTGCCACTGGCGGAACATCTCCTCAAAGGGGTCCTGATAGTAACCGCCGCCCCCATAGCTCTGGCCCTGGGGGCCGGAATAGGCAGACCCTGCGGTCTGCTTCTGGGGATTTTTGATCTGCTCATATGCAGCATTGATCTGCTGCATCTTTTCCGCTGCCGCCTGGTCCCCAGGGTTGGCATCGGGATGATACTTTTTCGCCAGACGGCGATAGGCTTTCTTGACCTCTTCATCCGAGGCCCCCCGCTCCAGTCCTAAGACTTTGTAGGGATCTTCTATCATGTTGGGTCCTCCTGCGCTTCTTCCTGCGTCTTTTTTCTCTTTTGTCTGTATGTAAGCCACACACCGCTGTACAGGATATTGTCCATCAGGGCCTTGTCCTGCACCAGGGGCAGCATTTCATAGGCATGGGTACACCGCCCCATTTCCATTACCAAATATTCTTCCCATCTGGGATAATCCGCCTCCCCGCCCATGGCCAGGAAGGGATTGTAATGTTCTTTCCTGCGATCTTTTTCATAGTCTACCACTGCATCCACAAAGTAAATAAACCGGCCCAAAGCCCAGGCCATCTCCCGGAGATACGGCCCCCAGGCATCTTCTTTCCAGTCAAAAATCTCTGCCATAAGCCTTCCAAAGCAGTTGGCCGGAAGATCCGGGTTGGGGCATTTTTCCCGCTCCAGCGCACTCAGCTGTCGGATGCTTTCTTCAATGGCCGCACACTGCCGTGGATACCGCTGCGCCACCTTCTCATACTGGCCCGACAGGATTTTCCGCAGGGCGAAGGCATCCAGGCGGTGAGAATCCCGCCAATGGTCATCGGCACTGTAATAGGCCAGTGCCACATTCATATCTGCGGCATATTCCGTGACGGCGCTTTCTGTCTTTTCCCTTCTGTGCAGCGGATGAGCCACACAGCGGCCGCGGCTGCTGTTCTCCTCCGGCTCATACAGAGAAGACAGGATCAGCGCCAAAAGGATCATATCATAGCTCAGGGAAAAGCGGCTGAGCTGCGTTGTCTCCCGACCGATGCTTTTGCAGATACCGCAGTAGAAACTTTGATAGCGCAGCCGCTGCTCTTTTGTCAGCTCTTCCATGCTGGCCGTTACAAATCCAAACAAGAAATCCCCTCCCTTCTTCATTGTAGGGAGAAATTGTGAACAGAGTATAAAGCTTCTCTAATTTTCCTCATCCTCTTTTGTTTTTTTCTGTCGGTGGATGCGCAGTTCATACCCAATATCGCACAGGTACTTGTTAATGGCACCGCAATAGAACAAAATAGCCACACAAATATAGAGCCACATCATGGCCATTGCTACCACAGACAAGCCTCCGTACACCGTATCATAGTTGCTGAAGCGTTCGGCATACATGGAAAAGAAATTGGAAAACAGCTGCCAGCCCAGAGACGCCAAAAGCGCTCCGGGAAGGGTGGGCAGCAGCTTATTGCGCCGATTGGGAAGAAACATATACATGGCCAAAAACAATGCACTTTGAATCACAAGCAGCACCAAATACCGATTGGTGATCACATTCTTCACCAGCCGGAACATGGGATTGTCGCTTTGGGGCAGCTGGGCCATAATCGTCTGTCCAAAGACATGAAGGGCCAGTGTCAAAATCAGTACCACCAGAAACAGGAATGTATACACCAGACTCAGAAGTCTTGTATACACATAGCCACGATCTTCGGTTACGCCATAGACACGGTTGAGCCCCACAAGGATGCCAAACACACCCCTGGACGCGGCCCAGAGTGCTGCCAAGGCAGACACAGAAACCAGGGTGGTAGAGGAGCTTTGAAACATTTCACTAAGAATTCGGGTAACCAAAGGCATCAGCGCCTCCGGCACCACCGTTGCCAGCAGATCTAAAAGGCTTCCGCTGCTCATGGTGGTGTAACTCAGCAGATTCAAAATCAGCATTGTCATTGGGAACACTGCCAAAATGATAAAATAGGCCGCATTGGCCGCATAAACCGGCACATCACGTCCGAATAGGCTTTGAATCAGATCCAGAATTCTGGCCAAGCCCCGGTGTTTCACTTGTCGCTGCATATCTTCCTTCCTCCCGTTCCTGTGAGGGCTTGCGTTTTTTACCAGAATCGCATATACTATAAACTAAAATACAGATGCAGTTCCGGTATTGGGGTACATTATACTGGAAACAGCGTGAAAATGGAAGTGTTTTTTTGGAGATCACAGTCAGCACCTCAGTTGCAGGCCTTCTGCGGACCGTTTCCCTCCCGGAAGCCCTGGATACCATTACCCAGGCCAGATTCCGGAATGTGGACTTTCCCCTGAGTGTATTCAGCCGTCCCGCGGACTCCCCCTTAAAAAGCGACCGCTGGGTCTCCTGGGTCAGCGCCCTTGGGGAGGACTTAACCCGGCGGGGCCTTCGGGTCACCCAGGCCCATGCCTCCTGGGAGCAGGCCATTGCGGAGGATTTTTCTTTTGAAGCTCCCTTCCCTGTCTACGCCAGGACCATTGCGGCCTGCCGGATGCTGGGATGTCACAAGCTGGTGTTCCATGCCCCCCTTTATTTTTTTCCCACGGAAGATCAGGCCGCGAGAAGGCGGGTCACGGATTGGAATATCCGCTGGTTCACGCAGCTTCTTCCCCTGCTGGAGGAAAACGGCGTCACCGCATGCATTGAGAACACCTTCGATTATCGACGGGTGCGGCGGCCTCAGGATCCTCCCTTTGTCTACACCTCCGGGGCCGATATGTACGAGCTGGCAGAAGGTATCCACAGCCCTTATGTGAAACTCTGTCTGGACACAGGACACGCCAACATCGCAGGCCAGAGTGTCCCTCAGATGATTCAGGACTACGGCCCCTATCTGGAGGTCCTGCATCTCAATGACAATCTGGGGCTGATCGGCCCGGTGTATGAGGATCTGCACCTATTTCCCGGCCACGGAACCCTTCCCTGGAGTGAAATTTTCAAAGCCCTGCGAAATGCCGGCTTTTCCGGGGTCTTTAATCTGGAGCCTGTGGATTCCCTTTCCATCAGCTCCCCTGCCCTGCGGGTATTGCAGTTTGAATCCGCCAGAAAAGCCATAACCCTTCTGGCCCGGGAGGCCGGATATTAAAAGGACCTGCCGAAAAAGTCCGGCAGGTCAGAAAATCCCTTACTTTTTGAGGAAGGACAAGCAGTCGGTGCACTTGTCCATGGTGGGATTCGCTTCGTGAGTGCCCACCTTGATCTTATCCAGCGAGCAGTAGTTGGCACCCTGACAGTGGTGTGCGCAGGCAGAAACCGTACATTCAATGGCTTTGTTTTCATGACAGTTACAGTTCATCGTAACGCCTCCTTTTGTATTGGGTTCGCAGATAGTTTGTCCCCAAAAGCAGAGATCATCCCAGGAATTTTTTTCCGTGTGCGGTCTGCGCAGCCGGGAGGCGGAAAACACACAATCATTCCTATGCCCCAAAAAGTCTGTGGGTGCATGGGAAATATTTGAAAATTTATCGGAGGTCTTGTTGTTATGATCAAGGTAGCCCCATCCATCCTGTCGGCGGATTTCGCCAATCTGGCCCAGGAAATTCACTCCATGACGGAAAACGGTGCAGATTATGTCCATGTGGATATTATGGACGGTCAGTTTGTGCCAAACATCAGCATCGGTATTCCCGTGGTAGCCGCCGTGGCCAAGGTATCCGCCATCCCCCTGGATGTTCATTTGATGATTGATCGCCCCCTGCGCTACACGGAGGCATTCTGCAAGGCAGGCGCCAATATTCTCACCTTTCACGTTGAGTCCGACACCCCCGAAAACATCCGCAAAGCCCTGGAGCTTACCAGGGAGCTGGGGGTGCGTCCCGCCATCAGCGTGAAGCCCGGCACCCCTGCACAGGCCGTTCTTCCCTATCTGGAGCTGTGCTCCATGGTTCTGGTCATGACGGTGGAGCCCGGCTTCGGAGGTCAGAAATTTATGGCCGACATGATGCCCAAGCTGCGCACCATTGCCAACTATATCAAAGACCGCAATCTGGACTGCGAGCTGGAGGTAGACGGCGGCGTTGGCGCCGAAACCTTCCGAACCTGTGTAGAAAACGGAGCCAATGTGCTGGTGGCAGGCTCTGCTTATTTCAAATCCACCGATCCCAAGTCCTTTGTGGATCTGCTGCACAAGGGAATCTGACAGATTTCCCCGCTTTTACCAGACTCTTGCCTGTTTGCAGCAGTCAGTTTCATTTCAAAATGCCCCCGCCGCAAATCCATGCGGCGGGGGCCGTTTTTATTGTGCTGCATCCATGGTTTTGAGCTGCAACTGCAGCTTGTCCGCAATAAGGGCAATAAATTCACTGTTGGTAGGCTTGCCTTTGGTATTGCTGACTGTGTACCCGAAAAAGCGCTGCAAGGTGTCCAGATCGCCCCGATCCCAGGCCACCTCGATGGCATGGCGGATGGCCCTTTCCACTCTGGAAGGAGTGGTCCCGAAGGCCTTTGCTACCTGGGGATAGAGCACCTTGGTAATGGCGTTGATCACATCCATGTCCTGCACCGCAATGATAATGGCCTCACGCAAATACTGATAGCCCTTGATGTGGGCAGGCACTCCAATTTCATGAATGATATTGGTCACCATAGTCTCCACATTGGCCTCTGCCTGCTGGGGCTTGCGCACCACCTGAAGTCTTCTGGAAGACTGAATGGCACGGATCTCCTCCATCCGTTCCACCAGAGCCTCCATATCACAGGGCTTCAGCATCACATACTGAACACCCAGATTCGATACCGTTGTTGCCACATAGTCCGTTACAAGTCCGGAGGTCACCACAGCCACAGGCTGCTTGTCCATTTCTCTTGCCGCTTTCAGCACACTGATGCCGTCGCGTTTGGCCAGCATCAGGTCCAGCACCATAACATCCGGCTTGCTCTCTCGCAAAAGGCGGACCGCTTCCTCTCCATCAGCAGCCCTGCCGACCACCTCATAGGCGCCAATCCGTATTAAGGCGCTTTTTAGTCGATCGCAAAAAGACTCATCGCCATCTGCGATCAGTACCCGAATCCGATTCTCCATAGAATACCTCTCCTCCATTTAGTTTAGACAGCACCTTCTGTCAATCCGCAATGACCGGCGCTGCGACAACTCTAAATTATCACAAACTCTCATGTTTTGCAAGGTAATTTTCATTATTTTCACCCTAAAATATTCGACATTTTTTTAATCAGCGGAACTAATGATGATTTATCGTATCATATTTCAGGTGTTTTCGTCGATTGGTGTCGGACCGTGTCGAATTCCCGTGACTTTGCCCAAGTATGATCTGCGGAAAAGAAGGGGGTGTTTGTGGCATTTGCCAAAAACAACCCCCTTATTCTTAACAGCCGCACATGATGTTCAGAATCACCTTGTCTGTCTCACGCATGCCGTTTTTCGCCATACGGCCCACATTTCCGATGGTGTCATCCACACCCTTGCAAACGATTCCATCGCCATCCATAAACTGCTGTCCATGCCGATACAACTCGAAGCCCAAAACGCCTGCATCCAAAGAGGCAGCGATCTTGGCCGCACAGGAGGGCTTGGCCCCGTCACAAACCATGCCGGAAATGACAGCCAGGGCATTCACAATGGTATGGGCCACCGCCTCATAGTCCCGGGTATACAGATAGGCAATGCCGGCTCCTGCGCCGCATCCAGCACACACCGCACCGCAGAAAGCGGACAGGCTGCCAATGCCGGACTTCTGATGAATGGTCACAAGGTCGGACAGCGCCACCGCCCGCAAAAGGGTGGCACGGTCCACACCCAGATGCTTGGCATAGACCGCCACGGGAACGGAAGCTGTAATTCCCTGGTTTCCGCTGCCGGAAACAATAATCACAGGCATCTCACAGCCACTCATTCTGGCATCGGAGCCAGCCGCTGCGTAGGCCCGGGCCTGAGAGCGGATATCCCCGCCATGGACCTCCAGCAGTGTTTTTCCCACATTGGCGCCCCAGTCCTCTGAGATTCCTTTTTCCGCAATGGCCAGGTTGCAGTCGATCTGACGCCCCACCAGAGGCTCCAGGTCTGCGGGATCTGCCATTTCCGCAAAATCAAAAATATCTTTTACCGAGAGGGCCGGCTTTTCCGTCTGGGCAATTTTGGTGGCCTCTGCGGATTGCAGCACTTCTCCGTCCCGTTCCAGACGGGTCAGGCCGGTGTGAGTCCCCTCCAAAACAGCTCTGGCAGTGCCATCTTCAAAGGTCAGAAGGATCTCCACATAGAGCACCGCGTCATTATCCGCAGGAACCACCTTGATGATCTTTCGGTCCAGCAGCTGCCGCATAGCGGTGTGCTGCTGCGCAGTGAGGCTGGTCAGCACCTCCAGCCGCTTGCTTGCGTTGCCGGACACCAGACCGGCTGCCACAGCGGTTTCAATGCCCCGCTGTCCCTCTGTGTTGGGAACGATGACACTTTTTACATTTTTGATGATGTTGCCGCTGACAATGACATCCACCTTTGTGAGCTTCTGAAAGATATGAGGCTTTGCGGCCTCCAGAGCTGAGGCTGCGCAGTAAGCCAACGCAATGGGCTCCGTGCATCCCATCGCCGGAATCAGTTCCCGCTCCAGAAGCGATAAATACTGCTTGTATTGAATGGTATCCATATGCCCTCCCAAAATTCCGGCCTCATGGCCTGATTTTCTCCCATTATATCAAATTCCACTAAAATTTACCACTACTTTTTGATTTTTTGTGCATCAATATCAATCTCATTGAAAAAGTCTCCGGTATCTTACTTCTTTCCCTTGCAAGGCGCAGAAATTTCGATTATAATAGGATGGAGACTCAAAATGCGGTCCTAGACCCAGCGGAGGATAATTATGGCAAAACTTTATTTTAAATATGGTGCCATGGGCTCATCCAAAACGGCACAGGCCCTCATCACCAAGTATAACTATGAAGAAAACGACCTGCGGGTCTGGCTCATTAAGCCCAGCGCCGATCATCGGGACGGAGTGGATATTCTGCGCAGCCGCATCGGTCTGGAGGCAAAGGTGGTCATCATTCCTCCCAGCCAGAATATTCTGGAGCTGTATGAAAAGACCCAGGCCGGCTCCTGCAATGTGGTGATTGTGGACGAATGTCAGTTTCTGGAGCCCCAGCAGGTGGACGAGCTTCGCTCCATTGTGGATGAGCACAATGTCCCTGTGATCTGTTTTGGTCTTCGCACCGATTTTCAGGCTCAGCTCTTTGCAGGCAGCCGCCGTCTGTTTGAGGTGGCGGACACCATTCAGGAGATCAAAACCATCTGTGACTGCGGCGCCAAAGCCACGGTCAATGCCCGGATCGATCACGAGGGCTATATTGTCACCGAAGGCCAGCAGCTCCTTCTGGGTGGAAATGACAGCTATATTGCCATGTGCCACAAATGCTGGATTCGGGGCATTCGGGAGCACCGGAAAATCAAGCTTCACGGCAGCAACTGATCCATCTGCCTATTTTATGTTGAAACGAGGTAATGACATATGAACATTCAGGAACTTCTCGCAAAATGCGACCATACCCTCCTGTCTCAGACTGCTACCTGGGACGAAATCAAGCTCATTTGTGATGACGGCATCAAATATCATGCCGCATCCGCCTGCATCCCCGCCTCCTATGTCAAGCAGGCCAAGGAGTATGTGGGCGACCGTCTGCCGATCTGCACTGTAATCGGCTTCCCCAACGGCTACGACACCACCGCCGCCAAATGCTTCATGGCCGCCGATGCCGTGGACAACGGCGCAGACGAGGTGGACATGGTCATCAATCTGGGCTGGGTGAAGGACCGCAGATTCGACCTGGTGGAAGAGGAAATCCGGGCCATCAAGGAGGCCTGCAAGGGCAGACTTTTGAAGGTCATCATTGAAACCTGTCTTCTCACCGATGAGGAGAAGGTGGAGCTGTGCCATGTGGTCACCCGCTCCGGCGCAGACTACATCAAGACCTCCACCGGCTTTTCCAAGGCAGGTGCCACGTTCCACGACGTCGAGCTTTTCGCTGCCAATGTGGGCCCCAATGTAAAAATCAAGGCCGCCGGCGGTATTTCCAGCCTGGAAGACGCAGACAAGTTTCTGGCGCTTGGTGCCTCCCGTCTGGGCACCTCCCGGGTGGTAAAGCTGGTCAAGGCCATGGAAGCAGGCCAGAAGGCCAAAGACGACGGCTCTTACTAAGCCAACTCACACTATTTTCATACTTTAGGAGGAATCTCTTATGCTGAATATCCCTACCCCTCACATCAGTGCCAAACTGGGCGATTTCGGTAAGACCGTGCTGATGCCCGGCGACCCCCTGCGTTCCAAGTTCATTGCGGAAACCTTCCTGGAAAACCCTGTTCTGGTGAACAATGTCCGTGGCGTTCAGGGCTACACCGGGTACTACAAGGGCGTGAAGGTCTCCGTCATGGCCTCCGGCATGGGTATGCCCGCCATCGGCATCTACAGTCACGAGCTGTTCAACGGCTACGGTGTGGAGAACATCATCCGTGTGGGCTCCGCCGGTTCCATCCAGGAGCACATCAATGTCTATGACCTGGTCATTGCCCAGGGTGCCTGCACCGATTCCAACTGGGCCAGCCAGTTCCATCTGCCCGGCACCTTTGCCCCCATTGCTTCCTACGATCTTCTCAGCGCCGCAGTGGAATCTGCCAAAGAGCTGGGCTGCAAGTACCATGTGGGCAATGTAAACTCTTCCGATGTATTCTACGGAGACCATGTGGACGTACCTGCCGGTCTGGATTCTGTATACGGCCTGAAAAAAATGGGTGTTATGGCCCTGGAAATGGAGGCCGCCGCTCTGTACATGAATGCAGCCCGGTACGGCAAGCGTGGTCTGTGCATCTGCACCATCTCCGACAATGTGCTCACCGGCGAAGAGACCACCTCCGAGCAGCGTCAGGTCGCGTTCACCGACATGATGAAGGTTGCTCTGGAAGTGGCCGTCAAGATGGAGAATGTCTGATGGATTACGAAGTGTTTTCCGCCTGGCTGGATGAAACCCTGGCTCAGGAACTGCCGGAGGACATTGTAGCCTTTCACTTTAATCTCTACGAGGACGATGAAAACACCTGGTCCGTGGAGTTGGTGGGAACCGGCTCTTTTGACCCGGTCAGCGAGGACTGGGCCGGAGACGAAGTGTTCACCAACCGGGAGACCCCTCTGTGCTGGATTGCCGAAACAGGCTGGGAAGAGGTCCTGGAAGATGTGATTTCCCGGATCCGGACCTATCTCTCTCATGGTCAGTACCGGGAGATTCTGCGTTCTACCATCGCTCTGGGCGTCGGCTTTGTGGATGGTGACATCGTCCTGTTGTAAGTCAGTTCCATAAATGAGGTGATTTTCTATGAAACGTGTATTTTTGATCGTGCTGGACTCCTGCGGTGCCGGTGCTATGCCGGACAGCGAAGCCTTTGGGGATGTGGGCGTCAATACGCTGCGTTCCTGCGCTTCTTCCAAGGAGCTGCACATTCCCAATATGATTTCCCAGGGTCTGGGCAATATTGAGGGTCTGTCCTTCCTGGGCACCACCGACTGCCCCCGTGGTGCCGTGGCCCGGCTGGCAGAAGCCTCCATGGGAAAGGATACCACCATCGGCCACTGGGAAATCGCCGGTGTGGTCTCCCCCAACCCTCTGCCCACCTATCCCCAGGGCTTTCCTGCTGAGGTACTGGATGCCTTTGAAAAGGCCACAGGCCGGGGCTGCCTGTGCAACCTTCCCTACTCCGGCACCGATGTGATCCGGGACTATGGCAAAGAGCACCTGCAGACCGGAAAATGGATCGTCTATACCTCTGCCGACTCTGTGTTTCAGATTGCAGCCCATGAGGAGCTGGTTCCTCTGGAAGAGCTCTATGAGGCCTGCCGGAAAGCCAGAGAGATCCTTCGGGGGAAGCACGGTGTGGGCCGAGTCATCGCCCGACCCTTTGTGGGCACGGCGGAAACCGGGTTCACCCGCACCAGCAATCGACACGACTTTTCTCTGGAGCCTCCCAAGCAGACCCTTTTGGATGCCATTAAGGCTCAGGGGATGGACTCCATTGCCGTGGGCAAGATTTATGATATCTTTGCCCACCAGGGCACTACGGAGCAGGTCTATACCAAGGGCAACACCGACGGCCTCCAGAAAACTCTGGGCTATGGGCAGAAGGACTTCCACGGTCTGTGCTTCGTGAATCTGGTGGACTTTGATATGCTCTATGGCCACCGGAGAAATCCTGACGGCTATGCAAAGGCCCTGACGGAGTTTGACACCTGGCTTCCCTCTTTTCTGGAGAAGCTGGGGCCTGATGATGTGGTGATGATCACCGCGGACCACGGCTGTGATCCCTGCTATACCGCCACCACGGACCACACCCGGGAGTATGTACCCCTGCTGGTTCTGGGGCAGAGGGTGAAGCCCGTGAATCTGGGTACCCGGCGCAGCTTTGCGGACATCGCCGCCACGGTTGCCGAGCTTTTGCAGGTGGACTATGACACCCCGGGCAAGAGCTTTGCAGACCAAATTTTCTAAGTTCCCGGCCGGGGCTATCTCAAGTTTGCTGAGATAGCCCCGCTTTTTCCCGATCTACATCCTGTGTGTTATACACATGCAATCAAGGAGGATTTCCATGAAACCAGAAGCTCTTGTCTCTTTGGCGATAGAGGCCATGAAGAAAGCCTATGCCCCCTATTCCGGCTATCAGGTTGGAGCTGCGCTTCTTTGCGCAGATGGCTCTGTTTATCAGGGCTGCAACATTGAAAACGCTTCCTACACCCCCACCATCTGCGCAGAGCGCACCGCTTTTTTCAAAGCCGTCTATGACGGAAAGCGGGATTTTGTCGCCATTGCAGTGGTAGGCGGTAAAGGCGGCGTGCTCTCCGGCACCTTCCCTCCCTGCGGCGTCTGCCGTCAGGTCATGCGGGAATTCTGCGACAACGCTTTCCAGATCTATATGGGCGGTCCCCAGGGTTCCTTTGAAACCCACACGTTGGAGGAACTGCTGCCCTATAGTTTTTCCGCGAAAGAACATATGAAGTAACAGTTTTTTTCTAAAATGATCCCGTTTGTTGGTCATTGTATACAAAGATTGATTAAACGGTTGATTTTTTAGTGAAAATGTGGTAAAAGAAGAGACACAGCATGGATTCGTCCGTGCTGTTCGTGTCCAATATCAATTATATTTGGAGGTAAACAAAATGAAGAAAATCATCGCACTGCTTTTGGCTGCTATGATGGTCACCGGCCTGTTTGCAGGCTGCGGCAAGAGCAATGACTCTGGCGAGACCACCACTGCCAAGACCGACGCAACCGAGACCAAATCCTCTGAGTCCACCGGTGAGACCGCTACTGGCGAGACCACCGAGATGCCTGTTGACGCTGCCGTTGTAAAGAAGGTCGCTCTGGTTACCGACGTGGGTACCATCGACGACGAGTCTTTCAACCAGGCTTGCTGGCAGGGCACCAAGGCTTGGTGTGAGGCTCACAACATTGAGTACACCTACTATCAGCCCAGCGAGGACTCCACCGACGCTCGTGTGATGTCCGTTGGCCAGGCCATCAACGAGGGCGCAAACGTCATTGTTATGCCCGGCTACTTGTTCGGCTCAACCATCCTGACCGTTCAGAAGGAGTACCCCGATGTCTACTTCATCGCTGTTGACGTTGGCAGCGGCGACCTGACCATGGACTTCCAGACCTTCGAGGAGCCTGCCTCCAATGTTGCCTGCATGACCTTCTCCGAGGAGCAGGCTGGTTATCTGGCCGGTTACGCTGCTGTGAAGGACGGCTACACCAAGCTGGGCTTCCTGGGCGGCATGGCCGTTCCCGCTGTTATCCGTTACGGCTACGGCTTCATCCAGGGCGCTGATGCAGCTGCCAAGGAGACCAACACCAAGATCGAGATCAACTACACCTACGGCGGCGACTTCAAGGGCACTCCCGAAGTGACTGCTAAGATGGAAGGCTGGTATCAGGCCGGCACCGAGATCGTCTTCGCCTGCGGCGGCGGCATCTACACCTCCGCTCTGGAGGCTGCCGGCAAGAACAACGGCAAGGTCATCGGTGTTGACGTTGATCAGGCTCACCTGTCCGAGCTGTTTGTGACCTCCGCCATGAAGGGCCTGCAGAACGTCACCGAGACCGTTCTGGACGAGCTGAACAATGGCAACTGGTCCAACTACGGCGGCAAGGTCACCAACTTCGGCCTGAAGGAAGGCGACTATGTCGGCCTGCCCACCGCTGAGACTTCCTGGAAGTTTGCTAACTTCACCACCGAGCAGTACGAGACTGTGAAGGAAGCCATCAAGAACGGCACTACCACCGTTGACAACTCCAGCGACGCTAAGGTAATGCCCACCGTTTCTGAGTTCACCACTGTGAACAACATCGGCTAATTACATAGCTGTCCATCCCCCCGGATCTTCCGGGGGGATTTTTGCGCATATTCCCTGGAATATCCACTGCAACCATTTTTCATTCATTTATGAAGTGATTTCCTTTTTCATATTTCTATTGTAATTCGACGGATTTTCCGTTATAATAGTAAGACAGCAAAAAACGACGTATAAGGGAGTGACCTCATGGAAGATTATGTAATTGAGATGCTGAACATAACCAAGGAATTCCCCGGAATCAAAGCCAACGATAACATCACCCTGCAGCTGAAGCGGGGTGAAATTCATGCACTGCTTGGCGAAAACGGTGCCGGTAAATCCACCCTCATGAGCGTCCTGTTCGGTCTGTACCAGCCGGAAGCTGGTGTGATCAAGAAGGACGGTCAGGTTGTGTCCATCAAGAACCCCAATGATGCCACAGCACTGCGTATCGGTATGGTGCATCAGCATTTTAAGCTTGTAGAGTGCTTTACCGTTCTGGACAATATCATTCTGGGTGCCGAGCCCTGCAAGGGCCCCATGGTGGATCGTGCCACCGCCCGAAAAAAGGTTGTCGCTCTGTCCAATCGCTACGGTCTCAAAGTAGATCCTGACGCAAAGGTGGAAGATATCTCTGTGGGTATGCAGCAGCGTGTGGAAATTCTGAAGATGCTCTATCGGGACAATGAAATTCTGATCTTTGACGAGCCCACTGCCGTTCTGACCCCACAGGAAATTGATGAGCTTATGGATATCATGCGCAGCTTCAAGGAAGAGGGAAAGTCCATCCTCTTCATTACCCACAAGCTGGCTGAAATCAAGGCCGTGGCCGACCGCTGCACCGTCCTGCGCAAGGGCAAATGCACCGGAACCGTGGATGTGGCTCCCACCTCTGTGGAAGAAATGTCCCGCCTCATGGTGGGCCGTGATGTGCAGCTCACCGCCCAGAAGAGCGACAAAGTCCCCGGCGATGTGGTGCTAGAGGTCAACAATCTGACGGTTGCCTCTCATGTACACAAAAACAACGCCGTCAAGAACGCTTCCCTCACGGTGCGTCAAGGTGAAATCGTCTGTTTGGCCGGTATTGAGGGCAACGGTCAGACTGAGTTTGTCCATGCCATTACCGGGCTGGACAAGGTGGTTTCCGGCAGCGTGAAGCTCTGCGGTAAGGATATTACCAAAGCTTCCATCCGTGCCCGCAGTAAGATGGGCATGAGCCACATCCCTGAGGACCGGCATAAGCACGGTCTGGTGCTGGACTATACCCTGGAGGACAACATGGTTCTGCAAACCTACTGGTCCAAACGGTTCCAGGCTGGCGGCTTTATCAAGAGCCGGGCCGTCCGGGACTATGCGAACGCTCTCATTGAGCAGTATGATGTCCGTTCCGGTCAGGGTGCCACCACCATCGCCCGGAGCATGTCCGGCGGTAACCAGCAGAAGGCCATCATTGCCCGTGAAATCGACCGGGGCCCTGAACTTCTGGTTGCGGTGCAGCCCACCCGTGGCCTGGATGTTGGCGCCATTGAATACATCCACAAGCAGCTTATTGCTCAGCGGGATGCCGGCAAGGCTGTCTTGCTGGTCTCTCTGGAGCTGGATGAAGTTATGAATCTGTCCGACCGGATCCTGGTCATGTATGAAGGTGAAATTGTGGGCGAGTTTGACCCCAAGGCCACCGATGTGCAGACTTTGGGCCTGTATATGGCCGGCGCCGCACGGAAGGAGTAAGGAGGCCAGTTATGAGTAAACAAAACAAACCGAGCAGCCCCCTGCTGCAAAAGACGACTGCTTCCATGACCACATTCCTTGCCTCGCTTGCATGTGTTGTCATCGGTCTTTTTGTCGGCTTTATCGCCCTTTTGATTCTGGGCGGTATCACCATCGCCCAGGGCGGCGGTTCCGTTTCCTTTGGTGAGCTGATCAAAATTACCTGGGAGCAGGGCTTTAAGGCCATCTTGCAGGGCGGCTTCTTCAAAACCGCAAATACCATGGGTATGGGCGTGCGCATGGAGATCCTTCAGGCCGCCCCCCTCATTATGACCGGTCTTTCCGTGGCCTTTGCTTTTAAGACCGGCCTGTTCAACATCGGTGCTGCCGGTCAGTACACGGTAGGTGCCTTCTGCGCCCTGTACTGTGCCATCATTCTGAAAGCCCCTTGGTGGGTGTGTCTGCTGGCTGCCACCCTGGGCGGTGCCATCTGGGGTGCCATTCCCGGATTCTTCAAGGCGTTTCTCAATGTCAACGAGGTCATTACCTCCATCATGTTCAACTGGATCGGTCTGTATGCCGTCAATACCATGATTTATCAGGGCGGCACCGGTCCCATGTTTAACTCCAACACAACCAAAACCTACACCTTGAAGCAGGCCTCTCCTGATTCCCTGCTTCCTACCTTCAATATCAAGTCAGGTGGCAAGGACTACTTTGGCGGTATGTTCGAGCCCTCCATCGGCATCTTTATTGCCATTGCCGTGGCCATTCTTGTTTGGATCATGATTAACAAGACCACCTTCGGCTATGAGCTGAAGGCCTGCGGCCATAACAAGGAAGCCGCCCGGTACGCCGGTATCAACGAGAAGAAGAACATTGTGCTGTCTATGAGCATTGCCGGCGCTTTGGCTGGCTTCGGTGCCGGTCTGTTCTATCTGTCCGGCAGCAAGGAGTGGGAGCCTCTGGTCTCTACCATCCTTCCGGCTACCGGCTTTAACGGTATTTCTGTTGCCCTGCTGGCCTCTTCCAATCCCATCGGCACCATTTTCTCTGCCGCCTTTATCTCCCATATCACCACCGGCGGCGGCTTTATGACCGCAAAGCTCTTCCCCAGTGAGGTTGCCGATATCATCTCCGGCGTGGTGATCTATCTGTGTGCCTTCAGTCTTCTGTTCAAGGGCCGTATTATGAAGCTCTTTACCAGAAAGCCCAAGGCCGTCAAATCCACTTCCAATGACAACGGAAAGGAGGCCGATGCGTAATGTGGCTGCTTCTGAAATACACCCTTCTTTATTCCTGTGTTCTCATGCTGGTTGCTCTGGGCGGTATGTTTGCTGAGCGCTCCGGCGTAATCAATATTGCTCTGGAAGGTATCATGGTCATTGGTGCCCTCATGGGCGTCATTATGATCAATGTGCTCAATGCCGCCGGGGTCAATCCCTTTCTGGGTGTCATCATCACCATCCTCTGTGCCGGGATTGCAGGTGCTTTGTACTCCTCCCTGCTGGCCTTCTCTGCCATCAATCTGAAGGCAGACCAGACCATTGGCGGTACCGCTCTGAATCTGCTGGCAACTGCGGTTGCCATGGTGGTTGCCAAGCGAGTCAACGGCAACGACTCCCCCAAGATCACCTACAGCTCCAATGCCAACGCAGTCTTTAACTCCAATGACTTCTCCTTCCAGATCGGACCTCTGACCATCAACTGGTTCTTCGTACTGGGACTGGTGATTCTGGCTGCCTCCTGGTACATCCTGTACAAGTCCCGCTTTGGTATGCGCCTCATGGCCTGCGGTGAGCATCCCCAGGCTGCGGACTCCGTGGGCATCAACGTGTACAAGATGCGCTGGGCCGGTGTTCTCCTGTCCGGTGTCCTGGGCGGCATCGGCGGTATGGCCTATGTGGTCCCCGCAGTTGGCGACTGGAACTTTGAGCAGGGCGTGGCCGGTATGGGCTTCCTGGCTCTGGCAGTCATGATCTTCGGCCAGTGGAAGCCTCTGAATATTGCTCTGGCCTCTGTGTTTTTCGCGGTGTTCCGTGCCATGGCAAACATCTTTGACTCCATCCCCTTCCTGGCCTCTCTGCATTGGCCCAAGGAAATCTACAACATGATGCCCTTCGTGGCATCCATGCTGGTTCTGGCTTTCACCTCCAAGAAATCCCGCGCCCCCAAGGCCGAGGGTATCCCATACGACAAGGGAAGCCGATAATCAAAGGAAACAATGCCTGCTGCATCTGCGGCAGGCATTGTCTTTTGTGTCCCAAACCTGATACAAAGAAAGACCATGGAACCTATGTATGAACTGGTTTCCATGGTCTTTCTGTTATTTGGTTGACGACTTCTTACTTCTGAAACAAGGCTGCCAGCACTCTGGCGCATCCCTCAATGCCCAGACTGGAGCTGTCCAGAACCATGTCATAGTTTTTCAGGTCATTCCATTTCTTCTGGGTGCAGAAGGCGTAATAATTGGCACGCTTTTTGTTGTATCTTCGGAAGGTGGCAGCGGCCTCCCCTTCGGGAATCCCGTAATCCTCAATCACTCTTCGTCTCTTGTCCTCATCGGTTCCGTGGATGAACACCCGCACAACGCCCTCCTGGTCTTTCAGAGCATGACAGGCGCAGTGCCCTACAAAGATTGCGGGACCGTTGTCCGCCATGTTCTTAATCACACGGGTCTCCGCCACATAGAGCTTTGCCTCCTGAGACAAAAGATCCGGGTCGGCTGTCTGAGACTGGCTCATCACAAAGAGAGAATAAAGGAAACTGCTGGATACGCTTTCTTCATATTCCTCCAGGACCTTTTCCGATACATTCTGTTCCTTTGCCACGGCCTGCATAATTTCCCGGCCATAGTTTGGTACTCCACACAGTCGGGAAGCCTCCTGGGCAATTTTGGTTCCGGCACTGCCGTATTCTCTTTCAATGGCAATATATCGCACATTCATATCCGCACCTCCTCGTTAAACTGCCTGATCGAACTGGCTGTTGTACAGGTCGCAGTAGAAGCCGCCCTTGTCCATCAGCTCCTGATGATTGCCGCTCTCGATGACATCGCCGTCTTTCATCACCAGAATCATGTCTGCGTTCTTAATGGTAGAAAGGCGGTGGGCAATCACGAAGCTGGTTCTGCCCTTCGTAAGCTCATCCATGGCCCTTTGAATAATGGCCTCGGTTCTGGTGTCCACAGAGGATGTGGCTTCGTCCAGAATCAGCATGGGGCTGTTTTGCAGCATGGCCCGGGCGATGGTGAGCAGCTGTTTCTGGCCCGCTGAAATGGTGGTGCTGTCGGAAAGCTCCGTATCAAACCCATGGGGCAGAGAATGGACAAAGTGGGACAGGCCGCAGGCCTTGCAGACCCGCTCCAAATCCTCATCGGAGATCCCCTCCATGTTGTACACCAGGTTCTCCCGGACGGTACCCTCAAAGAGCCAGGTGTCCTGGAGCACCATGCTGAACAGCTCGTGGATGTTTTCCCGCTTGAGCTGAGAAGTGGGCACGCCGTCAATGGAAATGGAACCGCTGTTGATTTCAAAAAACCGCATCAGCAGGTTGACCATGGTGGTCTTGCCCGCACCGGTGGGGCCGACGATGGCAACCTTCTGGCCGGGCTTCACATGGGTGGAGAAGTCATTGATAATCACCTTGTCCGGGGTTTCGGGATAGCTGAAGTGGACATGGTCAAAGGACACTTCTCCCTTTACGGCTTCCAGCGTATCCTTCTTATCACTCTCGTCGGACAGCTCCTCTGTCTCCAAAAACTCAAAGATTCTGGTAGCGGAGGCGGAAGCCGTCTGGAGGTTGGTCATACCCTGTGCAATCTGGGTCAGTGGCGCAGTAAAAAGACGGACATAGAGAATGAAAGATACAATCACGCCAAAGGCAATGGAGCCATTCATAGCCAAAGCCGCACCTACCACGCAGACCACCACATAGCCGATATTGCCAATGACATTCATGAGGGGCTGCATAATGCCGGACAGGAATTGGGATTTCCAGTTGGCATCATAGACGGCCTGATTGAACTTCAGAAACTGCTCATTGACTTTTCTGCCTGCGCAGGAAATCCGAAGCACCTCATGGCCGGAATACATTTCCTCAACAAATCCATTCAAGGTGCCCAGGTGCTCCTGCCTTGCAACGAAATACTTCTGGGAATGGGTCATCACCAACATCAGGAGCATCACACCCAGGAAGGTGACCACAACCACACACAGAGCCATTCTCCATTCCGTGACAAACATCATAATGATGCATCCAACGAACTGGGCAGAGGCGCTGATGATGCCGGGCAAGCTGTTGGCCAAACCCTGCTGGAGGGTCTGCACATCGTTTGTGATCCGGCTCAGCACATCGCCCTGGGCGGTTCTGTTAAAATAGCTCATGGGAACCTGATTGATTTTTCTGGACAGGTCCCCACGCATCCGTCTGGAGGTTCCCAGGGTCACGGTTGCCATGATGTAGTGCTGCACGAAGGTGAACAGAGCACTTGCCCCGTAGATGATCGCCAGGGTGATACCGATTTTACTCACGGCCTGCATATCGATGCCGGTGGCCAGGCCGTCTCGCATCAGATCTGTCATCTGCCCGATTTTGTCCGGGCCAACAATGGTCAGCACCGCACCAAGCGCAGCCAGCACCAAGGCAAACACCACCACCGGAATTTTATCTTTCATATAGCCGGAAACTTTTCCCAGCGCAGAAAACATTTGATTCTTTTTCTTCATTGAAATCTCCCCTCCCTTTAGGCCAATTCCGCTTCAGAAAGCTGAGACATGGCAATTTCACGATACACCGAGCAATTCTTCATCAGCTCTTCGTGGGTACCGTCTCCCACGACCCGTCCCTCATCCAGAACCAGGATCTTGTCCGCATGGCGGATGGTGCTGATTCTCTGGGCCACAATGACTTTGGTAATGTCAGGAAGCTGCTCTGTGAGGCCGGCCCGAAGGGCTGCGTCAGTACGATAGTCCAGCGCGGAGAAGGAATCGTCAAAGACCAGGATCTCGGCGTTTCTTGCCAGCGCTCTGGCAATGGACAGTCTCTGCTTCTGTCCGCCGGAGACATTTCTGCCGCCCTGTGCAATGTGCTGCTCCTTGCCGAACTCCAGCTTGTTCACAAATTCAGCAGCCTGAGCCAGGGCAATGGCTCGGTCCGTATCCTCCGGGGTAGGCTCCTTGCTGTTCTCGCCGAAATTCACATTTTCTGCTACAGTGCCGGAAAACAGCACTGCTTTTTGCGTCACATACCCCAGCTTGTTGTACAGGCCATCAAAGGTATAGTCCTTGACATTGACCCCATCCACCAGGACTTCGCCCTGGGTGGCATCATAAAAACGGGCTATGAGGCTGACCAGCGTAGTCTTGCCGCTGCCGGTGGCGCCGATGATGGCAAGGGTCTGTCCCTTATTGATTTTGAAGCTTACATCGGTGAGATCATCCTGCACCGCCTCCGGATAACGGAAGGATACATTCTTAAACTCCACCGTGCCCACTTCTCTGCCGTCTTTTTGGGTGCCCTCCTGAATGGTGGACTTTGTTTCAAGAACCTGATTGATTCTCTCCGCAGAAACCTGAGCGGCAGGCAGCAGCATGAAAATCATAACCAGCATCATAAAGGACATCACCACATAGGTGGCGTAGGTGCTGAAGACCACAATGTTACTGAACATGGTCATGCGCTCCATCATTCCGGCCGCAGGCAGCGCGCTTAAAAGAGCAGCGCCTACCCAGAAAATGCACAGAGACAGGCCATTCATCCCCAAGGCCATAATGGGCTGCAGGGCGGCAAAGATCCGCTGGTTTTTCAGCTGCACTTTCATCATCACGCCATTGGTCTGTTCAAACTTCTCGTCCTGATAGTCTTCTGCATTGAACGCATGCACCACATTGATGCCGGTCAAATTTTCCCGGGCAATCCGATTGATTTTATCCGTAAGCCTCTGCACGGTACGGGCCCGGCGAATAACGGAAGAGACAATCACCAGCACCGACAGACAGATTGCCAGGACAAAGCCCGCTGTAATCACGGACAGCTCCCAGCTTTTTCCCAGAATCTTGGCAACCGCCCAGATTGCCATAACCGGGGATTTGATCAGGGCCTGCAATCCCATGGCAATCACCATCTGGATCTGGGTGATATCGTTGGTGGTGCGGGTGATGAGGCTGGGAACCGAAAATCCCAGCATCTCCTGCTGTCCCAGACCGGACACATGCTGGAACAAATCTTCCCGAACCACATAGGTAAATCCGGAAGCAATCCTGGCTGCCAGAAATCCACAGAAGATACACAGCATGGCGCTGGTCATGGCGCACAACAGCATGTGCAGTCCGGTATTCCAGATGTGAGACATCTCACTTCCCGGGGTCTGAATGAGCATGGTCAGCTCGCTCATATAGTCTGGAAGCCTCAGGTCAAAATAAATTTGTCCCAGGAGCAGCACGGCACAGATGATCGCCATAATGATCTCCTTGAGGCGCATTTTTTTCAATAGTTTCAGCATCTCATAATTCCTCCGTTTTTAATCTAAGTGAACCTTTTCCTTCTGAAGTTCCTCTGCATTCTTTGCAATCACACAAAAGCAGTGGCGAAAACATTCCAGATCTTCTTCTTTCAGACCCTTTCTGAGGTTTTCCAGCAGTTTCCGCTGCGCCAATCGTCCTTTTTCAATGATGGGGACTGCCTTCGGGGTGCATACCAAGCGAACCTTTCTTCGATCTCCTTTCACACTCTGCCGCTCCAGATATCCGTCGTGGACCAGTTTATCCACATGAATGGAAACCACATTGGGCTTGATATTGCGAATGACGCTGATGTCTTTCGCTGTGTAGTGGTCAGGATTGTTGGCTAAAAACATCAAAATATCAAAGGATGTTTTGGACAGCTCAAATTCATGCAAAACCGGCTGACTCACCACTTCATAGGCACGCTGGATTCTGGATGTAAAAGCAAACATGGATGAAATATTCACCGCAACGCCTCCCTTTGCGCAATGTTAATAGTTCATTTTTGAATAATCTATATATTACCTATTTTATCAGTAGTTGTCAACAATTTGGACGCCTTCTATTTGTGAATTTTTTATAAACGCACTGAAAATCCAGCTATACTTCCCATTAGACTCCCTTGACAGGCCATATTTTCCATCATATGATATGTTAAATTGTATGTTTCGTTTCAGTTTAGAAACTTTGAGTAAACTATCAATGAGGTGAGCGATGATGTTTCACATTTTGGTTGTGGACGACGACAAGAGTACCAGATTATTACTAAAGGCAGTTTTGGAATCGGAGAACTATACCGTATACACCGCAGAAAATGGAGAGGCCGCCCTTACGCTGATGGATGAGACTCATATCGATCTGGTTGTACTGGATGTGATGATGCCGCAGATGGACGGCTATGCATTCACAAAAACCCTCCGTGACAGCAACAACAATCTGCCCATTCTCATGGTATCTGCCAAGCAGCTGCCGGAGGACAAGAAAAGGGGCTTTCTTGTGGGCACCGATGACTATATGACAAAGCCCATTGATGAAGAAGAAATGCTGCTCCGAATCAAGGCACTGCTGCGCCGTGCCCGGATCGTCAGCGAGAGAAAAATCACGGTGGGAGATGTGGTCCTGGACTATGACGCCCTTACCGTCACCAGACGGGGAGAAACCCAGGAGCTTCCTCAGAAGGAATTTATGCTCCTATACAAGCTTCTGTCCTACCCCGGGAAAATCTTCACCCGGATTCAGCTGATGGACGAAATCTGGGGTGCAGACAGCGAGACCGGGTGGGAAACCGTCACCGTGCACATTGGAAGACTTCGCAAGCGATTTGAAAACTGGGAGGAATTTGAAATCGTATCCGTGAGAGGTCTGGGCTACAAGGTGGTGAAGAAGGTATGAACCATAGAAAAAAAAGAATCCACTTTGGCCTGCTTCTCATGTTTGCCGTGGTGGTATTTCTTGCTCTGCTGGCAAACTCCATTGTCACCGGGGCGCTGGTGTATCTGCTGATTGAACTGGATGTTCTGGATATCACCACCGACGCTGTGGGTCACACCGGGGAAATCCTGATGCTGATTGCTCTAGTCAGCATTCCCATCGGGCTTCTGATCTCTATGGGGGTGAGTAAAATCCCACTGAAACCCTTCCGGGACCTGATCAAAAGCATGGACCAGCTGGCCTCCGGTGATTTTCACACCCGTGTCAATGTGGGGCCCGTCATGGCAAAGTATCCTCCTTTTGTGGAGGTCTGCGAAAGCTTTAATAAAATGGCCCAGGAGCTGGAGAGCACAGAAATGCTCCGAACGGATTTTATCAATAATTTTTCCCATGAATTCAAAACTCCCATTGTGTCCATTGCAGGCTTTGCCAAGCTCCTCCAACGGGGCAATTTAAGTGAATCCGTGAAGCAGGAATATATGAATATTATTGAAGGGGAATCTCTTCGCCTTGCCTGCATGGCCACCAATGTGCTGAATCTCACAAAAGTGGAAAATCAGAACATTCTCACCGATGTCCGCTCATTCAACCTCTCTGAGCAAATCCGGAGCTGTATTTTATTGCTGGAAACCAAGTGGGAAAAAAAGAATCTGGACTTTCTGCTCTCCTTTGGGGAGCACACCATCCATGCAAATGAAGAACTCCTAAAACAGGTCTGGATCAATCTTCTGGACAATGCCATTAAATTTTCTCCTCAGGATCAGATCATAGAGGTGCGGATCTCAGAATCTCCCAGCACCATTTCCGTCTCCATTTTAAATACCGGGCCGGAAATCTCCCCGGAAAATCAGAAGCGGATCTTTAACAAATTTTATCAGGCCGATCAATCTCACGCCGCAGAGGGAAACGGCGTGGGCCTTGCCATTGTAAAGCGTGTCACCCAGCTCCATGGCGGCTCTATCCAGGTAAGCAGCAACAAGGATATCACCACCTTCACCGTGGAACTTCCCATTCATCCATAGTATGCAGGCTGTCTCATCCTGGGGCAGCCTGTTTTTTCATGGGGAAACAGGTTCAGTTTCGTTTCGGTTTAGAAATCTTCTGTATCATAAGCATATAGATAGAATGGTAGGTGGTCTGCTTTGAATATCCTTTTAACAATGGCGTTTCTCTTTTTTATTGGTTCTGTTCTTGGTTGGTTTTTGGAATTATTTTACAGAAATTTTCGGCGCAAAAGCAAAAAATGGATCAATCCCGGCTTTTGTACCGGCCCTTATGTGCCAATTTACGGATTTGGTCTGTGTACCTTGTTCCTTTTGGCCTCTTTGGGAGAACAATCCCCGATTCAAAATCCCCTCTGGAACCAAGTAGTGGTTCTGGTCATCATGGCAGTCGCCATGACCCTGATTGAGCTGGTGGCAGGTATTTTCTGCCTCAGGTTTCTGAAGGTCCGTCTGTGGGACTATTCCGAGCAGTGGGGCAATTTTCACGGTATTATCTGCCCGGCCTTTTCTCTGGCTTGGGCCGCCATTGGAATGGTCTATTGCCTCTTCGTCCATCCTCACATTCTGGACGCACTGAACTGGCTGTCGCAAAATCTGGCTTTTACCTTTTTCATCGGAATGTTTTATGGCATTCTCATCATTGATGTGGCCCATTCCGCCCAGCTGATGGCGAAGCTTAAAAAGTTTGCTGACGAAAATCTTGTGGTTCTCAAATACGAAGGCATCAAAGATCACATTCGGAGATCTCAGCCCGTAAAAGGCAAAAAGCTGAATTTCTTCCGTCCCTTCCACTCCGACTTTTCTCTGTCAGACCATCTGAAGGAAATGTACGGCTCCGGGGTCCCGCAGCGGAAGCGACATAAGAAGAAGTAAGGTTACATCGATGCTCTTTTGATATTGGAGGTTCCTATGAATACAGAGATATATAGAGCCGGCATCGACATTGGTTCCACAACTGTCAAGCTGGTCATTCTGAATCAAATCGGACAAACGCTGTACAGCGACTTTCGCCGCCACCACGCTCACACCCAGCAAACCTTGAAAGCCTTGCTGTCCGATGCACAGAAAGCACTGGGAGAATGCAGCCTGCACATCAGCATCACTGGCTCCGGCGCAATCAATCTGGGAAAGGCGCTGTCCATTCCCTTTGTACAGGAGGTGGTGGCAGTGGCCACCGCCTTGAAATCCACCGCACCTCAAACCGATGTGGCCATTGAGCTGGGCGGTGAGGATGCCAAGATCATCTACTTTCGGGGCACTCTGGAAGAACGGATGAATGGGGTCTGTGCCGGCGGCACGGGCTCTTTCATCGACCAAATGGCAGCCCTGCTGCAAACCGATGCCCAGGGCCTCAACGAAGCAGCCAAAGACTATCAGCAGATCTACCCCATTGCCGCCCGGTGCGGCGTGTTTGCGAAAACCGATATTCAGCCCCTTATCAACGAGGGTGCCACACGGGCCGACCTGGCCGCTTCCATTTTTCAGGCGGTGGTCAACCAGACCATTTCCGGTCTGGCCTGCGGCAAGCCCATTCGGGGCTGTGTGGCATTTCTGGGCGGCCCTCTGCATTTCCTGTCAGAGCTGAAGCAGGCCTTTATCCGCACCCTGCATCTGACCCCGGAAACCACCGTTGATCCGGAAAATTCCCATCTCTTTGCCGCCATGGGGGCGGCACTGGAATCGGAAGCCTCCCCGGTGGTGTCCCTGGAGCAGCTTCTGGAGCAGCTGGAGCGGGGCGTTCCCGTCGCCTTTGAAATGCCCCGTCTGGAGCCTCTGTTCCGCAATGAAGAGGAGTTTCAGGCCTTTCAGCAGCGGCACAACCGAAATATTGTGGAAAAGGCAGACCTGAGTCAGTACAAGGGGCCCTGCTATCTGGGCATTGACGCCGGCTCCACCACCACAAAGCTGGTCCTGGTGGGAAGCAAGGGAGAATTGCTGTTTTCCCATTACGCCAACAATCAGGCCGACCCCATCCGGACCGCCAAAGAAGCCATTGGCCTTCTGAAAGAGGCCCTCCCCGAAAGCGCAGTCATTGCCCGCTCCTGCTCCACCGGATACGGCGAATCCCTTTTGAAGTCCGCATTCTCTCTGGATGAAGGGGTGGTAGAGACCATCGCCCATTGCACCGCCGCCTCTTTCTTTGACCCCGATGTGGACTGTGTGCTGGACATCGGCGGTCAGGATATGAAATGCATCAAGCTGAAAAACGGCACCGTGGACACCATTTTGCTCAACGAAGCCTGTTCTTCCGGCTGCGGCTCTTTTATCGAGAACTTTGCCTCCTCCATGGGATATACCGCCCAGGAGTTTGCCCAGAAGGCTCTCTTTGCCAAAGCCCCGGTGGATCTGGGAACCCGGTGCACCGTGTTTATGAATTCCAATGTGAAGCAGGCCCAGAAAGAAGGAGCCGGGGTATCGGATATTTCCGCAGGTCTTGCTTACTCCGTCATCAAAAATGCCCTGTACAAGGTGATCAAGCTGGCCTCCAGCCAGGATCTGGGGACCCACATTGTGGTGCAGGGGGGCACCTTCCATAATCAGGCGGTTCTGCGGGCCTTTGAAAAAATCTCCGGGGTCCATGCCACCTGCCCGGATATCTCCGGGCTTATGGGTGCCTTCGGTGCCGCTTTGGTGGCAAGAAGCCACGATACAGGGGAAAAAACCACGACCCTTCCTCTGAATGAGATCGTAAATCTTTCCTATACTTCCAGCTCTGTTCGCTGCGGCGGCTGCTCCAACAACTGTATGCTTACCGTAAATCGGTTTTCCGACGGCCGCAAGCACATCAGCGGAAACCGCTGCGAAAAAGGAGCCGGCGGAAGCGGCAAAGGCCCCAAGGCTCCCAATATGATGGCCTATAAGCGCAAGCGGATTTTTGAGGACTACCCTCCCCTGTCAGAATCCGAGGCCACACGGGGAACCATCGGCATTCCCAGAGTGCTGAATCTCTATGAAAATTACCCCTTCTGGGCCACCTTTTTCCGGCGGCTTGGCTTCCGGGTGATGCTCTCCCCCTATTCCACAAGGAAGATCTATGAGCTTGGAATCGAGTCCATCCCCTCCGAGTCTGAGTGCTATCCCGCCAAAATGTCCCACGGCCATGTGCAATGGCTGGTGAATCAGGGAATCAAAACCATTTTCCATCCCTGCGTGTTCTATGAACATCAGGAGACCAAGCAGGCCCAGAATCACTTTAATTGTCCCATTGTGATTTCCTACGCTGAAAATATCAAAAACAACGTGGAAGCCATTACCGAAGGAGATGTGCGCTACCTCCGTCCTTTTATCGCCTTTACCAGTGAAAAAACCGCCGCTGACCGTCTGGTCAAAACCGCCGCAGAGGAATGGAACATCCCGGAGTCCGAGGTGCGGGCCGCTGTCCACGAAGCATGGGCAGAACAACTGAAAGCCAAGGAAGATATCCGGGCGGAAGGCAGACGGCTTTTGCTGGATATGGAGCAGCACGGGGGCCGCGGCATTGTGCTGGCAGGAAGGCCCTATCATATGGACCCGGAGATCAACCACGGAATCCCGGAGCTCATTGCCTCCTATGGTCTTACCGTATTCACCGAGGACAGCCTGCCTCTGGAGTTCCTGCCGGAACGCCCCCTGCGTGTGGTAGATCAGTGGGTCTATCACTCCCGGCTTTATAACGCCGCGCAATTTGTGGCTGCACGAAATGACCTGGAGCTGATTCAGCTCAATTCCTTCGGCTGCGGTCTGGATGCCGTCACCACCGATCAGGTCTGTGAGATTCTGGAAAAGAGCAACAAGCTCTATACCCTGCTGAAAATCGACGAAATCACCAATCTGGGCGCCGTCAGAATCCGCATCCGCAGCTTGCTGGCAGCCATGGACCTTCGGCAGGAAAAGCACATCACCGCCGCCCCCGTCCATCAGCAGTACAAGCGGACGGAATTCACAAAGGAGATGTACCGGCAGGGCTATACCATTCTGGCCCCCCAAATGAGTCCCATCCATTTTGACCTCATCGGCCCAGTCTTTGCCAAGCATGGCTATCACATCGAAATTCTGAACAACGACAACCGTTCCGCCATTGATGTGGGTCTTAAATATGTGAACAACGATGCCTGCTTCCCCTCCATTACCGTGGTGGGACAGATCATGCAGGCGGTGCTCTCCGGCAAGTATGACACCAGCAAGCTGGCCATTATGATGACCCAGACCGGCGGCTGCTGCCGGGCCAGCAACTATGTGGCCTTTATCCGGCGGGCGTTGGATAAGGCGGGCCTGTCTCACATCCCTGTCATTTCCCTGAACGCCAACGGCATGGAAAAAAACCCCGGCCTGCGTCTTACACCGGGGCTTGTAGTGGATGCCGCCCAGGCCCTTGTCTACGGAGACCTTCTCATGCGGTGCCTGTACCGGGTCCGTCCCTATGAAAAAGTTCCCGGCTCTGCCAATGCCCTCCATGAAAAATGGCGTGATCTGTGTACTACGGCGCTCATGGACAAACACAGTATGCGTCACTACAAAGAGATCTGCGCAGACCTTGTGGAAGAGTTTGACCATCTTCCCCTCCAGACCGGACTACATAAGCCCCGGGTGGGTGTGGTCGGTGAAATTCTGGTCAAATACATGCCGCTTGCAAACAATCATCTGGTGGACCTTCTGGAGCGGGAGGGGGCTGAGGCCGTAGTGCCGGATCTCATGGATTTCATGAACTACGCCCTCTATAACAGCAACTACAAAGCTGAATTTCTGGGGGCAAAAAAATCCAGCAGGCTCCTTTGCGATACCGGCATAAAGCTCATTCGCAAAATCCGCAAGCCCGCCCTGGATGCCCTTGCCAAGAGCAGACGCTTTGAGCCTCCCGCATCCATTGAAACCATCGCCCAGCAGACCAAGCCCTTCCTCTCTCTGGGAAATCAGTACGGCGAAGGGTGGTTCCTGACAGGAGAAATGCTGGAGCTCATTACCAGCGGCGTCAACAATATCGTGTGCATCCAGCCCTTTGCCTGTCTGCCCAACCATGTGGTAGGAAAAGGCGTCATCAAGGCCCTGCGAAAGGCCTACCCCCAGGCCAATATTGCCGCCGTGGACTATGATGCCGGTGCCAGCGAGGTGAACCAGCTCAACCGCATCAAGCTGATGCTCTCCACTGCCAAAGAAAAGGAATCCCTTTCCTTACAGGCACAAAACGTATAAAATCAGGTGCTGTCTTTTCTCCGTTAAGACAGCACCTGAATTCTTTTTCTACTTGACAAGACTCCGATACTAGGGGTAAAATACTGCCATAGCGCAATAGATGCACTGCCTTTTCTCTCCGCTTGGAGACTGCTGACATCAGCAAGGAGGACCTACCATGAAACATATCAAACCCGGCAGAGGCCCCTCTATGATGGGCGGCGTCACCGGCATTTTTATGATTTGCATTGGCATTGTCTGGACGATTGCTGCCTCAAAGGCCTCTCCGTTTTTTGCCTTGTTTGGCCTTTTCTGGACCGGCATTGCCATTGTCTCTACCATATATCAGTTCAAAAATGCCACCGGCAAACATCGCTATTCTGCCTTTGACATTACGGATGATGCAGAAGAACCAGACCCCTTAAACCAACGCTTTCATCCGGAAAAACATACTGCTTCCCACGAAGGAGGCAGCGCCTTTTGCCCTTACTGCGGCGCACAGGTGGACGAAGCCTATCAATTTTGCAACAAGTGCGGCAGAGAACTGCCCTAAGGAGGTCCCATGGCAAAGTTTGAGCATGTGTACTATGAAAATTTTGATTGTCTGTTAAAAACCATCGAAAAAGGAATTCTCAGCGGCAGCGTCTCTGCCTCTTTGGAAGATTCCTGTGACTTTTCTGCCGGAAATGCCCGGTGCAGCGTCCGTGTCTTTGAGCGATACAGCTATCTGGGCAGCAACCGTGTCAGCCTCAGTGTCACCCTGTTTCAGGCAGAGTCCGGCCCTGTTCACCTCTGCGCTATCACCGCCGGCGGCAGTGAAGCCATGTTTTTTAAGATGAACACCTATGGAGAAGAAGCATTTCTTGAGAAATTCATAGAGCTGCTGCCTTGATTGGCAGCGCTTTTTCCATAAACCGCTTTTCAGAAAAAGAAGGAAACTCTATGTACCGATTACTCATTATAGAAGACGACATTGGAATTGCAAATGCCATCAAAGAGCAGGCGGAAATGTGGGAATTGCAGGTCCATTGCGTCCAAAATTTCCGCAATGTGCTGGCGGAGTTTGCCGCCTTTGACCCACACATCATTCTGCTGGACATCGGTCTGCCCTTTTTTAACGGATACCACTGGTGTAACGAAATCCGCAAAGCCTCGAAGGTGCCCATTATCTTCATTTCCTCCGCCTCTGACAACATGAATATTATCATGGCAATGAACATGGGCGGGGACGACTTTATTGCAAAGCCCTTTGACCAAAGCGTACTGATGGCAAAGGTGCAGGCCTTGCTCCGCAGAACCTATGACTTTGCTTCTTCCGTTCCGGTTCTGGAACATCGGGGGGCACTGCTCAATACCGCCGACAATACCTTTACCTACCGCAACAACAAAATTGCTCTGAGCAAAAATGAATATAAAATCCTTCTCATTTTGATGCAGAGCAAAGGAAAGGTAGTCAGCCGGGAAAAACTGATGAAGGCCCTTTGGGAATCCGACTGCTTCGTGGACGAAAACACGCTGTCCGTCAATGTGAATCGTCTCCGAAAAAAGCTGGACGGGGCCGGTCTCAAGGACTTTATTACCACCAAGTTTGGCCTGGGCTATGTCGTCTTAGATTAAAAGAAAGGCAACCTCAATGAAGCTTTTTTGGCAATATCTCCGGCAGCGGCGGCGTGGTTTCTGCCTTGGACTGCTGCTGTGCTGCGTTTTTATTCTTTCCTTCGCGCTGTACCGGCTTCCCGTGAAAGCCATTTTGTACCCTGCGGCTCTGTGCATTCTGATCGGACTGGTGTTCCTATGGCTGGATTTTCTCAGGGTAAAAGAGAAGTATCAAAGGCTGACGCAGATTCAGACCTTTACAGATGCATCCACAGAGGAATTCCCTCCCATTGATGGTCTGGAAGATGCCGCATATCAGAACATCATCCACCTGCTCTGTGCCCAGCAGGCGGCGCTTCACTCCGAGGCAAGCCGTCGGTATTCCGATATGATCGATTACTACACGGTCTGGGCCCATCAAATTAAGACTCCCATCGCCTCTATGAGGCTGAATCTGCAAAATGACGATTCGGCCCTGTCCAGAAAAGTCACTGCGGATCTGTTTCGGGTGGAGCAGTATGTGGAAATGGTGCTGATGTTTCTAAAGCTGGATGGCCGCTCCAGCGACTATGTGATTAAATCCTGCGATCTGGATTCCATTATCCGTCAGGCGGTGAAGAAATTCGCCGGCGAATTTATCGGCCGCAAGCTGAAGCTGGTCTATGAAGGCGTGAATGCCTCCGTCATCACCGATGAAAAATGGCTGTCCTTTGTCATTGAACAGGTCCTTTCCAACGCCCTGAAATACACTCCTTCCGGCAGCATCACCATCTCCCTTGCGCCCCAGAAAAAACTGTGCATCACAGATACCGGCATGGGAATCGCTGCGGAAGATCTCCCACGGATCTTTGAAAACGGCTACACGGGGTATCATGGCAGAGCGGATAAAAAGGCCAGCGGCATCGGGCTGTATCTATGTAAGCGGATCTGCAGCAATCTGGGCCACACCATCCAGGCAGAATCGGTGGTAGACAAAGGAACCCGCATTACCATCGACCTTTCCCAGTCCCGGCTGGAAGTGGAATAACTCCTTACAAAACTGTTAGATTTCAAAGGGGATTTGTAAGCCGATTCTATGGCAATACAAATCCCCTTTTTGCTACAATAGGCACAGAAATTCCAAAGGAGGAAATCGTTTATGAGTATCTTGGAAGTAAGCGGTGTCAGAAAAATCTATACGACCCGCTTTGGCGGCAACAAGGTGGAGGCCCTGCGGGATGTGTCATTCAGCGTAGAACAGGGGGAGTACATTGCCATTATGGGTGAGTCCGGCTCCGGCAAAACAACCCTGCTGAACATTCTGGCGGCTCTGGATAAGCCCACAGCAGGCAAGGTCATTCTGGACGGGCAGGATCTCTTGCAGGTGAAGGACAGCAACATTGCATCCTTTCGCCGGGACAATCTGGGCTTCGTATTTCAGGAATTCAATCTTCTGGATACCTTCACCCTAGAGGACAACATCTATCTGCCTCTGGTTCTGGCGGGAAAACCCCATCAGGAAATGCAGCAGCGGCTTCAGCCCATTGCCGCGCAGCTGGGAATTGCATCCCTGCTGCAAAAGTACCCCTATGAGGTTTCCGGCGGGCAGAAGCAGCGTGCCGCCGTGGCCAGAGCCATCATCACCGATCCCAAGCTGATTCTGGCAGACGAGCCCACCGGCGCTTTGGATTCCAAGGCAACAGATGAACTGTTATGGCTGTTCAGCAAAATCAACCGGGACGGTCGTACCATTTTGATGGTGACCCACTCGGTAAAAGCCGCCAGCCATGCCAGCCGGGTGCTGTTTATCAAGGATGGTGAGGTGTTCCACCAGATCTACCGTGGAAACAGTACAAACGATCAGCTGTATCAGAAAATTTCCGACACACTGACCATGCTTGCGACAGGTGGTGACCGTCCATGAAATCAACCTTTTACCCCAAACTGGCCTGGGACGGCATCCGGAAAAATCGGCGGCTGTACCTGCCATATCTCCTCACCTGCATCGGAATGGTGATGATGCATTATATCATCATCTTTCTGGTAGACTGCCCCTCTGTAAAGGCCATGTCAGGCGGCGACGTGATCGCCAATATGTTGAATTTAGGCTGCTGGGTCATTGGCTTTTTTGCTTTGCTCTTTCTGTTTTACTCCAATTCTTTCCTGATTCGCCGCAGAAAAAAGGAATTCGGCCTATATAATATCCTGGGTATGGGGAAATGGAACATCAGCCGGATCCTGTTCTGGGAAGCTCTGATTATTGCGGGACTGTCTCTGGCCATTGGCATCGGCCTGGGAATTGCCCTGTCCAAGCTCTTTGAGCTCTTGCTGGTCAACATTGTGTCCACGAATGTCACCTATGATTTTTCCATTTCCTTTCGCAGCATTGCTCAGACTGCCGTTGTATTCTGTGTGATTTTTGCACTGGTGCTTCTCAATGCCCTGCGTCAGATCTCTCTGTCCAATCCTGTAGAGCTGCTTCAGAGCGACAGCGTGGGAGAAAAGCCCCCCAAAGCCAGATGGCTTCTCAGCCTTCTGGGTGTGGTGCTTCTGGCTATCGCTTATTATGCGGCGGTGACCATTGAGGACCCTTTCTCCGCTCTCAGCGCCTTCTTCATTGCCGTGCTCCTGGTAATCTGCGCAACGTATCTTCTGTTTATCACAGGTTCTGTAACGATCTGCCGGATTTTGCAAAAGAAAAAGAACTATTACTACAAAGCCAATCACTTTGTCAGCGTCTCCTCCATGGCTTATCGCATGAAGCGAAACGGAACCGGCCTGGCCTCCATCTGCATCCTGCTGACCATGGTGCTGGTCATGCTGAGTTCCACCACCGCCCTGTTTACGGGTTCCGAGGACAGCCTCCACAGCCGCTATCCCAGAGATTTCAACATGAACCTCACCACCAGTCTGGATGGCATCGATGAACAGGACATCGCTCCTGCCCGTGAGAACATCCTCTCTTTTCTGGCAAAGCAGAATACCGTGCCGGAACATGTATATGACTACCGCATGGGCTACACTTCCGGCTATTTAAGAGGCGATGTATTCGAGTATGACCTGGACAACATCTATTTGGGCAACACTGTCACAACGGATGTGCCCATGCTTCTCTACCTCATTCCTCTGGAATCCTATAACGCCATGATGGGCAAGCAGCAGACCCTTGCGAAAGACGAGGTTCTGATCTATCCCTATCGCACACAATACACCGCCTCCACATTCCGGCTGTCCGACGGCCCCCAGTATCGGGTAAAAGAGGTGGTCCCCGATTGGATCAGCAACGGCAATTCTGCCATGACCATCTTCCCCACTCTATTTGTGTTTGTCCCGGATCTGAAAGCTGCGGTTGCCCCCTGGCAGTCTCTGGCAAACTTTGCAGGAGACCCGCTCATAGAGTATTGCTGGCACTATGGCTTTGATCTGGATTTGAGCGCCCAGGAGAAAATCGACCTGTACAGTCAGCTTCGGAAGGACCAGTCCCTCAATGCTCCTGACGCAAACTGGGAGTGTCTGGAGGCGGAACGCTCCAGCTACTACAGCCTTTACGGCGGACTGTTCTTCATCGGCATCATGCTCAGTCTGGTATTTCTGTCTGCTGCCGTTCTCATCATTTACTACAAGCAGATTTCCGAAGGGTATGAAGATCAGGCCCGGTTTGAAATCATGCAGAAGGTGGGCATGACCAAGCGGGATATCCGCAAGTCCATCAATTCTCAGATGCTTACCGTCTTCTTCCTTCCCCTGCTTACTGCGGGAATCCATCTGTGTTTTGCCTTCCCCTTGATCCACAAAATGCTTCTGATCTTCAATCTCTGGAACACCCGGATTCTGATTGCAACCACCATTTGCTGTTTCCTGATTTTTGGCATTTTCTACGCTCTGGTGTACCGGCTCACTTCCAACGCCTACTATGCCATTGTCAGCGGCGCCAAAAAGGATTGACGTTCGTTCAGACCTCTCATTTTCCCTTCCCGGAAGGCCTCTGCGGCCTTCCGGGAAATTTCTTTTCTAAGGACATAAAAAGCAGGAGGCGGTTTCCCGCCTCCTGTGGCTGCTTACAAACTGTATTTACTTTCGTGCAGCAGCTCTTGCCTCTTTCTCCTCTTCCACATGAACAATATAACCTTCCATTGCATCATGCCAGGAAGAATAGGCTGGATCTTCCCGATGGTCCGGCAGGTCATATTCCTCTTTCAGATACTGTCCCAGATAGGCAGAAACCTTTACTGAACCTGTATAATTTACATGATCCCCTGCATCTCTGGTATCCACTGACCAATCAATGGCAATCTCATCTGCAATCAGGTTCATATCCAGATACTTAACGCCATACTCATTTGCAAAGTTCTCTATGGCATTGTGTCTCTTATAATTCCAGTTCACCGTGCTGGGGGTGCTGAGGAGCACCAGCTCTGCGTTGTTATCACGGCACAGATCAATGATGTTTTTCAGATAGGCCTGATTGGTTTCCGGAATTTTTTCCACCTTGTCAGTATATGCCATATATCCCGCAGCTGTTGCTGGCTTGATATATGCATTGCAAATATAACCCTTGCTGTCGTCTGTCCAGGTATATCTGGGTTCCCGGAAAAAGTCGTATCCGCTGAGATCTTTCCACCGGTTGTGATACTGAAATACCGAAAAATAGGACTCCAGCTTTGACTCTATGTCCTGACTCAGTGTTGTTTCCCGGAAGATGGTATTTGTTTCCAGAATGACAACCGTCGGGCTCTGAGCCTCAAAAGTCCGCTCAATAAACCGCTCTGACAGCAGCAGAGGCTGCAGGATGGTTCCGCACACATAGGAGGTAAACCCATACCTCTGCCACATCTCCATGGGGGAAATGGCACTGTAGCTTTCGCTGTCTCCAACCACCAGCACATCGATGGTATGTTCTCTTTCTCCCAAAATGCCATTTGCATTGACCATATGGATTCCGGCTTCTTCTATGTTGTTTTTCGGCGCAAAGAGGAAGGAAAAAAATATCAACAGCATACAAAGGATTGCCACAAACAGGATTGGCTTGATAATGAACTTGTATTTTTCTTTCATTGCTGTTCCACCTTAAAAATTCGCATAAATGGGATCGATGGGAACATATCCCTTTCCATAGGCACCAAATATCACAATAAACAAAATCAAGCCGTAGTAAAACGCCCAGCGAACCACAATGTTCTGTCGGGCAATGGCAGTGCGGATTCCAATGCCTCGTTCTCTCATCACGCTGACCGCAAACACGAGCAAAATGGACACAGCCAGAATGAGGACATCATATTTATCAATGCCCAGGGTAAGAATCTGTCTGCTCTTTATGGAGGCAAAGGAGAAATTGGTGACCATTTTTTTGAACATGGTGAGGCCAACTCTCAGACCATTGGACCTGAAAAACAGCTCACCGATATTGACCAGAATGGCCGTTCTGATAATCTGGATTCCCCGATAATACCACTTGTTGCGATCGATGTGCAGTTTCTCGGCGGTCGTCTTAAAGAGAGGGCCAAACATGTTTCCCAGCAGGATCAGCCCAAAATGATACAGACCAAAGAAGATGTAAAACCACCCTGCACCGTGCCACAGGCCGTTGCAGATCCAGACCACAAACAACGCAATGGATCCCGCAACCAGAGGGCCAAAATGATTGCCCAGATGCTTTCTTGCAGAAACGGTCATGTGCTTCAAGGGTTTGGACATGGATAGGGGGTAAAAAACATAATCCCGGAACCAGGCGCCTAAGGTGATATGCCATCTGGTCCAAAACTCAGAAATGGTTTTTGAGAAAAAGGGCTGCCTGAAGTTTTCCGGCATTTTGATCCCGAAAATCTCAGCGCTGCCGATCACCACATCAATGGTGCCGGAAAATTCCATATACAGCTGGCAGGTGTAGCACACCATTGCCACGGCAATCACACCGCCGTCATAGGAAGCGTGATTTGTGAAAACATTCTTAATAAAGAGATTCAGCCGGTCTGCAATCACGATCTTTTTCATCAGACCGAACGCAATGCGCTGCATTCCCATGGTCATGTTGTGGTAGGAAATCTTCTCACAGGACCAGAGCTGCGTTGCCGTATCTGAATAGCGGCAAATAGGGCCTTCCATGATCTGAGGAAAAAAACTCATATAAAGAGCCAGTCTGCCCAGGTTCCGATCTGCCCGGATGGTGCCCCGGTACACATCAAACAGGTAGGAAACTGCCTGCATGGTATAAAAAGAAATACCGATTGGCAGGATAAAGGACGGAATCGGCAGTCGGAAGGACACCTTGCAGGCCGCCAGGAGGGTGTTGAGATTGGTGCCAAAAAAAGTCGAGTATTTCAGCACCACCAGCACCCCTATGTGCAGCAGAACCGCCAATGTGACAATTCCTCTCAGCTTGCGCTGGTACACCCCTTTGATTTGCTTTTTTTCAGACTTTTCAGCCTCTGCCAGTTTTCCTTTCTTTTCCTCCTGCACCAGGGTCATCCAAAGTCCGAAGTGGTGAATGGAGCAGGTGGAAAAAATCAGAAACATCACCAGTTTTCCGCTAATTGTCCAGAAAAACAGGTAGCTGGCTGCCAAAAGTGCTTTCCATCGATGTTTTTGCGGTGTAAGCTGATACAGCACCATGACAATCGGTAAAAAAAGCCCCAGATATGCCAGGGAGCAGTAGGATGACATGCTTATTCTTCCTCCTGCAGTCTGACAATCATGCTCCAAATTTTCTCAGCAGAATTGAAGTTGGAGGGGATGATCTCCACCGTGGGGATCGTGATATCAAAGGCATCCTCCAGTTCGGCAACCAGAGACAGGATGGACAGTGAATCCAGATAGTGTCCGTCGATGAGATCCGTGCAGGTCTCATAGTCCACCTCCGGCTGAATTTCCTCCAGAATTTCAATCAGTTCGTTCATAATGTTTCTTTCCTTTCGTAATGTGGTGTATTTACTTCATCAGTTGCAATCTGACTCCGAACTAAAACAGGCTCCCCATTTTCCTTGAGGATCACCACCTGGGGCAGCTCCCGGCTCAGAAACAGGGAGATTCCCTCTGTCATGCAGTAGGCACCCGCCTTCTGAAACGCCAGCACATCTCCGATTTTCAACTCTACAGCCGGTAACTGCTTCACCAGAATATCATTGACTGTGCAAAGAGAGCCGAAAATATTCCAGTTTTCTGAGGCTTCTCCCTGCCGAATGGGATAAAGTTCGATCTTGGGATGCTTCATGGCCATGGACTGACCGTAATAGACCAGCTGATGGATGCCGCCGTCCACAATGGCATAATTCTGCTTTTGTTTGACCTTTTGATCCACCACACGGGTGAGGTAGGTGCCGCAGCTGGCTGCTATGGCGCGGCCCAACTCCAAAGTAATGTCTGTCTTATACTGCATCCCATCCAGAAGCTGAGAAAACTCCTCTAAGAATGTGTCTTCGTCGTATGCTTCTCCTTCAAAGTAGCAGACCTGCAATCCCGGGCCGAACTCCAGTTCTCTGGTGATAAAGCCATAATCTGCTTCAAGAGACTGCATCAGTCCATCCAGAGCATCCAGCTCCCGTTTCAGGCGCTTGAGGGAATGCTTCTGGGTCCCGGAAAAATACTGAATCCCGGCAATTTCAAAGCGGTCGGCATAGGTACTGACCATCTCACGGACCACCGCTTCATCCACACCGAACTGGTTTCCGCTGGTGAGGCGAATGAGGACACGGCATTTCTTCTGGTACTTTTTGGATAGCGCATCCAGCAGATGCAGATGCTCCCAAGACTCAATGGTATAATAGCCAATATTCTGGCCGGAAGCAAACAGGCTCTCAATAAACTCCGGGGTTTTATAGACGCCTGAAATGACAATCTTTTCAGCCGGAATTCCCAACCGGTCGCAGATGTACTTCTCTCCCGGCGAACATACCTCAAAACGCTGAATGCAGTCGTTGATTTCCTTGATAATGAATGTATTGGCCTTCACAGCGTAGCACAACTTCACATATTTGGGAAGATGCTCCTGCAAATACCCAACACGCCCTTTCAGTGTCTCTACATCAAATACATACATAGGGGTAGAATACTGATCGATCAGCCCCTGAACCGTTTCGTGCTTCATTGGCGTTTCTCCTATTTTTGCAGCAATGCCTTCCTGTCGATTTTTCCGTTCTTGGTCAGGGGCATTGCATCTTTTTGTGTCAGACGACCGGGGATCATGAATACAGGCAGGGATTCAGACAGTACTTTATGCAGTTCCTTCTTATCGATGGTCCCCTCATAGAAGCCATACAGCTTGCCCTTTTCGCTGTCAAAGATGCAGCAGGCACGCTCAACGCCCTCCGTTTTCATCATGGCTCTTTCGATTTCCTCCATCTCAATGCGGTGGCCCTTATATTTGATCTGGAAGTCCTTCCGTCCGGCGAACCAGAGATTTCCCTCTTCATCGAAGGAGCCCAGGTCCCCGGTGCGGTAAATCCGTTCAAAATACAATGAATTGTCAGGATTTTGAGGAAATCTCTCCTGTGTCTGGTTCGGGGAATTGTAGTATCCGAGACCCAGGGCCGTACCGCTGACGCAAATCTCCCCTGTGACCCCAGGCTCTGTCATACGCCGACCGTTCTCATCCAGCAAAAAGACCCGCTCATTGGGAAATGCCTTTCCAATGGGAATTCCCTGTGCATACTCCCTTTGCCGATCGATGATATGATAGGTACAGTTACAGGTGATTTCCGTAGGGCCATAGAGATTCACAAATTCTGCCGCAGGCAGATGCTCCATCCAGGACTTCAAATGCTTCATGGGCATGACTTCCCCGCTGAAAAGCACCTTATTGACTGTCTTCGGGGTTTTGTAGTCCAGCCCATGGAAGGTGCTGATGAGGCACAGGGCGGAAACCGCCCAGATCATGGTAGTTATCTGATGGTCGCATAAGAAATCCAGCAAATCCACAGGCATAGAAAACAATCGTTTTGGCACAATCACTAAGCTGGCACCGGTCTTAAAGGCCGAATAAATGTCTTTGACCGAAACATCAAAGTCAAATGGGGCCTGATTGGCAATGGTGTCCTCCCCGGTGATGTGAAACAGCTCTGTAAACACATCAATAAAATCAATGACAGAGCGGTGACAGATCACCACCCCTTTGGGCACACCCGTGGAACCGGAGGTGAAATTGATATACAGAGGGTCTGTATCAATCATACAGCCGCGAATACGCTCCAGTTCCGGCAGGTTGATTTCCGACTCTTTCAGATCTTCCAGAAGCAGGATACGGTCCTGCGCGAAAATCTTCTCTGCCTGCTCCTTGTGCATCCGGTCTGTAATGACATACTGCGCCTGCAAAACGCTCTGTATCTGCTCCAATCTGGATTCCGGCAGCTCCGGGTTCAGCAGCGTATAGCAGCAGCCCCCATACACAATGCCCAGAAAAGTACCCAACAGGTCGATGCCCTTTTCCATAATTACCGCAATGGGCCTGTTGGATTCAGTTCTCTTCGCCAAACCGCTTCCGATCCGCTGTCCCAGCTTCAGCAGGTCTTGATAGCTGCATTTCCCAAATTCATCAATGACATCGCCTGACTGGGATTGCGCAGCCGTTTTTTCTAAATATTCCAGCACATTTTTCATGTTATTATCTTCTCCTAATATGGGCGTTTCCAGAAAGTATCCCTATCTTCCAGCTCCCGTCTCTGCCGCACTGTCCGCAATTTGCTTTTTATACTGCGGACTATTTTCCCAGCTGATACCGTAGATGGCTTTTGTATACCTCTCGGGGAATTTCAAATTCCGGGCAGCCCATAAAACCGGGGCCTACCTCGTACTTGTCATAGACAATCACCAGATTTCCCTTGTCATTGAAATAGAAGTTCTGGTCCTCATCCAGAGCTGTAAGGGTCTGTCCCAGGGCAGTCTCTTCGATCCAATAGGTTTTGCTGGAATCTTCTTCCATCTGGGCCTTCATGTCGTCCACGATCCACTGCTCCAGAATCTGAAAATCTTCTTGTTCAAAGAGCGATTCTAAGGTTACATAATTTCCGGTGGTGCGGTCGATATGATAGAACTTATAGTAAGTATTGCTGCTGGCTGCGGTCTCCGTGACCATCAGTTTCAGGGTGTACCATTGCTCCGTATTGGTCATGGTCTCATAGTCAATGTGAATAGAGCCATGTCCGTTGCCGTTGGCAAGTTCCATATCGTGATAAAACTGCTCAATCACTGAACTGGTGAGCTGGTCAATATTTTGATTGATGTGCTCCCCTGCCTCGGGATTCTTCTTATCGTCAACCTTGGCAACACTTACCTGCAGCTCATAGTTTTCATTGGAAAAATCGTAGTTGCGAATGGTAAATACCTGTGCCAAATCTCCCAGCACAGGAATCTTATTCACGGCTTTGGCATAAACCATACTGATATTTGGCAGCAGTGCCAGAAACACAAAGGCCAGGCAGGCCGCAGCAGGGATCGCAATTTTCCTCATTACATGGATCTTGGGCTTCGCCACTCGCTGAGGAAGGCCGGCAAGGGTCTCTTCAATTTTGTCATGTACGTGCTTCGGTACCTGAACATCTTGCTGGGACACCGATTCCAAAAGTTCCTTTTTAAGATGTTTCATTTCACAAAATCCTCCCTGTTTAGCATGGATGCAAGCATTTTTCTTCCCCGTGACAACTGCTGTCGCACCGCACCTGCCGGTGTGGAAGTAATGGTGGAAATCTGCTGTACAGAGCAACTCTGGTAATAAAACAGGATAATAACCAGTCGATACGGCAGCCGCAGTCTCTGCACGGCCTCCCACACCGTGATTTTGGTGTCACTGTCCGTTTCCGGTGCAGCCGGTTCCTCCTGCGATTCCAAATCTACGGTATTTCGATTTTTTCGCAGAAACGCAAGGGCTGTGTTGTGGACAATGCTCATCATCCAGGCTCGAAACTGCTTTTTATTTCTCAGGGTGTCCAGACTGCAATAGGCTTTCAGTATAGATTCCTGAATGACATCCGCTGCATCTTCCTCATTCCTTAAAATTTCAAACGCCAGGATATACATACTTTTTTCGCACTGGCGGATACTTTCTACAAAAAAATCTCTCTCGTCGAGCACCGTTTTTCTCCTTATGTGCCACTGAGTACTTCCTCGGTTTGCGCTTCCAGCCAGCGTCCCCACTTTCCATAGCCTTCGGCCACCAGGTGGACACCGTCTGCACTTTCCTGCTCCGTCAAGCTACCCGTCTCATCATCAAACAGACTGTTTGCATCCAGATAGAACACCGTTTTGTCATCTGCCAAACTGGAAATTGCTTCATTGAAGCGGTCAATCGCCGGATTATTGATTGTTTTATCTGTGTCGGACCAAGCCTGGGTCACATGAAGATTCGCCATTAAAAAGAGCTTTGCCTCCGGCTGTGTCTTTTGAATCAGGTTCACCAGATTTTCATATTGTTCTACGGTCTGCTGAAACTGACAACCCAGCTCATTTATGCCCAACATGAGGTAAATTTTATCATATTTCCTTCCATTAAGCAACTCCTCCAATAGAACTTTCCCCACGTTAGGAACCGATATGCGAACCTCTGCGGCATTATAAACCGTCATTCCCACACTGGAGAAAAAGTGTGCCCCATGCATGTCTCCATAGTCTGCAAGACCCACAACGCGGGACTCGCCAATCAGGAGGCTCTCTTCTGCGGAATCAATGACGGACTGCGTTTTCTCAGTCTCCCGAATCGGTGGCTCCTCCTTTTGGGGAGAAAGTTCCCGAACGATGTTGATGGCTGCCAGCAACGCCAAAAGAAACAGCATCACGATTCCTATTTTGTTCATGTGTTTCATTATGACCACCTCATTTGATTTTAAGGTGCTGCTTTTCCACGAGGTTCCAGCCCCACAATTCCCGTATCCGTCAGGAAATTAGAGGTCTCGTAGAGAAACAGGATCTGTGTGCTGCCGCTTTCCTGAATCACATCCTCCACATTGCCTTTGAAATACCGCAAATCCACCATGGTAATTTCCCCATAGTCCCCCAGAAGGTAGGGCACAAAGCTGTTTGCAAAGGAGTCCTTGATAATCAGCAGCTTTTCCTTGGTTGGTGCCTCTGTTTTTATGGTCACTTTGCCCCAGTTTCCTCCGAAGAAATAAGCATACTGATCCTTTTTTTGAAGAAACTCTTCGTGATAGAACGAATGAGACTCTGTGCCATTGTCATACACCACCTGCATCTTCGGCAGATCCACAGGCGCCATTATGGAATCCGGTTTTGCCGCTCCGTCCAGAACCTTAGAATAGATGGTTCCGTAAAAATCCCCGGAAACCTCCTGAAGATCATACTGCTTAGGCTCTGTACCCATGAGCTTGCAATATTCCTCATAGGCCAGATAGGCCCCCTGGGAAGTCCAGTGGTGGTCTGTGCGATAGTAAAGCTGGGTATCTGCCGCATGGTCCCGGAATGTTTCCCGCAGATCCAAAACCTTGCAGGAAAGAAGCTGTTTTGCCGTGTCATACACAAGATTTGCATTATAGTATGGTGCGTTCCTGGGAAGCTTGTCCGAAAGCACCGTTCCGGGGCTGGGAACCAGCATCATAGTCACAGGCACAGACTGCCTCTGGGTCATGCCCTCAATCATCCGAAAAATACCGATCATACGGGAAGCGGAATAGCTCTGGTCTGTGAACTTCTGAAAATAGTAGTGGTCCTTTCCCAAATATACCTCATTGATTTCCTTCCGCCCGGTGAGCTTCTGCACCTTTGTATTGGCCTTGATCCATGTGGTGCGAAAAGGAACCTGATCGCTGAGGAAATCGGAAAGTCCGGTCTGAAACCGACCATCTTTCATCTCCTGAAAGGAAAAATGAGGTTTCTGGGCCAGAACCCGATTTTCAACCTGAGAAAATTCTTCTGTCGGAAGCAGAAAGGTAAATACCGCAAGAAGAAACAATGAAAAGAAAAAGAGTACCATGAAGAAAAAGCGGTTCCGTTTCATATGAACCTCCTAAAACCGAAAATACAGGAAGGGATTGTAAGAATCCGCAACCAGGAAGGCAATGGAACCCCACAGCAAAATTACTGCCGTTCCATAAGACAGCCATTCAAAACAGGCCGGCTTCATTGCACAGCGAATTCTGCGAGCGTATCGCTTGGGAAGTTCCGTTGCCCCCAGAACCAGGATAACCAGAAGCAAAGCGTTTCCGGTCAATGCAAACAGAGCACTTTGATCTGCAAAGGGTACCCCGATGCCCAGCATGGCCTTATAAAAATTCCAGGCTGTTCCGAAATTGGGGCAGGCAAACATGACCCATCCCACTACCACCACCAGCAGAGTATAGATGCGCTGGACAACACCGGGCCATTTTTCCATCCAGCGCAGCAGAAAGAACTTCTCCATGGTGAGAAATACAAAGTAGTATATGCCCCAGAAAAGGAACTGCCATGCAGCCCCGTGCCACAGGCCCGTGAGAGCCCACACCACAAAGAGGTTCATCACCAGCCGGGCTTTTCCCTTCCGGTTGCCGCCCAGGGGAATATACACATATTCCCGGAACCAGGTTCCCAGCGTCATATGCCACCGCCGCCAGAATTCTGTAATGCTTTTGGACTCATAGGGATAGCGGAAGTTTTCCGGAAAGTGGAAGCCAAACATCCGGCCAAGGCCGATGGCCATGTCAGAGTAGGCGGAGAAGTCAAAATAAATCTGCAATGCGAATGCCACCGCACCCAGCCAGGCCCCCATGGTGCTGAGCTGGTGCATAGAGGAAATCTGCTCCCATAGCCTGCCGATCTGGTTGGCGAGAAGGACCTTTTTGGCCAGTCCCATGGTAAAGCGGATGGTGCCGAAATAGCAGTTCTTCACCGAATGGTTTCTGTGCTTCAGCTGATTCTGTACATCAGAATAGCGCACAATGGGGCCTGCAATCAGCTGAGGAAAGAAGCTGATATACATGGCAAAGTTCACCCAGCTCTTCTGGGCCTTCACATCCCCCCGATACACATCGATGACATAAGAAAGCGCCTGAAAGGTATAGAAGGAGATGCCAATGGGAAGGGCGGGAGCTTCCAGGGCCAGCTTCTGCAAAAACGGCAGATTTTCCAGAATAAAGCCAAAGTACTTATAATAAGCCAACGTTCCCAAACTGAAAATCAGGCTCAGAACCATCAAAATTCTGGCGATTCCGATTTTCCCCTGATGGATATACCGCTCCATCATCATCGTCAGGAACCAGATATATACCGTGGTCACCAGCATCAAAATGATATGGGTAGGCTCGCCCCAGGCATAGAACACCAGACTCACCGCCAGCAGCAGAACATTTTTAAAGCGTTCCGGCAGCAGATAGTAGAAAATCAGTGTCAGGGGCAGAAAGAGGGTCAGAAATAACAGGCTGCTAAATACCATATCTGATTCCTCTTACTTTATAATATTTGCCAGCTTTCCAATGAGGAAGTTACTGCCGATCATGGTGAGGTTATTGGCAAAGATCAAGTCATCTGCGTTCTTCTCTTTTGTGAAAGAAATCAAATCCCCATCCCAATAGCGGTAGTCGATCTCATAAATCGTGCTGTAATGGTCCACCAGATAAGGCAGCAGGGCGTTGCCATAGGACTCCTTCACCACCACGCATACAGAACCGTCGGTGACATCGGGGTTGGTGAACACTGCGTATGGATTGTCCGCACCTGCAAAGGCGCTGTACTTGGTAGAAGCTGCCCAGTCAGATACATCCGAAATGATTTCCCAGTCATAGGTGTTGCCATCCTGATCCGTATACTTCATGGTTGCATTCTCAGACTTGGGATAATAGGCATAAACAGTGTCGGGATTTTCCTTCAAAATGGGATCTTCGCCGCTGTTCTGCCAGTACAGAACGCCAAGGAAGCCGTCAAACTTCTTTTCTGTCCGCTCATCCAGAGAGATAGGCTCTACGCCCATGGCCTTGCACAGGGCTTCGTATGCATAGTAAGCCCCCCGGCCGTTCCAGTGATAGTCTGTATGGAAATAGAGATATTCGTTCCGATGGGCCATCATGTTGGGAAAGCAGTTCACCGTGATTACATCATCGGACATTTTGGCAAACAGGGTCTCGATGGCCTCTGCCTGGTTGCTGTTGCTGGGAAGAATTTCCGCTATATCATCGGGAAGTACAACCCCAATGGCCGTGGGAATCGCCAGATCATAGACCTTTGTCTCTCCTTTCAATCCCTGTGCAACCTTATTCACAAGACCTGCATAGACTTCGGCAGCAGCATCCACATAGGTGTACTGCTCAAAGGCGGTGCCATCTACCCGAATGGCACCGGTCCCATAGTCATGGTAGGTGCCGGACTTGCTCTTCAAAGTGGGAGCGTTCCCTGCAGAGTCCGGAGAAGTCTGGGTAGGGCTGCTGAAAACATCCGGTGCAGGCTGAGACTCACTGGTGGCAGGCTTGGAATTGGAGGCCTCAGACATATGTTCCAGAACCTGATTGGCATTTTTGGTATCATTGGTGATGCACAGGAAAAGATACGGGCCCACCTGACGGGTTATGGCGTTGTCGATTTTTCCCACTTCTTCGGGCACATAGTTCATAAACTGGTTGCGAAGCTCTGCCAGGTGCTTTTTTACCACTTCCATGGCGGCGCTTCCGTCGGAAGCCTTAGGCAGTGTCAGCAGGGCCACTTCATCGGCAAAATAACCGCTTCCGGTGTAAAGCTCAATGGTAGTGCCTTGGGGCAGATCAGGAAAATAAAGAACTGCATTCTCCCCCACAGCAGACAGTTCCGTTGCATACTGCACCTGGGTCAAAAGGGACTGCACGACAGCCTTGGGATCGATGTCTGCCTCTTTTTTAGCACAGCCTGCAACGCTGAACAGCAGCACCAAAGCCAGCGCAAGAGCGAAGATACGGACGGACATTGTTTTCATAGTTGTTTCTCCTTTAAGTTCTCTGGCAAATTTACTTTCTATTATATAGATGCACCAGAAAGCCAAAATGTGACAAGCTTACACAAAATTTTTTCAAAAAAATACCGTCCTCTCAGAATCGAATCCGAGAGGACGGCATTTATTTGGTATCACACAAGATCACGGCTGCATCAGCATGTAGCGCCGCCTGTTACCTTCTTTTCCAGGATGGTGGTTTTGTCAATCTCATCATTGAGAAGCTTGTCTTCCACATAGTCAAAGCCCAAACGCTTGATGGTATCCGCAAAGCGCTCGCCGGTGATGCCCTCACTGCGGAAGAAGAGGATTGCCCGCTCCACCACATTCATGACCTCTTCTTCAGAGGTGAAGATCCGGCTCAGAGGCTGACCGGCAGCCACCTTCTTGCCCCATCTGCCGCCAATGTAGATTTTGTATCCGTCTGCATAGAAGGAAATGGCACCGAAGGGGCACTTGCCCATGCAGCGTCCGCAGCTGTTGCAGTCTGCATGAATGTTGATCTTTCCATTTTCCATGTCCACAGCCTTGGTGGGACAGTTCTTCTCCACCTGGCAGACCTTACACCCACGGCACTTGTCCAAGTTTACCATGGGTTTGCGCTGTCCCACAATGCCCAAATCGTTGAGGTCGGGCTTTACGCAGTTGTTGGGGCAGCCACCCACGGCGATCTTAAACTTATGAGGCAGGACCACATGGTGATAGCCCAGATAGAACCGCTCATGAATCTTTTCGCTGAGACCGTAGGTATCAATGAGGCCATACTGGCAGGTGGTACCCTTGCAGGAAACCACGGGACGCACCAGAGAGCCGGTGCCGCCGGTAATGAGGTTATGCTCATTTAGGAATGCCATCACCTCATCCAGCTTTTCATATTTGACGCCCTGGATCTCCATGGTGAGCCGGGTGGTCATGGTGACCTCACCGCTGCCGAAGCGGTCTGCGGCCTCCGCAATAGCCCGATGGTCCGCAGCCGTGATCTTACCGTTTTTGGTAATGACGCGGACATTGAACACATCTGTATAACGCTTATCCTGCAGGCAGCCCAGCCCCTTCACCCGCTTGATTTCTTCGGCGGGCAGCTTCCCCACAGGATGTTCCACCTTTACGTTGGTCAGAAAGGCGCCGCCTTCCAGAACTTTGGTATTGATATAGCCATAGTGCTTCAGGCGATTCTGAAGCAGATAGCCTCTCTTGCCCTTGGCACAGACCAGAAGCAGCTTTTCCTCCTTGCCGATTCCCTCAATCTCTCCCTTGACCTTCCCCAGATCCACCCAGGTAGCGCCGAAGAGCTTGGGCTGGGGCTGCACATCCAGAACACGATAGCCCTTGGCTTCCCCTGCCTGATACTGGACGGGGGTGAAGGTCTCAAAAGCGCCGCTCATCTTGTTCTCCAGCACATAGCAGGCCTGGACAAAAGGATGGATGGCCGTGGAGAACGGAGGTGCATAGGCAAAGTCCATGGCGTCAAAGTCGTGGACCTTGAGCCCCGCAGAAATGCCGACAACGGCAATGTCCGTCATCTTGTCCACCGCACCTGCGCCCAGGACCTGGATGCCCAGAAGCCTTTCGGTCTTTCTATCCGCAATGAGCTTTGTGACAAACACATCGGAATCGGGATAGTAATGGGCCTTGTCATCGGCAATGCTGATCACGGTAACGGGGTCGAAGCCGGCCTCTCTGGCCTGCTTCTCCGTCAGTCCGGTACGTCCGGCGTTCAAATCGTGGGCAAGCTTCACAACACCGGTACCCAGACAGCCTGCATAGGGAGTGTCGGTTCCGGTCAGGGTCTTGGCCAAGGCTCTGCCTGTAATATTGGCAGTGGAGCCCATGGCGGACCACTGGGGCTTGTCGGTCACACGGTTTCTGACCATGGCGCAGTCACCCGCCGCATAAATGTCTTTCAGATTGGTTCTCTGGTATTCGTCCACCACAATGGTTCCCTTGAACATTTCAATGCCGCTGTCCTGGAGGAACGCAGTTGCGGGACGGACACCGATGCACAAGATCACAAGATCCGCAGGAATTCTTCCTGCGCTGGTCTGGACACCGGTGGCCTTCTCCCCGCCCTCGATGGACTGCACCGCTGTGCTGAGCAGGACTCTGATCCCCTTCTTCATCAGATGGGTCATGGCAAAGCCGGCCATTTCCGGGTCCATGATATTGGGCATGATCTGGTTTTCCATGTCGATGAGGGTAACAGACAGCTTCTGTGTCAGGAGGTTCTCCGCCATTTCCAGACCGATGAATCCGGCACCTACCACAACAGCATTTTTGCAGTCATTCTTTTCTATGTAGCTGCGGATCGCAATGGCATCCTCCGGGGTGCGCACAGCAAACACGCCGCCCCGGGACACCCCCTCCAGCTTGGGAACTACAGGAGCCGCACCTGTGGAAATCACCAGTTTGTCATAGGAAACAGTCTCCTCAGTACCGTCCGCAACGGAACGGACCCGAATCTGCTTGGCCTTTGCATCTACGGCAACTGCCTCTTTTCCGGTAAATACCGAAGCTCCAGTCAAGGAGGTGAACTTGGCGGGAGAGTTCACAATCAGCTCCTCCCGAGTCTCGATGCTGCCACCTACATAATAGGGCAGGCCACAGCCTGCATAGGAAATATCATAACTTTTGGTGTAGATCTCCACCTGCATATCCGGATCTTCCCGTCTGAGCTTTGCGGCAGCTTTTGTGCCGGCCGCCACTGCACCAATAATGACCGTCTTCATGTCAAAGTCTCCTTTTCCTGTTTTATATTTCTTTGTCGCAATCTGTTCTTGTCACATTGATTATACCTAAAAATTGTGGTATTATCAAATCACTGTTCGTTATCGTTCCATAAGCACATATTATCAAAAGAGGTATGAACGCCCATGCTTGATTTTAGACTTGAGACATTTCTTTCAGTGTGCAATACAATGAATTATCGAAAAAGTGCAGAGCTGCTGCATATTACGCAGCCGGCCGTGACCCAGCACATTCAGCACTTGGAGCAGGATTACGGCTGCAAGCTCTTTTTGTATGAAAATCGGCAGCTGAAAAAAACAAAAGCCGCGTCTATTTTGGAGCAATACGCACAGATCATGAAACGCAACGAGGAGAACCTGTTTTGTCAGCTGCAAAACAGCGATATCACCTCCCTTCATGTGGGCGCCACAAAAACAGTGGGAGAATGTGTCATCAGTCAGTTTGCAGAGCCATATATTGCCTGTCCCAATCATGAACTGGAACTGGTGGTGGATAATACCACCCATCTTCTGGAACTCATCGACGACTGCAAACTGGATTTCGCCCTGATTGAAGGAAACTTTGATAAGACAAAGTATGGCTACAGGTTGTTCAGCTGGGAACCCTTTGTAGGTGTATGCGCGCCCGGTCATCCCTTTGCCGGGCGCAGCTTGTCCATTCCGGAGCTTTTGACGGAAGCCATCATCTGCCGTGAAGAAGGCTCCGGCACCAGAGCCATTCTGGAAAATAAGCTTTCAGATTATAATGAATCCATTTCCCATTTCAGGCGAACCATCTGTATCAACTCCTTCTCCCTCATTCTGGAATATGTGAAAAAGGGATATGGAATTTCCTTTGTCTATGAAATTTTAGCGAAAAAAAGCGGACTTGCCACCTTTCAAATCGAAAACTGCGAAATTGAACGAGAGTTCAATTTCGTATACTTGAAAAACACCTGTGCAGAGACCAAAATTCAGCATTTTCTTAATTGTAAACCAGATATTAAAATGTAGTTGACAATCCATTTTCTCTGATCTATAATCGGTATTATACTTATAACAGATTAGAGGGAATGTCTATGAAATCAAAGCAAAAACTCCTGGATATGACCTATGTGGCGCTGTTTGCCGTGGTCATTGCCGCCTGCTCCTGGATCTCTGTTCCAGCCGCTGTCCCTTTTACCATGCAGACCTTCGGCGTGTTCATGGCAGTGGGGACCCTGGGTGGAAAGCGTGGAACACTGGCTGTTCTGGTCTACCTGCTTCTCGGAACCTTCGGCGCTCCCGTCTTTGCGGGATTTACAGGCGGCGTGGGCTGTATTCTGGGCAGCACCGGCGGTTATATTGTGGGGTTCTTGGCCTCGGCCCTGACAATGTGGGGCCTGGAGCGTCTGCTGGGCAGAAGCTATCCCCGTCTGGCCTTTTCCATGGTAGCAGGTCTCTTGGTCTGTTACCTATTTGGCACCATCTGGTTTATGGTGGTCTATGCCAAGGGCGCCGAACCCATGGGAATGTGGGCTGCGCTGTGCGCCTGTGTCTTTCCCTACGTTCTGCCAGACCTGTTGAAAATCGCATTGGCTCTCACCCTTTGCAAAAGACTTTCTAAGGCAATCAAACTCAATCTGGATCAGGTGGCGGGATGAATCATACTTTCATAACACTCCGGGCCCATCACGGCATGTGTCTTGCCTTTTTTAAGGGGGAGGGCTACAGCAGCAGCTTTGTCACCCATATGGCCCAAGTGCAGCAGACCCTGGAAAAAAATCCTCTGGTCTGTGTGGTCTGCCAGGCCGATCTCATTTGTGAGGCCTGTCCCAACAACCATGATGGGGTCTGCACCGATCAGGAGAAAGTCACCTCCTATGATGCAGAAGTTTTGAAAGCCTGCGGGCTGACCTCCGGAGAGATCCTTCCATACCGCACCTTTCAGGCCCTGGTCCATAGCAACATTTTTCTCCCGGGCAAGCGGGAGCATATCTGCGGCAACTGCCAATGGACTGCACTGTGCTATTTGACAAAACAGAACCCTCAACACGGAGAATTGGAGCTTCCATGACCACAAAAGAAAAGATATTAGAACTGTTTGAATCCAATAAAGGCGTATATTTTTCAGGGGAAGTACTTGCGCAGACCCTATGTGTCTCCAGAGCCGCCGTGTGGAAGGCGGTGGACCGGCTGAGAAGCGAAGGCTATTGCATTTCCGCCGTCACCAACCGGGGTTATTGCCTGTCAGAACATACAGACATTTTATCCCCCCAGGGAATCCAGAAATATCTGAAGGAATCTCTTCCCCCTCTGGAGCTTGCCGTGCTTCCATCGGTGGATTCCACCAATTCCTTCCTGCGGGAAAAAGCAAACGCCGGAGCGCAGGAAGGCCTTATTATCCTTTCCAATCAGCAGAGCGCGGGAAGAGGCAGGCGGGGCCGCTCCTTCTTCTCTCCCGGGGAAACCGGTGTATATTTCAGCATTTTGCTCCGTCCCACCCACTATTCCCCCCAGGAGTCGGTACAGATCACCACCATGGCCGCCGCTGCTATGTGCGAAGCCATTGAAGAAGTTTCCGAAGAAATGCCCCGAATCAAATGGGTCAACGATATCTTTATCAACGGAAAAAAGATCTGCGGGATTTTGACCGAAGCTTCTGTGGGGTTAGAAACCGGCCTGCTAGACTATGCCATTTTGGGAGTGGGATTGAATGTCTATCCGCCTCAGGAAGGCTTTCCGGCAGAACTGAAGAACATCGCAGGAACCGTGTTCGAGGCACCCCGGAAAGACATGAAAAATCGTCTGGTGGCAGCCTTTCTCAATCACTTTATGGACTATTATTCCACAGCTCCCAAAAGCGCTTATGTGGAACAGTACCGCCGCTATAGTCTGGTCTTAGGCCAGTCCGTTACCGTTGTGCGTGACAGTGGAAATCGGGAAGCCGTGGTCTGCGGAATTGACGATGAGTGTCATCTGCTGGTCAGATATTCAGACGGAGAACAGGACTGTCTTTCCTGCGGTGAAATTCAAATTCATTTATAAGTCCTTGGGGCTGTGCAAAAACTCGATTTTCTTAAAAACAGAAAAACAAATTCCAGCAGGAAACAGGGATGCAGCCTGATTTTCTGCTGGAATTTCTAACTTTCATAGGTTGTATCATTCTGAGGCAGGGACTTTTTGTACAGCCCCTTTTGCACCTATACCCCCCCATATGCTTTTGAGAGGAATCTGCCAAGGCAGATTCCTCTCAAGTTTTGCGGACGTAAAATTAGTCGATAATGACCAGGGGCTTAATGAGATCTCTGGGCTTATCCTTCATGAGCATCAGGGCAGGCTCCACATTTTCCAGGCCGTGGAAGGTGTGGGTAATCAGCTTTTCAGGATGGATTCTGCCGGCCATAATCAGGCGGGCCAGCTTTTCCGCACGGAGACGGCCACCGGGCATCAGACCGCCCCGGATCTGCTTGTGACCCATGCCGCAGCCCCACTGCACTCTGGGAATGGGCACCGTGTCCCCTTCGCCCAGATAGTTGACATTGCCGATGATTCCACCGGGTTTCAGAATTTCCAGAGCCTGTGCGAAGGTATTGTTGTCACCACCGGCTACAATCACCTTGTCAACGCCCTTGCCATGGGTCTTGTCCATGATCTGCTGAACAATGTCACCTTCCCGGTAGTTGATGATATCGGTGGCACCGAATTCCCGGGCAAGGTCCGTGCAGTTCTTCCGAGAACCTACGGCATAAATTTCAGCAGCACCACGAATGGCAGCGGCAGCCACAGCCATCAGGCCTACAGGGCCCACACCGATCACCGCCACATTGTCGCCAAAGGTGATATCGGCCAGTTCCGCACCGTGGAAGCCTGTGGGAACCATGTCAGCCAGCATCGTAGCAGCACCCAGATCCATGCCCTCAGGCAGGTGCGCCAGGTTGCCGTCAGCATCATTGACATGGAAAAACTCAGCGAACACACCGTCTTTGAAGTTGGAGAACTTCCAGCCGGAGAGCATTCCGCCAGAATGCATGGAGAAACCGCCCTGGGCCTCCAAAGAATTCCAGTCAGGGGTAATGGCGGTGATGAGCACCTTATCGCCGGGCTTAAAATCCTTGACCAGAGCGCCGACTTCCACCACTTCACCAACCGCTTCATGACCGAGGATCATATCCTTGCGATCACCAATGGCACCTGACCACACTGTATGGATATCAGATGTGCAGGGGGCAAGGGCCAGAGGCTTACAGATTGCATCCATGGGGCCGCAGGTAGGAATCTCCTTCTCGACCCAGCCGGTAGCACCAATTTTTAACATTGCAAAACCTTTCATAGTTGTTACCTCCATTATTCTGATTGATAGGCTTCTTTGCTGATTGGATTCTACCACACGCTTCTAAATAAGTCAATATTTATCGATAACATTTTATGGATATATTTTTACCAATTTTTTCTTCCCATATCCCCCACGCTTATATGCGTCTCTACAAAATGCAAAACAGATTCCAGATGAACCTGTCAATTTTTCTGGAAGAATTGACATTTTCTCTTTGAGGTGGTATATTAGACAAGGCCTTTGGCCAATTTATATAAACAGAGGTGAGATCATGGACAGTAGTAGTTGTCGAAGTACAGACACGGTAAGCCGATATTGTAAAAATACCAGGGACCGCACTGTGTTCGTGGTCTGATCGTGTTTTTATATAATACCTGACTTTCCATTGTCTGTTCTCCAAGCTGCACTACATCACCAATCGGTCGGTGTGGGATTGCTGCTTTCAGGTGACAATGGTTTTTTTGTGCCCTGCAGTTCCTTTCCTATACCGACCTCCCTATCTTTTGATGTACAAGGAGGTACGGAACAATGAACAATAAGAAGACCAATCCGGCAGAAGTCCCCGCCGGCTCCCAGCATCCTGACTATAAGACCGAGATTGCTGCCATGGTTCGCAGCAATCTGGCCCCCATGCTTATGGGGGAGAAGCTCCAGACCTACCACGAAATGGATATTGCGCTGGCTCTGGAGCTGCTGAAAAAAGAAGAGCGGCTCAAACTCTATCGTGTACTGAATCACGAAGTTCTGGCAGAGGTCCTGGCCTATTCCGATCATCTGACCGACTACTTAATGGAGCTTGGCATTACCAAGCAGGTGGCCATCTTGTCCGAGCTGGAGCCTATGACTGCCGCTGAAGCCCTGCGGGAAATGGACAAAGAGCATCGCAATTCCCTGCTTGACCTTATGGAAGAGGAATCCAAGGGGGAAATTTTAATGCTGAATTCCTTCCACGAGGACGAAATCGGCAGCCAGATGACCACCAATTACATCTCCATTTCCAAAGGGATCGGCGTCCGTCAGGCCATGCGGGAACTTGTGGATCAGGCGGCCGACAATGACAATATCTCTACCCTCTATGTGGTAGATGAAGACGATACCTTTGTCGGTGCCATTGACCTGAAGGATTTGATTATCGCCAGAGATCACACGGATTTAGAGGATATCACCATGAAATCCTATCCGTATGTGTACGCCAACGAGCAGATTGAAGACTGTATCGAGCGAATCAAAGCCTACTCTGAGGACTCCATTCCCGTTCTGGACGGAAACAATCGGCTGAAGGGCGTTTTGACGGCCCAGGACATCACCCGGTTGGTGGACGAAGAAATGAGCGATGACTACGCAAAATTGGGTGGTCTGACCGCTGAGGAGGACTTGCAGGAGCCTCTGAGAAAGAGTATCCGCAAGCGTCTGCCCTGGCTGGTGGTACTGCTGGGTTTGGGCCTTGTGGTCTCCACGGTGGTGGGGCTCTTTGAGAGCGTTGTGGCAAGCCTCACTGTGGTGGTGTGCTTCCAGTCCCTTATTCTGGATATGGCCGGTAATGTGGGCACCCAGTCCCTGGCCATCACCATTCGTGTCCTCATGGACGAGCAGCTCACAGGCAAGCAGAAGCTGTCTCTGGTTGCCAAGGAAGCCCGAGTGGGTCTGAGCAACGGCTTGATTCTCGGCTCTTTATCTTTTCTCCTGATTGGCCTGTACCTGTTCCTTTTGAAGGGAGAGGCAGTGTCCCTGGCGTTTTCCGTGTCCTTCTGCACAGGTACCGCACTGCTGGTCTCCATGTTCCTATCCAGTATTACAGGCACCGTGATCCCCATTGTGTTCAAAAAGTTGAACATCGACCCCGCTGTGGCCTCCGGTCCCCTCATTACCACCATCAATGACTTGGTAGCGGTTGTGACCTATTACGGTATGGCCTGGATTCTGCTGATTGAGGTCATGGGGCTGTAGATTCGGAAGTTTTCAGATTCTTTTGTAAGATTTAGCAAAAAGTGCTTGCATTTTTTCCATATCAGATGTACAATAAAACCAGTTGAATAGCAAGGGGAGCTTGTAGCACAGGCTGAGAGGAAGGTGAGACCTTCGACCCGTGAACCTGATTTGGATAATGCCAACGTAGGGAGCTTTTATTACGCCTGAATTACGGGAAGATACCAAATCGGTATCTTCCCGTTTTTATTTTTATCTGGAGGTACTATATGATTACCATAAACGGAGTGTCAGTGGATGCCCAGGGACAAACGCTGGAAGCGTATTTATCCTCCACATCCTATGACCCCAAGCGAATCGCCGTGGAGCGCAACGGCTCCATTGTCCCCAAATCTCAATATGGACAGATGATCCTGCAAGAAGGGGATTCCATTGAAATCGTCAGCTTTGTAGGGGGTGGCTGAGTTGTCCCCCATTCCAGGCAAAGAGGCCCTTCGGGCTGCTCTGGCCCGGCGCCACGGAGAGGCTCTCCAGGCCCGACTGGAACAAACCACCGTGGCAGTCTGCGGGCTGGGCGGGCTGGGCTCCAATATTGCCATTTCTCTGGCAAGGGCCGGCATCGGTAAACTGATTCTGATTGACTTTGACCGGGTGGATCTTTCCAATCTGCACCGGCAGCAATACCGGGCAAATCAGGTGGGCCGATTCAAAACAGAAGCCCTGACAGAAATATTAAAAGACATCTCCCCTTATCTGGACATAGAATCCCACACAGAACGAATCACAGAGGAAAATTTTGTTTCCCTTTTGTGTGAGGCAGACTTTATCTGTGAGGCCTTCGATAATCCAGAGGCCAAAGCCATGCTGACCAACGGTGTTTTGGAGCAGCTGCCCAACGCCTATCTGATTGCAGCCTCCGGTATGGCCGGGCTTGGCTCTGCCAATGCCATCCAAACAAAAAAAATTACCGGGCGCTTCTACCTCTGCGGGGATTTCATCAGCGATGTGGCCGATCACAGCACACTGATCTCCTCCCGGGTCATGGTATGTGCCGCCCACCAAGCCCATATGGTGCTTCGGATTCTGGCGCAGGAATTTGAACCTTAAGAAAGAAGGAATTGATTATGAATCACACTGATCCTCTGATGATTGGCGGACACGAATTTCATTCCCGCTTCATCCTCGGCTCCGGCAAATATTCAATGAAGCTCATTGAATCTGCCATCAAGGACGCCGGTGCGCAGATCATCACCCTGGCGGTTCGCCGGGCCAACACCAAAGAGCAGGAAAATATCCTGGACTTCATTCCCAAGGGTGTCACCCTGCTGCCCAATACCTCCGGCGCAAGAGATGCCCAGGAGGCCGTCCGCATCGCCCGTCTGGCCAGAGAGCTGGGCTGCGGCGATTTTGTCAAGGTGGAGATCATGCGGGATTCCAAATACCTGCTGCCCGATAATGAGCAGACCATCAAGGCCACGGAGATCCTGGCAAAGGAAGGCTTTGTGGTCATGCCCTATATGTATCCCGACCTCAATACCGCCCGAGATCTGGTCAATGCCGGTGCCGCCACCATTATGCCTCTGGCCTCCCCCATCGGCTCCAACAAGGGCCTGGCAACCAAGGAATTCATCCAGATTCTCATTGACGAAATCGACCTTCCTATTATTGTGGATGCAGGCATCGGAAGACCTTCTCAGGCCTGCGAAGCCATGGAGATGGGTGCCGCCGCCATTATGGCCAACACCGCACTGGCCACCGCCGGAGATCTTCCCATGATGGCCTCCGCCTTCCGGCAGGCCATTGAGGCGGGCCGCAAGGCCTATCTGTCCGGCCTGGGCAGAGTGCTGGTTCGTGGAGCCTCCGCTTCTGACCCTCTCACTGGATTTCTCCGCAACTAAAGGAGGGGCAGCATGGAAAACCAGTTTTTTGTGGATTCCGCCTTCCTTTCCGAGGAAGCTCTGTCCAAAAAGCACCGTTTGGAAACGGACCCCTCCTGCCGCCGCAGTCATATGGAATACATGCCCGGTATGGAGCAGATTCAGTCTGACATTCGGCCCACTGTGATGGAGCATATGAATTCCTATGATTATTATAAGTACACTGCCAAAGATGTACAGGCCGCTCTGGAGCACGAAACCTGCTCCATTGAGGACTTTAAGGCCCTCCTGTCCCCGGCGGCTCAGCCCTTTCTGGAACAAATGGCCCAGAAGGCCCGGATGGAAACCAGCAAGCACTTTGGAAACACCGTCTATCTGTTTACCCCGCTCTACATTGCCAACTACTGCGAAAACTACTGTGTCTACTGCGGCTTCAACTGCTATAACCACATCAAGCGTATGAAGCTTACCATGGAGCAGATCGAACATGAAATGAAGGTCATTGCAGACTCCGGCATGGAAGAAATCCTGATTCTCACCGGCGAAAGCAGGGCCCAGAGTGATGTGGAGTACATCGGCGAGGCCTGCAAACTTGCCCGGAAGTATTTCCGCATGGTGGGTCTGGAAATCTATCCCGTCAACACCGATGAATACCATTATCTACACACCTGCGGCGTGGACTATGTTACGGTGTTTCAGGAGACCTATGACGCAGACAAATACGAAACCCTCCATCTCATGGGTCACAAGCGGGTATGGCCCTATCGCTTCGACTCTCAGGAGCGAGCCCTCCGGGGCGGTATGCGTGGAGTCGCCCTTTCGGCGCTTCTGGGCCTGTCGGACTTCCGCAAGGATGCTCTGGCCACCGGCCTTCACGCCTACTATCTACAGCGCAAGTACCCCCAGGCCGAGATCTCCCTGTCCTGCCCCAGACTGCGGCCCATTATCAACAATGACAAAATCAACCCTCTGGATGTAGGAGAAACACAGCTGTGTCAGATTCTGTGTGCCTACCGGATTTTCCTCCCCTTTGCGGGGATCACCGTCTCCTCCCGGGAAAGCGAACAGTTTCGCAACGGCATCGTAAAAATCGCCGCCACCAAGGTTTCTGCCGGTGTGTCCACGGGTATCGGGGACCATGAGAGTAAATATACCGGGAAGGAAACAGAAGAAGCCCAGGGTGACGAACAGTTTGAAATTGATGACAGCCGAAGCTTCCACCAGATGTATGAGGATATGGAGGGAGAGGGGCTGCAGCCGGTCCTCAATGATTATCTCTATGTCTAAAATTTTATGTATCACCAACCGAAGGCTGTGCCGGGACGCATTTTCACAGCGTCTGAGCCGCATTGCCGCGGCCCATCCTGCGGGAATCATTCTGCGGGAAAAGGATTTGTCTGCCCCGGACTATGAGGCACTCGCCCGGGAGGCACTTGCAATCTGCGCCGCTCAGGGAACCCCCTGTATTCTCCACAGCTTTGTGGATGTGGCCATTTCTCTGCACGCACAGGCCATTCATCTGCCTCTGCCCCTCCTGCGTACCATGAGCCCTCAGGACAAGGCCTGCTTTTCCGTTCTGGGGGCCTCCTGTCACTGTGTAGAGGACGCCGTGGAAGCCGAAGCTTTGGGCTGTACTTATATCACAGCCGGACATATTTTTGCAACCGATTGCAAAAAAGGACTCCCGGGCCGTGGTCTGGACTTTTTACAGACAGTATGCAGGGCCGTCACCATTCCCGTCTATGCCATTGGGGGCATTGGCCCTGAGAACATTCATTTGGTACACCATGCCGGCGCCACAGGCGCCTGCGTTATGAGCGGCATTATGAACGCCCAAAATGAAGCCGCTTTCCTGAAAGAACTGGAATAACCCATACATTACCCGTGTGTTTGCTTCTGCCTCATGCAGAGGCTGACCGGCGGCAGACCGGGGGCACCACTCTCTGTCGCTTAATAAAAGATATGCTGAAATCCGAAAGGAGCATCCCAGTGAACACAGCATTATCCACCCTGCGCATCTATGCCAGGGGAGGCGCCGGTATTCAGGCAGATCGGAAAACGATCCCCGTGAATGGTATCCCAGCCATCGGTCTATCCCTTTGGCAGGATACAGCCGGCCCTCCCCTTGCCCATCATTCCCGGTATCTTTTCCCTAAAATCTAACTGAATTCAAAGGAGAACTGACAATGGAAACCAGAACTTATGCAACCCAGATGGACGCCGCCCGGAAAGGCATTGTGACCCCGGAACTGGAAATCGTGGCAAAAAAGGAACGCATGACCACCCAGGAGTTACTGCCCCTGGTAGCCTGCGGTAAGGTGGTCATTCCCGCCAACAAAAACCACCGCTGTCTGAATCCGGAAGGCGTGGGCTCTATGCTCCGCACAAAAATCAATGTCAACCTGGGCGTTTCCCGGGATTGCAAGGACTATGATGTGGAAATGCAGAAGGTCCTTTCCGCCGTCAACATGGGTGCAGAAGCCATTATGGACCTGTCCAGCCACGGCAATACTCAGCCCTTCCGTCAGAAGCTCACACAGGAGTGCCCGGCGATGATCGGCACCGTCCCCGTCTATGACAGCGTGATTCACTATCAGCGGGACCTCAACACTCTCACCGCCAAGGATTTTATTGATGTGATCCGGCTGCATGCCCAGGACGGCGTTGATTTTGTGACCCTGCACTGCGGCATTACCCGCAAGACCATCGACCAGATCCGCAAGCACAAGCGCAAGACAAACATTGTCTCCCGGGGTGGTTCTCTGGTCTTTGCCTGGATGTGTATGACCGGGGAGGAAAATCCTTTCTATGAGTATTATGACGAGATTCTGGACATCTGCCGGGAATATGATGTGACCATTTCTCTGGGCGATGCCTGCCGTCCCGGCTGTCTGGCCGACGCCACGGATGTATGCCAGATCGAAGAGTTGGTACGCTTGGGCGAACTGACCAAGAGAGCCTGGGAAAAGGATGTGCAGGTCATTGTGGAAGGCCCCGGTCATGTGCCTATGGATCAGATCGCCGCCAATATGACCGTCCAGCAGACCCTGTGCATGGGAGCTCCTTTCTATGTTCTTGGGCCTCTGGTCACAGATATCGCACCCGGTTACGACCACATCACAGGCGCCATCGGTGGTGCCATCGCCGCTATGAACGGCGCTGCCTTCCTGTGCTATGTGACACCGGCTGAGCATCTGGCCCTTCCCAATCTGGACGATGTGAAGCAGGGCATCATTGCCAGCAAGATTGCCGCCCACGCCGCCGACATTGCCAAGGGTGTACGGGGCGCCAGAGAAGTGGATGACCGGATGGGTGACGCCAGAAGAGCTCTGGACTGGGAGGCCCAGTGGGCCTGTGCTCTGGACCCGGAGACCGCCAAGGCCATTCGTGCCGACCGTTCCCCGGAGCATGACGACACCTGCTCCATGTGCGGCAAGTTCTGTGCCGTGCGGAGCATGAACAAGGCTTTGAACGGCGAGGTCATTGATATTCTGTAACCCAATTTCCACAATCCCTGTGGAAATACATAGCTGTAACATTCAGGGTCAGGTTCCAGAGGAGCCTGACCCTTTGTTCTATCGGTTCAATTTTCGTTTATTTGGAAGTGAAGAACGCCCCCACAGTGCGGTCTCGAATGTCTTGTTTTCGAGCTTGTGCACTATGGGGGCATTTTTATGGAGGATTTTCCTTTATTCTTCGATGATGTAGGCGCTGACGATCTCAGCTATATAGAGCGTGTGGAGGTCTCGCATATCATCTTCCGGCGTTCCCTCTTCACATTGGGGATAGTACCGGTCCACAACCTCCTGGGGCATTGCTGCCGCCTCCTGCTTCTGCCGGTAAAGCACCCTGCATTCCAGGGTCAGGGGCAGCTCCTTGATTCCGGGCACAGAAATCACTTCCGGTGCCTCCTGATGCAGGCCCAGAGCCTGGAACTTATCCACATCCCGGCCGGATTTGGTGCCGCACAGAGACAGGATGGGGCCGGCTTCCTCATCCATGGGAATATTTACCGTAAATTCTCTGGTATCATCCAGAAGCTCTTTGGTAAATCTGCTTTCCCGAACAAAGGCGGTAAACACAGGTTTTCTCCATTCTACCCCCAGCGTTCCCCAGCCGATGGTCATGGTGTTGACCCGCTCCCCCTTCTTAGTGGTCAGCAGGATTCCCTTCTTCATGGCTTTGCAGATTTGCCCTGCATAGTCAAATACATCGATCTGCTTTTTCATTATGGCAGTTCCCCCTTATAATAGATTTTCTTCATTTTATCATTATCTGAGGCCCAATGCAAATGAATTTTGCCGCCTGTTTTCCAGATTGTCAAAGCTTTGCTGTATCACAAAAAACCACCCTTGTCTAAAAGACAAAGGTGGTTTGGCTCCCCCTGTTGGACTCGAACCAACGACTCCCTGATTAACAGTCAGGTGCTCTACCGACTGAGCTAAGGAGGAATATTTGTGTTGGCATTACCTATCTTCCCGACCAGTCACCCGGTAAGTATTGTCGGCGCATGTGAGCTTAACTTCTGTGTTCGGGATGGGAACAGGTGGACCCTCACCGCAATCAACACCAACTGATATGAAGGCTCTCGCCTTTACCGTGTCAATCCCCAACTGGGATTCAACGGTGCTTATTATAGCACCGGGCAACTTGTTTGTCAATACCAAAACACATAAATCAAAAATTTTCAGAGAGAATTACATAAAAAAGAGACTTGCCGAAGCAAGTCTCTAAAAGTAAAATCAGGGCAGATATTCGATGGTGATGTAGTTCAGCTGACCCTTCATAAATTCAAAGGTATAGCCGCTGTCACCGTAATATTTGGTGGAGGGTCTTGTGTACTCCAGCGTGTCGGTGTAGTAGCCGTCACCTCCATCGTAATGGTCGGTTTCGGTGGGCTCACCGGCGTTTGCCTTCAGATCCTCGATGGTCATATTCTGCGGGAATGCAAAGGTCAGGATATCCTGTGTGCTGTCCTTCTTGAGAGGCAGATAGATCTCGCTGACGTAGCACTCGGCCGCAGTTCTGTTCCCATCAGTATCGTTCATGGTGTACACCTGCGCACTCCAATACTCACCCAGCTCGATACGGAAGCCCTGAGACTGGGAGTTCTTGTTCAAATTGTTGTTGGCATTTGCCAGATCATCCTCATTGAAGGGGACACCATCGTCAATCATCTGCTGCAAAGTGGTCTGACCCAGGGTATAGGTCTTGCCCTTGATGGTAAACTGCATATTGTCCAGATTGACATAGCTGCCGGAGGGGGCGTTCGCAGTTGTAGGAGCGGTGCTCTCCGCAGGTGCGGTGCTCTCTGCAGGCGCGGAAGTCTCAGGAGTGGTTGTTACAGGAACCGTCACTTCAGAGGTCTCAGGTACAGAAGGTTCCGTAGCCTGGGTAGGAGCGGTGGTTTCCGCCATGGTTTCGGTCGCGATGGGCTCGGTGGTTACTGCTGTGGTTTCCTTCGCTTCTTTGGAAGCGCAGCCGGCCAACAGACTTCCGACACACAGGGCGGCGGCCAGCACACTAATTGTTTGCTTTTTCATAAATTTCCTCCAAATCATTGGTTTAGAAATACAAAGCAACTGCGCCATATATTTCTTATCAAGTCAATATATATACCAAACTACTTGCAATGTCAACACTATTTTTTAGTCACAGTGCCTCTTCCATGTCACATCCAGCATCCTGCCGCAACTTCAAACAGGGGCATTTTGTGTGGATATTCTCGTGTTCCACGCAGTAAGGCGGGATATTTTATTCTATTTTTGTCAAATTCCGCCCTTGCGCCAGACGTAATATTTTTTCTGTTAAATCTGTTTGTTAGAACTGGTTCAGCTGCGCAATGGGCTTGGATCCCTGATGTACGATGGGCTTCCACACCTTGGCTTTCTTGAACACCGACAATAGGTGCAGAGGATACCAGGATGCAATAAAAACAGGATACAGCAAAATTGTTTTCCACATCTTTAAGACAGGTCTTCGACCCAAAACAGCCAGCATGAGAGCGGTACCCATCATACCAAGCCAGAACGACAGGACTGCAACAACAATCATCATCCACTTGCCTGTAATCAGAGTCTGTGCAATCAGGTACAAGCCGGGAATCAGCGCCAGCACCTGCATGGCAGGGCCTGCAATGAGCATCAAAAGATCCCAGCACAAAAGAGGACTCTTTCCGGTAAAAATGTTTTTCAGCAGGCGTCCCAAGTAGACCTCAAAGGTTTGCATCACACCGCTGGACCAGCGGCGGCGCTGGCGCATGGATACACCGAAGGTCAGAGGCTCTTCGTCAAAGGTCACAGCCTCCGGCACCCACCAGACCTTTTCCCCACGCAGGGCACACTGAACAGCAAACTCCGTGTCCTCGGTCAATGTGACCGTCTGGAAGCCGCCCATTTCATTCAGAAGCTCCCGACTGATGGCAAAGCCGGTACCGATCAGCTTGGCAGACAGGCCCAAGGTGCCCCGGGGACGGCTGAACATCAGATTGAAGTTCTCGATATAAAGATCATAGCAGCCGGAAATCCAGGTTTCTCCGGGATTGGAAGCCTTCTGCATACTCTTCGCCACCCGTGCGCCTGCACAGAAAACATCATTCATTCTCTCCAGAAAGGCAGGGTCCACCAGATTGTCTGCGTCAAACACACAATAGGCATCGTATTTTTCATGTTCCAGTGTCTGAAACGCCCACTGGAGCACCTGCCCTTTGGTTTTCACCGGCACATTACATTCCAGCACCTTGGCTCCGGCCTGTGCCGCCACCTGGGCAGTGTTGTCTGTGCAGTTATTGGGGATGATGTACAGGTCATACAGTTCTTCCGGATAGGTCTGCTTGAGAAGCTGGGTCACAGTCTGGCCAATGACCGCCGACTCATTGCGTGCCGCAACAAGAACTGCAAACCGGGTTTTAGGGGCATACCGCTTGTGCTTTCGCTGAGGAAGCAGGAAGCAGACGCCAATGACCGCCGTATAGAAGGTAAATATTTTGAGGATCCAACTCAAAGTATCTATTGCGATTTCCATTATGGACCTCCTGTATGTGTTGTAACCATTGGTTCCTATCGACATCATACCGAATATTTCCACAACATGCAATATACCCTTTCCTTAATTTTTTCTTAATCCTCTGCTTTCCCTGCGGTTTTCCACGAATTATGTCTCTCCTTCTACTGCCAACAGAAAAAAGATTTGCTATTTTACTCATTTTACTTTACTATATAGTGGTAAAGAATTCTTTTTTTATATTCAGAAAGAAGGCATGAACATGGTTCGATTTGATATCCCCCAGTTATTTTCCATTGGCAGGCAGCGTCTGGATGCAGGTGCGGAGCGTCCAAAGAAGCTCCTGAACCTCTATCTTCTGGTATTTGCTGCTGTCTCCGTGGGCGTCAACCTCATAAGCTATGGCCTCACATCTGCCGTAGACGGGTTTTCCGGACTGTCCAATGTGGGAGCCCGTTCCGCTTTGGGGGCGCTTCAGAGTCTGGTCAATCTCCTGTCTATCCTATTTCCTCCTGTATGGTATTACTGCTTCTGTGCAGGCTCACTGCGGATCTACCGTGGTCAGGATGTCCAGCCCAAGTCCATGGTCTCAGGCTTCTGCCAGTGGAAGCGGCTTCTCATGGCCGGACTCATGTACCTGCTTCCGGTGCTGGGCTGCTCCTATCTGATGACCATGCTCGTATCCACCTATGTTGTTTTGATTACCTCCGCCCGGTTGGACCCCGCAGCATTACAGGCTTTATTGGAAGCCCCTACCGCCGCTGTACAGAGCGCCGTCACGGAGGCGTTTCTGCCTTTGCTCCTGGTGTGCTCTCTTCTGTTTGCGCTTATTGCCCTGTTTTTCCTGTTCCGTTACCGAATGGCTTTTTTCCTCATGACCGACTATCCCCAAATTCCCGGCAGTCAGATTCTGAGATGTGCTTCCCGGATGATGCGTGGTCACATGGGCCAGTTCCTGCGGCTGGATCTGCGGTTTTGGTGGTACTATCTGGCCCAAGTCCTCATTAGCCTTGTTCCTTTTGCGGGCCTCATTGCAGAACTTGCGGGAGTTCCCCTTCCATTGGACCCCAACCTCATAATCCTGCTTTCCGGAATTGTGCATACACTTCTCATCTCCACGCTCAACTATTTCTTTAAGAATCAGATGCTCTATACCTATGCAGCCGCCTATGACCAGATTCTTCAGGAGGAGTCTCAGCAGATATGGCAGCGGCAGCAGTCCTGTGAGCCTCCCAGAATGTAACCGCCTCATCCAGCCACCCCTCCGCTTCACTGCCCAGACCCAGGCCCAAACCATGGCCGCCTTTGTTCACGGCCCGGAAGTGGCAGGGCACTCCCAGCTGGGCTGCTTTCTTCCGGAACGCTTCTCCGTTTCCCGTAAAGGGAAGCAGCTTATCGTCCCGGCACTGCCAAATATAGGTAGGCGGATAGTTTTGGTCCATATGATTCAGAATATAGGTAGGCGGCAGTATGTCCCGCCACTTCCTTCCTGTATAGGCATGAATCACAAAATTGATGGAGAGGTTTCTTTCTTCCAGACTCACCAGAGGATATCCCAGGATCATGGCGCCGGGTTTTGGCAGTCTTTGGGGCAGGTAGCCAAAGTTGTCTGTCCCCATGCTGGCTGCCACATGTCCCCCGGCTGAAAAGCCAAAGACCCCATAGCCCAAGGGATCTACCTGCAGCGTCCGTGCATGGTTGGTGATATACCGAATGGATGCCTGCAGATCATAAAAAGGCTTGGGAAGTCCTCCGTGTCTTCCGCAGCGGTAGCGCAGGAAAAAGACAGAATAGCCCTGCTCGTGGAGCTTGGCCCCCACAGGGAGCCCTTCCACCGAGATGGCTACACTGAAATAAGCGCCGCCGGGCACCACTATGGCATAAGGAGCACCGGGTGTCCCCGGCAGAAACAGCAGTTCCGCTTCCTTTCTGGTGGGGTCCTGCGCCAAGTCCTGTTCCGTGTAGATGGGCAGGGATTGGACCTTTCCGTTTCTGGCCTCTCCCAGGAAAAAATTGATTCCCAAAGGAATTCCCGTATGGCTCCAAGCCGGACTGAGGTGATATAATGCCCCAAGTGGGAGAGCATTGTAAAGAAAATTGATTCCCGTAGGCCCCAGGCGCATGGATTTTCGGAATGGTCTTATGCTTGGTTCTTGTAAAATTGTCCTGAATCTGGTTCTTTCCGTAACATTTGCAACTGGCTTCATAAATTCCCTTCTTTCCACTCTACTACTGTAGTCCCAATCCCGCAGAAAATCAAGTCCCCCGATTTTCCCATGTTTACAAATTCGTCCAAGGAAATTTATAGTTCGTTTTTCAAGTGTACATATATTTTTCATAAATCCCCCTTATGATAATGACATAAATCATCTACGAGGAGATGGACAACATGAATGACTATCTGAAGAACAGTCAGGAAGGCTGCGAAAATACCAACGATCTTTCTTCCCCCCTGGAAGAGCCTGCCACCCATGAAGCTGCCTGCGAGGTCCGGCAGACCGTGCAGGCCTCCGAACCTTCTCAGGAGCCGGCAAGCGAGGCAGAGGAACAGGAAACCGCTCCGGAACAATCCGTCCAATCTCAGGAGCCGGAGTCCGTTGCAGATGTTTCCGATTCCTCCCAGGAGCCGGAGTCTTCGGCAGAAGCTCCCATTCGCTCTGTGATGCAGGAATCCGCTGTGGAAGAACGGAATCAGGAACCCGTTGCCCCCCGGCAGGAGCCTGCCGCCTCTGATATCTGGAACGCCTCTCCTGCCTCCAGTACCTATCACTCCGCAGGGGCCGGACGGAAGGAATCTCCTTATGCGGATTCTCCCTATCTGCGTTACACTTCCCCCACCGGGGGGCAGACCTCGGGGAGCATTCATCCCAATGTGCCTCCCACAGCTTCCAAGCCTCCCAAGGCTTCCAAAAAAGAGAAGAAAAAGGGATCCAGCGGTGGAAAGGTGGTAGCTGCCGCCCTGGTCTTTGCCGTCCTGGGCAGCACCGCCGGTGGACTTTTGGGCACCCACCTTACCAATAACAAGTGGGAAAAGAGCAGCCAGCAGTTGCAGTCCCAAATTGACGAACTGGAGAAAAAACAGAGCAGTGTCGGTTACAAAGCACCTTCTGGTTCTGACGGTGCCACAGTGAACTCCGTTTCTGACGGAAGTCTCATGACTCCTTCCCAGGTCTATGAACAGAATGTTCATTCCGTAGTTTCCGTGGTTAACACCGGTGTTATGAGCAACGGCATGATCCAGCAGCAGTTCACAGGCTCCGGCTCCGGGTTCATTCTCTCTGAGGACGGATACATTTTGACCAACTACCATGTGGTAGAGGGTGCACAAACACTTACCGTCACCACCTATGACGAGGTGACCCGTGATGCCACTTTGGTGGGTTTTGATGCCTTTAACGATGTGGCTCTGCTGAAAATCGAAGCAAATGATTTGCCCGCTGTTGTGATTGGCGATTCCAATGCCCTGAATGTTGGTGACCAGGTGGCTGCCATCGGCAACCCTCTGGGGGAGTTGGCCTCCACCCAGACCGTGGGCTATGTCAGTGCCAAGGATCGCAGCGTAACAACGGGAGGCACCACCATTCATATGATCCAGACCGATGCCGCCATTAACTCCGGCAACTCCGGCGGTCCCCTGTTCAACATGTATGGTCAGGTCGTGGGCATCACCACCGCAAAATACTCCGGTTCCAGCAACTCCGGTGCTTCCATTGAGGGCATTGGTTTTGCCATTCCCATCAACGATGTGATGACGCTGGTAGACGATCTCATGGAGTACGGCTATATTGCCAATCAGGCTTATCTGGGCGTGACCGTGCAGGAGATGGACCCCCAGGTTGCAAAAGCGTATAGTCTTCCCGCCGGTCCCAGAGTTGAAACGGTAACCGAAGGCAGCTGCGCCCAGAAAGCCGGTATGCGGCCCGGTGACCTGATCATTGCTCTGGGTGACAAAAAGATTGCCTCCCGCTCCGATTTGATTTATGCTCTGCGGACTTTCAAAGCCGGAGACACTACCCAAATTACGGTGTTTCGCAGCGGTCAGGAACTGACTTTGGATATTACGCTGGACGAAAAGCCCCCTCAGGAAAATCCCAACATTCCCAGCGAACAGGATAAGGAAAACATGCCCAAAGACGGTTCTTACAACGACTGGTACGAATACTTCTTTGGCAAGAAGAATCCCTGATTTCCTTTTTCCCTCTACAGCTTCTGCTGTTTTTCATAAATCGCATTCTCCTTCTTAACTTGTTTTCTCTTTCTCCCTTCTTTCTTTCGAATATGGTTACGCCCACGGTGCAAAGTACCGTGGGCGTAATCTTTTGTCCTCCTGCTGCATAGATTGTTCTGTCACGACACAGCTTAGGAGGGACGCATATGGAGAAGCACATCGAGGAGAGAGCTTGCCAACTGGCTGTGTACATCATTGAAAATCAGGCAACTGTCCGAGCTGCCGCCCAAAAATTCGGCATATCCAAATCCACCGTACACAAGGACATGACCGATCGCCTGTCTCATCTGAAGCCGGAGCTTTACCTCCAGGTACGACAGGTACTGGATCGCAACAAAGCCGAACGCCACATTCGCGGTGGTATCGCTACAAAAAAGAAATACGAAGCAAAATAGTCTCATGATACAAAACACCCTGCTGTCAAATTGACAGCAGGGTGTTTATCATACTGATTAGTCGACGAAATCCTCAGGGGTAACGCCGTCTTCCGCAGGCTGAGCAGGGGCTTCCTCGGGAGCCTTTTCAGTCTCTTCTGCAGCGGGAGTCTCTTTTTCCTCTTCTTCCGTCTCATAGCAACAGCAGCACTCATCATCCCAGCACTTGCAGCCATGGATCTTGTCCAGGATTTTTTTGCCAAATTTAACAATCACCACCAAGGCACCAGCAATGACGGCCAAAGCAGCAGCAATCTTCAGGAACTTCTTCATAAGGGATCCCTCCGTTATATTTTTGGTTAGTAGGTATTATACCCTAAATCAATTCATTATGCAATATGTTTTCTGGAATTCATAATAAAATCTTATGAATTGTCTGTGATATTCCGTGCATTGGAACCCCATATTTTACACAGCTTGCAGAGCCTGCAAACTTTTTGTAAAAGTCTGGAATTCCCTATTGACAATTCAGGATGTCAGTGCTATTATATCGATACAGCGCAACCGATAATAAATTATCGATAAAAGAAAGGCGACTTAAATGATAACAAACTATCCTACTGTTACCAATTCTCAAGAGCTGACTGAGGTTCTGGCCCGGTGCCGGGAAGCCCAGGCTCAATTTTCCACTTACACCCAGGAGCAGGTTGACAAGATTTTCCTTGCCGCCGCCACCGCCGCAAACAAGGCAAGAATCGCACTTGCCAAACAGGCCGTAGCCGAAACCGGCATGGGTGTCGTAGAGGACAAAGTAATCAAAAATCACTATGCTGCCGAGTACATCTACAACGCATATAAAAATACCAAGACCTGCGGTGTGATTGAGACGGACTCCGCCTATGGCGTGCAGCGCATCGCCGAGCCCATCGGCGTGGTCGCAGCCGTTGTCCCCACCACAAATCCCACTTCCACTGCCATCTTTAAGGCGCTTATCTGCCTGAAGACCCGCAATGCCGTGATTTTCAGCCCCCACCCCAGAGCAAAGGGCTGCACCATCGCCGCCGCCAAAATCGTTCTGGAAGCAGCTGTTGCAGCCGGTGCTCCCGAGGGCATCATCGCCTGGATCGACCAGCCCTCTCTGGAGCTTACCAATCAGATCATGAAAGAGGCAGACCTGATCCTGGCCACCGGCGGCCCCGGCATGGTTCAGGCAGCTTACTCCTCCGGCAAGCCCGCTGTAGGCGTCGGCCCCGGCAATACCCCTGCCATCATTGATGACAGTGCCGATATTCTTCTGGCTGTTTCCTCCGTCATCCACTCCAAGACCTTTGATAACGGCATGATCTGTGCCTCTGAGCAGAGCGTTGTTGTTCTGGACAGCGTTTACGACCAGGTCAAGGCCGAATTCCTGAAGCGTGGCTGCTATATTCTGAATGAGGAAGAGCGCCAGAAGGTAGGCTCCATCATCCTCATCAACGGCAGCGTCAACGCCAAGATTGTCGGCCAGCCCGCCTCCGTTATCGCTTCCATGGCCGGCGTAGAGGTTCCGGAATCTGCAAAGATCCTCATTGGTGAAGTGACCAGTACCGATATCAGCGAGCCTTTCGCTCACGAAAAGCTCTCCCCCGTTCTTGCCATGTATCGGGCAAGCGACTTTGAAGACGCACTGACCAAGGCAGATACTCTGGTTAAGGATGGCGGCTACGGTCACACAGCTTCCATCTATCTGGACCCTGTGGGCGCAAGAGAGAAGCTTGACACCTTTGCTGCCCGGATGAAGACCTGCCGGATTCTGGTCAACACTCCCTCTGCCCACGGCGGCATTGGTGATCTTTACAACTTCCGTCTGGCTCCCTCTCTGACTCTGGGCTGCGGAAGCTGGGGCGGCAACTCCGTCTCTGAAAATGTTGGTGTAAAGCACCTGCTGAATATCAAGACTGTGGCTGAGAGGAGAGAGAATATGCTCTGGTTCCGTGCTCCTGAAAAGGTGTATTTCAAGAAGGGCTGTCTGCCCGTGGCATTGGATGAGTTGAAACATTATAAGAAGGCGTTCATTGTCACCGACTCTTTCCTGTATCAGAACGGCTATACCAAGCCCGTCACCGACAAACTGGATGCCATGGGAATTCTCCACCACACCTTCCATGCCGTTGAGCCCGATCCAACTCTGGCTTGCGCCAAGGCAGGCGCTGCTCAGATGGAAGGCTTCCAGCCCGACCTCATCATCGCCATCGGCGGCGGCTCCGCTATGGACGCTGCCAAGATCATGTGGGTTCTTTATGAGCACCCCGAGGCGGACTTCATGGACATGGCAATGCGCTTTGTGGACATCCGCAAGAGAGTCTACACCTTCCCCAAGATGGGCGAAAAAGCCTATTTTGTAGCCGTCCCCACCACTGCCGGTACCGGCTCCGAGGTCACGCCCTTTGCCGTTATCACCGACGAGCAGACCGGAGTCAAGTATCCTCTGGCCGACTATGAGCTGCTGCCCAAGATGGCCATTGTGGATGCCGACATGATGATGAACGCTCCCAAGGGTCTGACCGCTGCCTCCGGCATCGATGCTGTCACTCACGCTCTGGAAGCCTACGCCTCCATGATGGCCACAGGCTATACCGACGGTCTGGCACTGCAGAGCCTGAAGCTGATTTTCAACAATCTGCCTGCCGCTTATGAAAACGGCCCCAGAGATCCCAGAGCCCGTGAGAACATGGCTACCGGCGCCTGCATGGCTGGTATGGCTTTTGCCAACGCCTTCCTGGGCGTGTGCCACTCCATGGCTCACAAGCTGGGTGCCTTCCACCACCTGCCCCACGGCATCGCCAACGCCCTGCTGATTGACGAGGTACTGCGCTTTAACGCCGCAGAGGTTCCTCCCAAGATGGGCACCTTCTCTCAGTATGACCATCCCCATACCCTGGCCCGCTATGCGGAAGTGGCCGACTCTCTGGGTCTGGGCGGTAAGAATGACCAGGAGAAGCTGGACAATCTCATTGCCGCACTGGATGAGCTGAAAGAAAAGGTGGGCATTAAGAAGACCATCAAGGACTATGGTATTGACGAGCAGGACTTCCTGAACCGTCTGGATGATATGGTGGAGCAGGCCTTTGATGACCAGTGCACCGGCGCAAATCCCAGATACCCCCTGATGAGTGAAATCAAGCAGATGTACCTGAACGCTTACTACGGAGCGTAATGCCCCGTTCATTGTAAGAAGCTACCTCCTGTTTTCGTGAAGAATCCCCAGAGCAACCGTCTGCTCTGGGGATTCGTCCTGTTTATACCACGGTAATAAAATCTGCTTTTCTGGGGGCTGCGGGCTTTGGCGCCTCATCGGCATAGCCAAGGATGCAATGGCCTACCCCAATATAATCGGAGGAAATCCCCCATTTTTTCAAAAGGGCCTGTCCTTCCGGACTGTCAAATTCCTGCCTGGCCCGATGGATCCAGCAGGAACCCAGCCCCAGCGTATGCGCCGCCAGCATCATATTTCCCAGAACCAGACTGCCGTCCTCCACGCAGGTGCGAACATTTCGGTCTGCCAGCACCACCAGCACAACGGGAGCTCCATAAAATGTGTGGGACTGAGGGGTTCCCATGATTTCGGCGTTCATCCGTTCCAGAGGCTCAATGTCCTCCTTTTTGGTGAGAACCACAATCTTTCCCGCCTGCTTTGCCCTGCCATTGGCCGCATATGTACCAGCCAGCAGAACTTCATCCAGAAGCTCCTGGGGGACCGGCCGGTCCTGATAATTTCTGCAGCTTCTTCTTTCCACCATGGCCTGAATCACTTCGTTCATCTGTTTGTCCTCCTCAATAATTATAAATATCCATACATGCCCCGGACACTGACTTCTCCCGCCAGAACCGTCTCGGGGCCATTTCCAAAGTCCACCAGAAGGGCGCCCCAGTCATCTATATTCACCGCCGTCCCTTCGCGGGTTTCCTCCCCTTTTTGCACCAGCACCCGTTTTCCCAGGGTGACACAGTCCCGGCGGTAGCGTTCCATCAGGGCCAGCCGATCTGTCATCAGCGTCCCCTGCAAGGTGCTGATGGCCCGAATACACTCCGCAGCCAGTGCCTCTCTACTCACCTGCTTTCCCCCAGCCATAGCCAGAGAGCCTGCAATGGATCTAAGTTCTTCCGGAAACTCCTCCGGCTTCTGATTGCAGTTGATTCCCACACCGATTACGGCATAGTCCACACCGGAGGCAGAGAGAGAAAGCTCCGTCAGGATTCCCGCCACTTTATGGCCTCCTGCCACCAGGTCGTTGATCCATTTGATCCCCGGACGCAGTCCTGTGATTTTTTCCACCGCCCCGCACAGCACCGCCGCCACAGCGCAGGTCAGATGCATCAGTTCCTGGGGCTGGCACTTAGGCCGCAGCAGGGCGGACAGGTAAATTCCCTGTCCCTCCGGAGACAAAAAGCTCCGTCCCATCCGTCCCCGGCCTGCACTCTGGCTGTCCGCCAGAATCACCGTACCTTCCGGGGCTCCCTCCGAGGCCATGGCTTTCAGCATGGTGTTGGTAGAGTCTACCTCGTCATAGACCTGCACCAGAGAGGACCAGGGGTGATCCCCCAAAGCCTTACAAATGGCAGTCTTTTGTAGCCTCATGACCGTGCCTCCTCCGGAACTCCCTTCATAGTGAGGCTGATGCGCTTCCGTTTCTCGTCCACTTCCAACACGGCTACCTGCACCACATCGCCCACATGAACCACCTGAGAGGGGTGTTTAATGAATCGGTCGGTCACCTGGGAGATATGAACCAAGCCATCCTGGTGAACGCCGATGTCCACAAAAACGCCAAAGTCAATGACATTTCGCACCGTACCATTGAGCACCATACCGGGCTTTAAGTCGCTGATTCCCAGCACATCCCGGCGCAAAATGGGGGCGGGCAGCTCATCTCTGGGGTCTCGGCCCGGTTTTTCCAGCTCTGCCACAATATCCCGAAGAGTGGGAACACCCACGCCGCATGTTTCGGCAGCAGTCTCCCATCCCAATTCCTCCACACGCCTTCCAAGTCCCTGCAAGGGGGCTCCTTTTCCCAAGTTCAGGAGTTTCAGCAGCTTTCCTGCCGCCTCATAGGACTCCGGGTGCACCCCTGTGTTGTCCAAAAGCTCCTGACTCTCCGGCACACGGAGGAAGCCTGCACACTGCTGAAAGGCTTTCGGCCCAAGCTTCGGCACCTTCAAGAGCTGCTTTCTTCCTGTGAAGGGGCCATGTTCTTCCCGATAGGTCACAATATTCTTTGCGGTAGTTGCATTGAGTCCGGAAACCTGCTTCAGAAGGCTGGGCGAGGCCGTGTTGAGGTCCACCCCCACTGCATTGACACAGTCTTCCACCACTGCCTCCAGTGCTTCACTAAGCCGTTTCTGGGGACAGTCATGCTGATACTGCCCCACACCAATGGCCTGAGGATCGATTTTTACCAGTTCTGCCAGCGGGTCCTGAAGCCGACGGGCGATGGAAACCGCAGAACGCAGGTTCACATCATACTGGGGAAATTCCTCTGCCGCCAAGGGAGAGGCGGAATACACCGACGCTCCGGCCTCATTTACAATCATATAGCTGACCTCTGGGGCCTTTTTCAGCATTTCTGCGGTCATTTCCTCGGTCTCCCGGGAGGCGGTGCCGTTGCCAATGGCAATATGGCGAACCCGATGCTTCCGGATCAGGGCCAACAGCTTTTCCTGGGCCTCTGCCTTCTTGGCCTGGGAAAAGGTGGGGTATACCACCGCAGTGTCCAGCACTCTGCCGGTGGGGTCCACCACCGCCACCTTACAGCCGTTGCGATAGCCGGGGTCCAGACCCATGGTGACGGAACCCTTCACAGGCCGCTGAAGAAGCAGAGGCTTCAGATTCAGGGCAAAATTTGCAATGGCTCCCTCTGCCGCCCGGTCGGTGAGATCATTGCGAAATTCCCGCTCCGCCGCAGGGGCAATGAGCCGTTCATAGGCGTCTTCTGCCGCTGCCCGCATAAAGGGCGTACCGAATGTGCCGGGCTTTAAGGCGTGACGGCAAACCATGGCCTGGCCGTCGGAGCCGGGCAGTGTGAGCGACACCTTCAGATATCCTTCCTTTTCCCCTCGATTCAGGGCTAAAATCTGGTGATTCTGCAATTTATTGGCGGGGGAGTCAAATTCATAATACAGTCTGTAAACGCTGTCCTCCTCCGGCTTTGCGGCCTTTGCCCCCATGACAGCCTTCCGGCCCATGATCTGCCGCAGCTCCTTTCGGATGGCGGGGTCTTCCGAGATCTCCTCCGCAATGATGTCGGAGGCTCCGGCCAGCGCCTCCTCCACCGTGGGAACCTGCTCATTGAGATAGGCCTGCGCCAGAACCTTGGGGTCCCGCCCATCCTGCTTGCGCAGCTCCTGCGCCAAGGGTTCCAGTCCCTTTTCCTTCGCCATGGTGGCTCTGGTTCGGCGTTTGGGCTTATAGGGGCGGTACAGATCCTCCACCTCCGCCAGGGTAGCCGCCGCCCCGATGGCCCGCTCCAGCTCCGGAGTTAGCTTTTCCTGATTTTCAATGGAACGCAGAACCTCTTCCCGCCGTGCCTGCAAATTTCTCTGATATTTCAGCGCCGTTTCCAGATTTCTCAGAGTGGTATCATCCATGGCTCCATGCTGCTCCTTGCGGTAGCGGGCAATGAAGGGGATGGTATTTCCCTCATCCAGCAGCGCAATCACATTTTCTACATACTCCCGTTTCACATCCAGCTGATGTGCCAAAATTTCAGCAATCATGCATTCGTCTCCTTCTGTGGCCGTCTGCGGCCTGATGATTGGCCTTATTATAGCACAACTATCCTTAGGAAAAAAGGCCTCTGCTTTCCCTTCTGTCTGCCAATTCTTCGGCTTCTACCGAAAAAATAAAAAAATGCTTGCATTTTAGAGGGAGTTGTGATATCATAATCGGGCTATTGAATGAATGGGCGTAATACGCCCTTATGACACTCGAGCAGAAAGAGGTGAAACGACATGAAGGAAGGTATCCATCCCAAGTACGAACAGACTACAATCCGCTGTGCCTGTGGCAACGTTTTCACAACCGGTTCCACTAAGAAGGACATCAAGGTTGAAATCTGCTCCAAGTGCCATCCCTTCTACACCGGCAAGCAGAAGCTGGTTGACACCGGTGGACGCGTTGATCGGTTCAACAAGAGATTTGGCCTGAAGTAAGCAACTAGGTCCGCACCGCGAATGTGGTGCGGCCTTTTTGCATTTAAGGGCCTTTTTCTCCCCCTGATACTCAGGCGAAAGCTCTCTTTCGCTGTCATACGGAGGAACAATATGGAATCCAAATTTGATCAGCATGTGCAGGAGCGAGCAGTTCTGGTGGGTCTGAACGCCGACTGCTTCCGTGCAGACGAAACCGCCACCGATGCCTCTTTAGAGGAATTGGAGGCTCTTTTAGAAACCGCAGGCGGATTCTGCACCGCAAAAATCCTGCAAAACCGCCATACCCCCGATGCCCGCACCTTCATTGGTCAGGGCAAGGCCGAAGAGGTACGGATGCTCATTGAAGCCACCGCCTCCAATATGGCCATTTTTGACAACTCCCTCTCCCCCTCCCAAATCCGGGTGTTGGAGGAACTGCTGGAGGTCACGGTGCTGGACCGCAGCGCCCTCATTCTGGATATCTTCGCCCAGCGAGCCAAAACAGCCGAAGGACGGCTGCAGGTCGAGCTGGCACAGTATAAGTATCTTCTGCCCCGTCTGTCCGGCATGGGCACCAGCCTCTCCCGGCAGGGCGGCGGAATCGGCACCAGAGGTCCCGGCGAAACCCAGCTGGAAACCGACCGCCGGCACATCCGTGCCCGGATCGCCAAGCTGGAAGAAGAGCTGGAACAGGTGCGAAAAGTCCGTGCCATGCAGCGCCGTCAGAGAGATAAGAACTCTGTGCCCGTGGTGGCTCTGGTGGGCTATACCAACGCCGGAAAATCTACCATTTTGAACCATCTGACCGGTGCAGGCATCCCCGCCAATAACCGCCTGTTTGACACCCTGGACACCACCTCCCGGGCCCTGTCCGTCAGTGATACCCTGGATGTCATCCTGTCTGACACCGTAGGCTTTATCTCCAAGCTCCCCCACCATCTGGTGGATGCATTCCGGGCCACTCTGGAAGAGCTGGAATATGCGGACCTGCTTATTCACGTCATTGACGCCTCCGACCCCGACCGGGAGGAGCACATTGCCGTGGTGGATAAGCTCATCGGAAAGCTGGCTAAAGAAGACACCCCTGTGATCCAATGCTACAACAAAGCGGACCTGCTCCCCGCCACGGATGTTCCCGTGGGAAAGAACAAAGTGCGTTTGTCTGCCAAGGAAGGCTTTGGCATGGAGGAGCTTCTCTCCCTCATCGAGGAAAATCTGGCCAGGGGTCAGCATCAGGTAAAGCTTCTGATTCCTTACAGCAAAGGCGGGCTTCTGGACCGTCTGCACAAGGAAGGCACCGTTCAGTCCGTAGACTACGCCCCAGAAGGCATTGTCACGGAAGCCATCTGCGGCCCCGTTCTGTTCGGACAGCTCCGGGACTATATTGTGGAGGAGTAAGATGGAGGAATATCTGGTCCCCACGGACTTTGGAGAAGCAGAGTTTGTGGAAAAAAAGTCAAGATTTATTGGTCGAATCTGGCACACGGAGTCCGAAGAAGAAGCTTTGGCCCGGATTGAGGAAATGCGCAGGCAGCATTATGATGCCACCCACAATGTCTGGGCCTATATCATCAAAGACGGCCCGGTCCGGTTCTCCGATGACGGAGAGCCCGGCGGCACCGCCGGAATGCCCACCTTGCAGGTGCTCCAGAGAGAAAACCTGTTCAATGTGACCTGCGTGGTGACCCGGTACTTTGGAGGGATTCTTCTGGGGGCCGGTGGTCTGGTCCGAGCCTATGCCAAGGGCGCAAAAATCGCCGTAGATGCCGCAGGAAAATCCATGAAGCGGGTCTGGTCCGTCTTGTATCTGCCGGTGCCATACAACTGGTACGAGCGGATCAAGCTGGAAATCGCCGCCTTTGGGGGGATCATACGGGATACCCAGTTTGGCCAGGATGTGGAGCTGGAGGTGCTTCTTCCCGAGGCGCAAACCACTCCCTTTCTGGATCGGCTCACCGATCTGTCCGCCGCCACCCTGGAGGCCCTGGTCACAGGGCAGGAATACAGGGCCTTTCCTGTAACCGGGGAAGAAGCCCGGTAAATCATCCGTCTTTTATTCCCAATTTGTGGAGGGATTTCTATGACTGTACGGAACATTCTGGAAGAGCAGGAGCATGAACACCTGTCCCCTAGGGCAGCCTTTTCTGACCGTTCTCGGGGGCGGCCTGTGCAGGAGGAAGAGCGCCCCGACGATGTAAGGACCTGCTATCAGCGGGACACTGACCGCATTATTCACAGCAAATCCTTCCGTCGGCTGATGCATAAGACCCAGGTCTTTCTCCTGCCGGAGGGGGACCACTATCGCACCCGCATGACCCACACCCTGGAGGTGGCACGGATTGCAAGGACCATCACCAGAGCCTTGGGCCTCAACGAGGACCTCTCCGAAGCCATCGCTCTGGGCCACGATCTGGGGCACACCCCCTTCGGCCATGCCGGAGAAGATGCCCTCAGCGAGGTCATGGGAAGGCCCTTCCACCACAACGAGCAGAGCCTACGAGTGGTGGACGTTCTGGAAAAAGGCGGCCGTGGATTGAACCTGACCTATGAAGTCCGCATGGGCATAGTGGGCCATACGGGTCCAAAGCTTCCTGAGACGCTGGAAGGCCGCATTGTGAGAAAGTCCGATCAGATTGCCTACATCAACCATGACATAGACGATGCCGTCCGTGCCGGGATTTTGTCTGATTCGGACATCCCGCTCCCCATTGCAGCCATTCTGGGCGAAACCCACAAGGAACGGATCAATACTCTGGTAACCGATTACATTCGCCACACCTTGGAGACAGGAGACATTGGGCTGTCCCACCCGGTGGACGAAGCCATGCAGGATCTGCGGGCCTTTATGTTCCGAACCGTCTATAAAAACCCTGTTGCCAAAGGGGAGGAGTCCAAGGCAAAGAAAATCATCCAGCAGCTGTACCTATACTATATCGAGCATCCCGATCATCTGCCGGAAACCTTTTTGCCTCAGCTTACCTTTGACGGCATGGAACAGACTGTGGCCGACTACATTGCCGGTATGACGGATAAATATGCCGTCGATAAATATACTCAGCTTTTTGTCCCCGCCTCCTGGCAGGTGCGGGGTTAGCTGGGAAGAAGGTTTGATTATGAAAAAATACAAACGCACCCTGCCCTGGTGGCTGTGCTGGGTTTTAGGCATTCTCTCTATCCCGGCTATGGGGTTGGTCGTGCTGATGCTGCAAAAGGGATCTGTTTTGGCCACCTTGGCATGCTTTAATCAAGAGCCTGTTTTGTATGCACTGAACCTGTGGCCCATTGCTGCCACTCTGATGATTGCCCTGTGCATTGGTGGAAATCTCTTCTACAGCATCAGCTTCACCACCTTTCTGCATGGTCTTTTAAGCTATATCAACCTCATCAAGGTCAACTCCAGAGGCGACCCCTTTGTTCCCGGCGATATTCTCCTTCTCACCGAGGGCATGGAAGCCGTTGGAAGTTATGAACTGGACCTGCAAATCGGAAAGCTCTGTGCCCTTTTGGCACTGTGTCTGATCTTAATTGGATGCGGGCTGTTTTTCAAGACTCCAAAGCTGCGGTGGTATTTCCGTGCCGGCGGCGCAACCGTGGTTCTGGCCGCCTTTGTGGTCACCATGTTTACCGTTTATCCAAGTAAAACCATTTATGAGGAAATGAAGGGCCCCAACCGAGCCAATGTCCCGGCGGTTTTTGACAGCTTTGGGTTCCCCTACTGCTTCCTGCATAACTTTAATCTGTATCCTATGGAACAGCCGGAACAGTATGACGCCGCAGCGGCAGCCCGGTATGAAACGGACTACCGGCAGGGACGCCTTCCCCTCCCCGCTCCCAAGACACGGGAGGAAGGCGGCCCCAACATTGTGATGGTGATGTGTGAAGCCTTCACAGACCTGCCCAACGATGAAGCATTTACCTACTCCCCAGAGGAGAATCCCATCGCCCGGTTCAACCAGCTGACCCAGGACCCCAAAAGTCTCAGCGGCAGACTGGTGGTGTCCAACACCGGCGCAGGCACTGCCAACACGGAATTTGATGTGCTCACAGGCTGCATGACCAACAAGCTCAGCCCCGCTACCTCCTCTGCCTTCCGTATCGTCCATCGGAACACAGATTCTGTCCCCCGGTGTCTGCAAGAAGTGGGCTACAACACCTTTTTCATGCATCCCGGGCAAAACTGGTTCTATAATCGGGAAAGCGTGTACTCCTATCTGGGAATTACTGACCAGGTGTTCCGAGACGCTTTTACAGACCAGGACTACAAGGGCAGCTGGATTTCCGACGAAGCCTTCCTGAGAGTGCTGACAGAAAATCTGGAATCCCGTGTGGATGGTGCTCCTCTGTTTGCCTATGGGGTCACCATCCAGAACCATCAGGCCTACAATTACAAAAAGTACGGCTTTGAGCCTCCCCTGCCCCAGACTGATCTTCCCCTTTCCCAGGAGGCACAGGAACGGCTGTCCGTATACTTTGAAGGTCTGAAGGACTCTTCCGACATGCTCTATGGTCTGACCCAGTATCTGGAGCAGGAGGAGGAACCCTATCTGCTGGTATTTTTCGGAGACCATCAACCCAATCTGGGCAACGGGTTCCAGACCTATGAGGAGCTGGGCTTTCACTACCTGGACCCGGACGATCCCCAGGAGACCCTGCAAATCTATGATGTTCCCTTCCTCATCTGGGCCAATGACGCATACCATCAGCAATATGATCTGAAGGCCCTGGCAGAAGCTGCCGGAATGAAGCAGGGCGAAAGCATCAGCAGTCACTATCTGGGCGCCCTCACCTGTCGTCTGGCAGGGGTGCAGGGGGTGGACAGTTACTTCGACTACCTCAACGAAATGCGGCAGGTACTTCCCGTCTGCTCTGTCTATGGCTATCGCCTCCCCGACGGCACCTTTACCCAGGAGCTGCCCCCGGAGCTGCAAAGTCTGGAAGATCTCCGCTGGAACTGGCAGTATTATCGGCTGAAAACACAAAAAGAGTAGAAAAAATCTGGCTTTCCGTTTCTGCGGAAGGCCAGATCTTTTTTATTGAATTTTGGGAGGCCCCAAGAGCATCCCTTTTATGGGACTCATCTTTTGCTATACTCATTCCACCCCGAAGCGGAACTCCGTCACGGACTTTGCCTGCTGCCCCGCCTTTACCACGGGCTGCGGCCACTGGGGATGGTTCATGCTGTCCGGTGCAAACTGGGTTTCCAAGCATACGGCGCTGTTAGGCCCATAGGGGACCCCATCTTTTCCCACCGTATCCAGAAAGTTGGCGCAGTAGACCTGAATACCGGGACAATCTGTGAACACCGTCATGGAAATGCCGGTCCGGGGGCTATAGAGTTTGGCAGCGGGCACCTCAAAGTCAGCCGGGTCCAGCACCAGATTGTGGTCAATGCCCCTCTGAGGTGCCAGAAGCGGTTCCTGCTGGCGATTCCGCCCCAATGCCTTGGGTCTGCGGAAGTCCAGCACCGTTCCCTCCACCGGGAGAACTTCCCCCGTGGGAATGGAGGCGCTGTCCACCTGGGTATAGTGACTCGCCCGGACAGACAGGAGCTGCTCCATGGCCGCCTCCGGCTTATCCTGGCCTGCCAGGTTAAAATAACTGTGATTGGTCATGTTGAACACCGTATCCCGGTCAAAGGTTCCTTTATATGTGATTCTGAGAGTGGTTCCCAAAACCTCATAACAAACCTCCACTTTACCGCCGCCGGGAAAGCCCTGATCCATATGAGGGGTATCCAGACCAAAGGTAATGGCATTGGAGCTGCTGGACAGAACCTTCCACAGCCGATGATACCAGACATCGGGGCCACTGTGCAGACTGTTCTTCCCTTCGTTAGCTTCCAGCTCCACCGGCTGGCCATTCAGCAGAAACCGGGCGCCCCCAATGCGGTTGGCATTGCGCCCCACGCTGGCACCGATGCAGCCCCCTTCTGTCAGGTATGCTTCCCCCTTCTGAAAGCCCAGGCATACATCTGTGGCAAAGCCTGCCCGGTCCTTTGTTTCCACCTGGACCAAGGCAGCTCCCAAATCAGACACCTGGATGTTCAGCTGGGAACTGCCGATGGAATAGAGCGTGATCGGTCTGCCATCGGGCATCTTTCCAAAATATTCTGCCATATGTTATGTCTCCTTCAAACAAAAATGAAAAACTTGAAAATTGCGCCTTACACACTTATTTTCATTATACCTGCTGGCTCTTCCGATTTCAAACCTTATTTCACAAGTTGCCCGGCATTTTTGTCGCTTTGCCCTGATAGGAGCCTAACACATCGGTCTTGAAAAACCGTACAAAAAATGTCACAAAATAGCAGACACAAAATTTAGTGTTTTTATGCTTGCATTATCCACAATATGTTGTATAATAGACTGCGTTCCCCCCAAAGATTGGGGTGTGTGGTCTGTCCCCACTGGGACCAAGCCGTATTACCAGAGAGGAGAGCTATTATGAAAATTATTAAGAGAAACGGCACAGAAGTCGTTTTTGATCTAGAGAAAATCCGTTCCGCCGTCTCCCGTGCCAACAGCGCCGTAGAGGAACAGTTTCAGCTGACCCCCGTGCAGATTTCCCGCATCGCTCAGAGCGTGGCGCTGCACTGTGAGCAAATGGGCCGCAGCCCTGCCGTGGAAGAAATTCAGGACCTGGTAGAAAAAGAAATCATGGCCCATGGCACCTTTGAGGTGGCAAAAGAGTACATCACTTACCGCTATACCCGCAGCCTGGTCCGCCGTTCCAACACCACTGACGATCAGATTCTCAGCCTCATTGAGAGCAACAACGAAGAGGTCAAGCAGGAAAACGCCAACAAAAACCCTACCATCAACGCTGTGCAGCGTGACTACATGGCCGGTGAGGTATCCAAGGATATCACCCGCCGAATCCTGCTGCCCCGGGATGTGGTAGAGGCCCATGAGGCCGGCATCATCCATTTCCACGATGCCGACTACTATGCTCAGCATATGCACAACTGCGACCTGGTCAATCTGGAGGACATGCTGCAAAACGGCACTGTAATCTCCGGCACCATGATCGAAAAGCCTCACTCCTTCTCCACTGCCTGCAACATCGCCACCCAGATCATTGCACAGGTGGCCTCCAACCAGTACGGCGGTCAGTCCATCAGCCTGGCCCATCTGGCTCCCTTTGTCCAGGTCAGCCGGGAAAAGATTCGCCTTGCCGTGCGCCGGGAGCTTCAGGAATTCGGTGTGGAACCTGCACCAGAAGTGGTCGCCAAGGTGGTGGAAGACCGCCTGAGAGAAGAGATTCGCCGCGGCGTGCAGACCATTCAGTATCAGGTGGTCACCCTCATGACCACCAACGGACAGGCCCCCTTCATTACCGTATTCATGTACCTCAACGAGGCCAAGAACGAGCAGGAAAAGAAGGATCTGGCCGTGATCGTGGAAGAAATGCTTCTCCAGCGCTGCGAAGGTGTGAAAAATGAAAAGGGCGTGTGGATTACCCCCGCTTTCCCCAAGCTCATCTATGTTCTGGAAGAGGACAATGTGAAGGAGGGCACTCCCTACTGGTATCTCACCAAGCTTGCCGCCAAGTGCACCGCCAAGCGTATGGTGCCAGACTACATCAGCGAAAAGAAAATGCTGGAGCTGAAGGTAGACAAAAATGGGGAGGGCCACTGCTATACCTGCATGGGCTGCCGTTCCTTCCTAACCCCCTATGTGGACGAAAACGGAAAACCCAAGTACTATGGCCGGTTCAATCAGGGCGTTGTGACCATCAATCTGGTGGATGTGGCCCTGTCCTCCGGCAAGGATATGGAGAAGTTCTGGAAAATCTTTGACGAGCGCCTGGCTTTGTGTCACAAAGCTCTGATGTGCCGCCACAATCGCCTGCTGGGCACCTTGTCCGATGCAGCCCCCATCTTGTGGCAGTATGGCGCTCTGGCCCGTCTGGAAAAGGGCGAGCCCATCGACAAGCTGCTCTACGGTGGTTATTCCACCATTTCCCTGGGCTATGCCGGCCTTTATGAGTGCGTCAAATACATGACCGATCACTCCCACACCGACCCCGAAGCCACCCCCTTCGCTTTGGAGGTCATGCAGCATATGAACGATGCCTGCGCCGCCTGGAAGAAGGAGCATAACATCGACTTCAGCCTCTACGGCACCCCTCTGGAATCCACCACCTATAAGTTCGCCAAGTGTCTCCAGAATCGATTCGGCATGATTCCCGGCATTACCGACAAGAGCTACATCACCAACTCTTACCATGTCCATGTGTCCGAGAACATTGACGCCTTCTCCAAGCTGTCCTTTGAGGCGCAGTTCCAGCGTCTCAGCCCCGGCGGTGCCATCAGCTATGTGGAAGTGCCCAACATGCAGAACAACATTGACGCCGTTCTGAGCCTCATGCAGTTCATTTATGACAACATCATGTATGCCGAACTGAACACCAAATCCGACTATTGCCAGGTCTGCGGCTATGACGGAGAGATCATGATTGAAAAAGATGAGGACAACAAGCTGGTCTGGACCTGCCCCCAGTGCGGCAACCGTGACCAGAGCAAGATGAATGTTGCCCGCCGCACCTGCGGATACATCGGCACACAGTTCTGGAATCAGGGTCGCACGCAGGAAATCAAAGACCGGGTTCTGCACCTGTAAGAGAGGAAAAAACAGGAATGTCCTTATGGGGCGTTAATATGGATGTAGAATGCGGCGTTATATTGCCTCTGCTACAGGTGTGAGGGGAATGTATCAATATGGTTTTTCAAGACAGTGTTTATTATTCAACACTTATGCGTGGGGATGTTTCTGCAGTTATGACATATTTGATGCAGTTCCCGGAGCAGTCTTATCGCCTTGTCCCACTACAACAGATTTTTGCAAAGGAACAATATATTTCCTACGACATTCCACCGAAGTTAAATAGTCTGATATTGGCATACCAGCAGTACTATCGCAACGTGTTTTATCTGCATATGGATATCAAATTGGCAACACAACAACTGAGAAATACACTTGCCCAGTTTCTAGATATTCACGACGAATGTGTTGATTTAGACACAATGGAAGAAAACCAGATTGCCTCCGTATTTTCCCATTATGGTCTATACTTCATGGGAGGTAAAACGGATGGATATTATGGTCCTTATATTTGGAAAACTTCGGAGGATAAACACTATTCTGTGGAACTCCCAGATGGAATGCAGTCATATACTGTACGGATGATGAGCGGGTTCATTACAAAAAGCTGGTTGGATTATGTTTCAAATGGTGAAATCTCGACGGGAGGTTGGACTGATAGAGACGGCGTTATATCCTGCGATTCTTCAGCCTATGATTTGGAGGGTGAAGAATTTCAAATATCATTATTAAAGCATGAAGCGCAGCACGCTATTGACCTGTTTCGTTGGCCAAATATGCAAAGCAATCAGCTTGAATATCGAGCAAAATTAGTGGAGTTGATCTATTCAACGAAGCGGAATCTGTTGAAGCGTTTTCTCAGTGAGGCTGACCCGCACCAAGTAGACAATGGTCATGCCATAGCATCCTATAAAATTATAAGTGCATTCAAAAACTATATGGATTGCCATGAGAAGGCGTTAGAATCTCTGCCAATTTCTCAGATTCAAAAAACAGCTTTATGCTTGTTTCAGAGTTCAAGATCTAATGAAGATTGACTGGTGTTATAGAATATCACACATATTGAAATAATTTGACAATTTATAAAGAAAGTGGAGTGTATCGAAACCTGATACACTCCACTTTGCTTTTTGGTATTTCTAAACCATCCTTATGGGGCGCAGCCTTTCCGGCAGCTCCCGTTTCTTGTCTTACTCTTCCATGAAAATCCTCATGTCTTTTCTCAGAGGATAGGCAGTAAGGTTTTTTGCATCCAGATCTGTTTTGTGCATATCCACCGCAGTGATGGCGCAGTTATCATAGGTGGTATAATAATAAATGCCCTTGTCTGTATTGCAGCAGCTGGAATACACCGTAATGTCATACTTTCCGTTTCCTGCATCGCAGCAGCCTCTCAGCATGGAAACGCTGGCCAGGATATGGAAAAACTGGCTGACGCTCTCCTCCTCTGTCTCACCGGACTTGGAATGAAGTTTATGGAATGCGGCACGGACAAACCGGGAGGCGGAAGAAACGTCTCCGGGAAGGCCCAGGGCTCCCATCCCTTTGCAATACTTATGCAGCGGAATCTCCTTGCAGAATCGATTTTCCGGTTCCATAGGGGTGAGATTGATAAAGTCCGCCAGATGGGTCATCTGATAATCAAATGGCGGATTGTTGGTGAGGACCCCAACCGGGTTTTCATGGATATGAAGCCCGTCTGCCATACTCTCCACTACCAAAGAACCGCTTCTGTCCGAAATCAGCCAGTGCAGATGGGCCAGGGGAAGCTCCGGAGAAAAGGATTCATTGAGAATGTTCATTCTCTCCAGCAGCTCTCTGGCCTGCCGCAGGTTTTCACACTGGCTTAAAATCCAGGGAAGCAGTTCAAACAGCGCCACATTGTCCTTCCCCTCTGTCTCCGGGAAGAATACTGCCGGGCCCTGAAAGTTCAGTCCTGCCATACTGAGTCCCTTTTCGTTGGTGGCCTCATAGTACAAGGGGTAGTCCTTCTGTACGAAGGCCATGCCGATCATTGCATAGTGGTGGTTTATATCAGGAAGCTTCCGGAAGTGGAGCGGAAAATTCCGGGGCATCACCACTACCTGCTCCATATAAGAATATTCCAGATCCAGATTCCGGCCAAAATAGAAATCTTTCGTTTGGTATGTGATTGCTGTGCACATATATCATTTCCTCCAATACCCAAAATACAACACTGATTCGCCGTCGGAGCAAGGAAGCGCAGGCGCTTCTGTTGAACCGCATATCAAAAGGCTTCCTCAGACAAGGAAGCCTTTTGTCTATCACGAAGGGAACTCACACATGGCCCTGTTTTTCCACAGCCCCTCCCGCTTTCCCGTGGAAAACAGGGGCAATGAACCCGGTCTGTGTTTTATTCTTCCATTCCCTGTAGGCTGAGACGATCCAAAACTTCCTGACCACGGGCTGTAAGCGCCACACTCCCACAGAGGGGATAGGCCCCATAGGCTGTGTAGTCAAAATTCGTAAGCGGCTTGTCAAAGTCCAGACTCACCAGACCTTTGAGGGACAGGTGCTCCAAAATTCGGCTCACATCCTCCCTGGCATATCCCAAAGGCTCAAAGCACACAGGATCCATGGTGTCCACCCGGCGGGCCACAGGAAGGAAGGCCACCTCCCCCAGTTTTTCCAGAATCAGAACTTCCGGTTCCGTGAGGTACAGAGCCGATCGGCAGCCGCCGCAACCTCCGCCGCCTCCACAGCCTCCGCAACCGCCGCAGGTTTCACATCCCATGAATCAGTCCTCCGCTCTATATACGATTTTTCCGTCTACCACCGTTACCCAGGATTCTGCGCCGACGGTCTGCATGGGGTCTGCGGTCCAAATGACCACATCCCCATCCTTCCCCTTCTCCAGACTGCCCACCCGGTCCGCAATTCCGGTGTAGGTGGCAGGATTGATGGTGATGGCCTTCCAGGCCTCTTCCACTTCCAGACCGCCCTGCACCGCCAATGCGGCACACAGGGGCAGATATTGCAGAGGAATGACAGGGGCATCGGTGATAATGCTCACTGGCACACCCGCCTTGTGAAGTGCCGCAGCGGTGGTGAAGCTCTTATTTCTCAGCTCAATTTTGGTCTTGCTGCCAAAGGAGGGACCAACAAAAGCAGGCAGCCCTTCTTCTCCCAGCTCCTCGGCAATGAGAGCGCCATCGGTGCAGTGATCCAAGGTCAGCTTCACACCGAATTCCTTGGCAATCCGAATGGAGGTGAACACATCATCGGCACGGTGGGCATGGGCCTTCAGGGGGATTTCTCCCTCCACAACGGGAATCATGGCTTCCAGCTTCATGTCGAATTTGGGATTCTTGCCTTCCTTCTTCTCCCGGGCGTATTCCTGGGACTTGAACAGGAGCTCCCGCAAAAGTGCCGCCGTTCCCATGCGGGTCATGGGGCTCTTTTTCAGGGAAGAACCATAGCACCGCTTGGGATTCTCACCAAAAGCGCACTTCATGGCCAAAGGGCTCTTGACCACCATTTTATCCACCCGATTGCCCCAGAGCTTGATGGCTGCAAAGGTGCCGCCCACTACGTTGGCACTGCCGGGGCCGGTGCAGGCAGTGGTCACACCACCCTGAAGGGCCAAGCCAAAGGCCTCGTCCTGGGGATTGATGGAGTCAATGGCCCGGAGCTGCGGGGTCAGAGGCTCAATGATTTCATTATAATCGTGTCCTTCCCAGCCCATGCCTTCGTTGTCCAGACCGATGTGGCAATGGGCCTCCACGCAACCGGGGGTCACCAGTCGGCCCTGTGCGTCGATCACCTGGGTCCCTTCCGGTGCGTTCAGGCACTGGCCTACCTCCAGAATCTTTCCATCATCTCCAATTAGGATCTGTCCATTTTCCAGTTCCAGACCTGCCATGGTCTTAATATGTCCGTTTTGAATCAGCAGCATACGATCATATCCTTTCTTTATTTTGATTTTATTATTGCATAAATTGCAGAATTTCATTGAAATAGCGATCTGCCGCAGGCATGCCGTTGCCCACCATCAGGCGGATTTCCAGGGCCTGGCACAGATCATACAGCACCCCGTACAGCCGATCATCCCGGATGCAGATGGTGGCGGGGCAGCCTTCCTCGGCAATAAACTGAGACATCATGGAAAGCGCCGTCTCGTGGAAATCATCTTCCGCCTTTCCGGCCTCCTGTCGGATACACATACCACTCTCCCGATTCAGAAGCACGGTAGCCCTGGGGAAATAGCCGGGCTTTCCGGGTTCCGGCTGAATGGGGGTGGGAACGTAAAAGCTGTCCAGCTCCAGCACCATGTCCAGTTTCTTTGCCAGCCGCAGAGGCGCCAGTTCTTCCTCTTCTACCACCATCCGGGGGAAATATTCAAAGATTTCAGGAGGTGTGGTCTGGGTGACTTCCCACTGATTCCCCTGCCGCTTGCAGCTCAGAAATCGCTCCCGATCATATTGCGCCTGAATTTTTCCCATACGGAGCCACTGTATGCACTCCCGCAGGCCTTCCAATGCCCAGGTCATAAGCTCTGCCTGATCCGCATCCAGATACCAGGGGATGTAGCCCGGCTGTTCCGACCGAAAATAGATCCACTGCTTATCATAGCTCCGGCCCAACTGCTTGAGCACGCTCTGATCGGGAACCATCAGTTCTTCCTTCGGCCCGAAGAAGCATCCTATAAACTCCTGCTCATAGATGTGGAGCAGCTGGTTCTCCCCTTCCGGGGCATTGATGAGCCGGCTGAGTCGTTCCAGGCTTTCTGTGGATTCATACACATTGACACCGAGATTCTCTCCGGCATGACCCAGTACCGCACAGTAAACCGGGCGGTCCCGCCCCGGCACCATCACTTCCACCAGATCCGTGTCCCACAAAAGCTCCCAGGGTTCCAATGTCCCAATCTGCTCTGCCTCTCGGTAAAGTTTCTCCCACTGGGTCAAGGTTGGTGATTTTTCTCCCATGTTCCATTCCTCCGGTGTTTCTTCTCTAAAATTCGTCTCTTTCCCCTATTCCGCAACTTTCCATTCGCTAAAAAGCCGGACTTGGGCTTTGCGGTTTTCAAAAATCCGACATTCAAAAGATTTATCTGAATGTCTCATTAAAATTATATCATTGAGATATGAACAAATCTACCTTTTCTTTTCAAGAAATGAAATCTGTATTGGTATCAAAAGCGGTACCCGGGAGCTGCCTCTCGGGTACCGCTTTCGTCATTCTTTCATATGGGCTTAAAACCGCTCCATCTGGGAAATATCCAGCACAAAGATGGTGACACCGCCGCAGGGAACCTGCACTGGAATGACGGGCATCATGGGAGGCTCACTGCCAAATGTGGGCATCGTATTCTGATACACGGTTTCAGAACGCTGGCCTGCATTGTCCTTGAGAATCTTCAGGGCCTCATCCAGCCGGGTATGTTCCAGACCCACCATAATGGTGACGCTCCGCTTTTTCAGGAAGCCACCAACAGAGTTCAGCACCGTGACATAAAAGCCGCTCCGGTTCAGCGCCCGAATGACCTGCTCATAGTCATCTCCCTGTAAGATCGCCATGATCATCTTATCGCAGACATTATTTGCCATAATAAACACCCTTTCCATGCGGCTCTGCGCCGCTTGTTTTATCTATCATAGCACATAGTAGAAGCATTTGCAAGTGAAATATCATATCATGCGGTGACCTTGTCACGGACTGCACGGGATGCTTTTTCTATAATCTATTTAGAATTTCGTTGCCCATGCCTGCAAAATCTGTTACAATAAGGGCAGAGAATGAAAGGAGCACATTATGGATCTCAAACAACTGCAAGAAAAAATGGACGCCGCCCACTATGTCTACGACGACACCCTGCTGACTGTTCTGGGTGTATCTTTGGAGCTGGGCCGCCCTCTGCTGATAGAAGGTGCCGCCGGTGTCGGCAAGACGGAAATCGCCAAGGTCATGGCCCAGGCTCTGGACAGAGACCTGGTGCGGCTGCAATGCTATGAAGGCCTGGACGAAAGCAAGGCCCTGTACGAATGGAACTATCAAAAGCAGCTTCTGTCCATTCAGGTGAATATGGGCACCGAGGATAAAGACGCCCTGACCCGGGGCCTGTTCAGTGACGAATATCTGCTGGAGCGTCCTTTGCTCAAATCCATCCGCTCGGAAAAGCCCGTTGTGCTGCTGATCGACGAAATCGACAAGGCAGACGAGGAATTTGAGGCCTTCCTGCTGGAGCTTCTCTCCGAAATGCAGGTCTCCATTCCTGAGGTGGGCACCATCCGGGCCAGATCTGTTCCCTTTGTGGTTCTGACCTCCAACCGGGCCAGACCCCTTTCCGAGGCTCTGCGCCGCCGCTGCGCATACCTCTATATCCAGTATCCCGATCTGGAAAAGGAACTTTCTATTTTGCGGGCAAAGCTGCCCCATGTGGATGACCGTCTGTGTGCCCAAGTGGCCCTTGCGGTGCAGAAACTCCGCTCCAACGAAAGCGTTATGAAAAAGCCCTCCATCGCAGAAACTCTGGACTGGGCCGCCGCACTGGACGCTCTGGGCATCCGGGAGCTGACCCCGGATGCCATGCTGAAAACCGCTGGGTTTGTGCTGAAAAACAGCGAAGATTTTTCCGCTCTGGAGGAATGTCATGTCTGACCCCAAGGTCTATCTGGAAAAGCTCTCCCTCTTTGGGCGAATGCTGCAAAAAGAAGGACTTACAGTCAGCCCTTCCGAGACGGCAGATGCCGGAAGGATTCTCATTGCCCTGGGCTTTGAGAACCGAAACCGGGTAAAAGCAGCACTCAGGGCCATCTACGCCAAGACCCGGGAAGAGCAAACCACCTTTGACCGGGTGTTTGATGGATTTTTCCTCTCCCGGGAGGCCATGGAGGAGCTGGCAAAGAAACACCAGCAGGAGGAATCCTGTCAGCAGCAGCAGCGGCAGGAGGCTCAGGAAGAACTGCAAATCAACGGCAGCCCCATGGAGCTCAGCCAGGAGCAGCAGGAAATTTACGCCACCATTCCCCAGTCCCAGCGTCAGAAGCTCCAGCAATTCATGGAAAAATATAAGGAAAGCTCCCAGAGAAATCCAAATCTCTACAATAACTTTATCCACTCCGTGTTCACCAAGGCCATTTTGGAGCAGCAGATGCGTATGGACTCCGCCGGCGTAGACTGCATGGAGATGGACCCGGAGCTGGGCATCCTCTATCGAGACATTACCAAGTTTCGTGATACCGAGATTCCCAAAGCCATTTCCATGATTCAGACCATCACCCGGCAGCTCAACGGTGAGCTTTCCGCCAAACGCCGCCGCCACAGTCATACAGGAACCCTTGATTTTCGTCGTACCATCCGCAAGGGGCTGCAAACCGGCGGCAGCCTGTATCGGCTGTCTTACCGAAGAAAGCGGAGTCGTCGGCGGCGTCTGGTACTTTTATGTGACGTATCCGGGTCTATGGTGCAGTTTTCGGAATTTGCCCTTCGGTTTATCCAGTCCCTCAATCAGGTGGCAGAAAGTTCCGAAACCTACCTGTTTTCCCAAGATCTATACCAGGCGGACCCCTTTAGTCTGCAAAATATGTCCCTGTTTCGGGAATATGTAAAAAAATCCGGTCTGTACGGCAGAGGTACGGATTTGGGCACCGCTTTGGAAAAGCTCAAGGCCCGCCGCCCCTGTCCCCTCACCGGGTCCACCACGCTCATTATTCTTTCCGATGCCAAAACCATCGACCAGCCCCGGGCCATCAAAGCCCTTCAGGAGGCCAAGCGGCTGTCCGGGGATGTCCTCTGGCTCAACCCCATTCCGGCCTCTCAATGGCCGTATCTGAACTCTGTGCAAGCCATGTCTGCCCTGTGCCCCATGGTATCTTGCAGCACCCTTCAGGCTTTGGCCGCCGCCTGTCGGAAACTGGCGGTCGGCAGCAAGGGGTGACATACGCAGGAGGTACCCTATGAAGCGTTTTGCTAAAGTTTATGTAGAAATTTCCAATCTCTGCAACCTTCGCTGCGCCTTCTGCCCAGGCACAAAGCGCCCGCCTAGGATCATGAACCGGGAGGAGTTTTTGAAACTTCTCCCCAAGCTCCGCCCCTACACAGACTTTCTCTACTTTCACCTCATGGGAGAGCCTCTGTGCCACCCGGAGCTGGAGAGCTTTCTTTCCCTTGCCCATGACGCCGGGTTTCGGGTGATTCTCACCACCAACGGAACCCTGCTCACCCGGCAGCAGGAAATTCTGCTGGCCGCCCCTGCCCTTCACAAGGTCAATGTATCCCTGCATGCCTTTGAGGCCAATGACCTGGCCATTTCCTTTGAATCCTATTTAGAGCAGTGCTTCTCCTTCGGGCAAGCCGCACAGGGAAAGAAGCTGGTGAGTTATCGCCTATGGAATCACGGAGGGCAGGACAGTAAAAATCAGGAGATTTTATCCTCCATGGAGGCCCATTTCCCCCTCCCCTGGGTCAAAGAGCGGCGAGGCACCCGGATTGGGAACCGAATTTATCTGGAATACGGAGATAAATTCGACTGGCCGGACCTCAGTGCGCCGGAAGGCAGCCACCGGATATTCTGCTACGGGCTCCGGGACCAGCTGGGGGTGTTGTGCGATGGAACCGTGGTGCCCTGTTGTCTGGATCACGAAGGTAACATTTCTCTTGGCAACCTCTTTGAGCAGGATTTGGAAGAAATTCTGAATTCTCTCAGAGCAAAGGCCATTTATGACGGCTTTTCCCAAGGGAAGGCCGCAGAAGAGCTGTGCCGCAAGTGCGGTTATGCCCGTCGGTTTTCCTGACGTTTGGAAAAGGCCGAAAGGAAGAAGTTTCAGCCGCCGTGCACACTCTCTGCCCCTATCACTGCATGTCCAAAGATTTTGAAATCATCCACACTTTTCACTGATACAAAATGCGGAAAAGGCTCTATGGCAGAACTAATATTCTGACATAGTAGAGATTTACACACATTATAAAACGCCGCCGAAATCGAGGTATCTCCCGATTTCGGCGGCGCTTCATATTAGGCTGTTTTTTGCAAAGTCCCATTTTGGGGCAAGCTCTTTTCTTTAGGAAATTTCATAAATGATTACAGGCGCTTGGGAACTGAATTGCAGTTCAATCTCTCCGCAGTTGCAGGTCACAACCGCTTCGCTGAGAAGCGGCTCTCCATCTACCACAGGAATTGCAGGAGGATGCTGAGGCAGCAGGTTCTGACACCGCTCCTGATGCTCCGTGGTATCAACCGCTTCATCTTCCACAGATGGTTCAGTCTGCTCCGCAGCTCCTTCCACCGCAGTGGGCTCTGCCTGCGCAGCATCGCTGCTTCCCGGTGCCGGCTCCGTTTTCTCCATCTTGAGCTTTTCTTCTTCCTCAGAAGTCTCCTCCCTCTCCCAGTAGAACAAGGCGTCCCACACACTGCTGGAGGTTCCCAAGCCGGACATGCCATTGGAGCGCACCACGGTGCCACCAGTTCCCGGAACATAGCTGCCATAGCGATTCCAATACTTTGTCTGCGCCAATCGTCCACGATAGGCACCGGCAGCCTGCATACCCGCAGGCCGTTCGTACTGAACGCACCAGTAATAGGCTGCATCATATGCGCCCTGAGAATCATTGGGAAGACGGCGCAGATATTTATATGTATCAGGATAATTGACTCTGAGATCAAATAAGAGGAAATTCAACTGTCCTTCCAGAGTCCGATAATCATAACCCCGAGACTTGCAGAAGGTTTTAAGCGCATCGAAACGTGTGGCATGCCACTGACACAGGCCAAAACTGGACCCTTCATCGCCATAGCAAACCAGTTTAAAACCGGATTCTGCCTCCATATTCGCTATGATGCCGCATGCCGCGGCCGGATTCAACCCCATCTCCAGGGTCATAAATTCAAAAATTTGCCCCTCATCAGCATACTCAGAAGCCTCCACCCCTGGTACCAGAAGCAGAGCCATTCCCAGCAGCAGAACGGTTATCAAGACACGCCGATATGCGGATTTCCAATTCATAGAACTACCTCGCTGCTTTGTATTATACTTCATTTGGATCAGACAGATTCAAAATATTGATGGAATGTCTAATATGGGTTGCCATTGCGTATTTTGCGCCCTGCCCATCCCTCCGGCGTAAAAAATCCACCAAAATCTCATTATCCCGTATGGTTGGCTGCGCCAAAAGGCCATTGACATCCATGGCCGCCCAGGCCTCATGGAGGGCATTGTGAATAATGGGAAGGAGCTGCTCCATATAGGGGTTATGGGCAGCGGCAACAAAGGCCTGATGAAAGTCCTCCTCCGCACTGTCAAAGTCATGGCCCTGGCGAATGGCATCCGCCACCGCCTCTGCCTTCTGCGCGATCTCATGCAGCTCCTCATTGGACCCCCGCAGACATGCAAGCCTTGCCAGCTCCGGCTCAATCATCATGCGGATCTCATACAGGTCTTTCAGTCTTGCCTGCACGGATTCCAGCTTTTGCAGGCCGATGTCCACCTCTGCGCTGCTGCGGTCCAGAACAAAGGTTCCGCTGCCACGCCGCACCTCCAAATACCCTTGGGCCGCCAGAGAGCGAACCGCCGCCCGTACTGTGGTTCGGCTGACACCAAAGAACTCACAAAGCTGCACCTCACCGGGCAGCTTTGCTCCGGGTGCACAGCGGGGATCAGTCCGAATCATACGCAGCAGCTGATCTGCTGTCTGGTCCATGAGCCTGGGAGATTGCATGTGTGCCATGGCATTGACCGCTCCTTTCGCATTTCCATCATTATGCCACATCTTACAAAAAATTGCAACCCAAACCGGAAAAGAAACAGCACCTTTTCTAATATACATAGAAAAATGCTGCCCCACAGCATCCTGTGAGGCAGCATTCTCTTAACTTCTTGCTTCCGAAGGGTTCAGATATTTACTTGCAATAGCGCATGAGAATCGTAGCACCCTGTGCACGGGTTGCGGAATTTGCGGGATACAGACGATTGTCCATGCCCTCAATCAATTCCTCCGCAACGGCCCAAGCCATAGAAGTCTTTGCAAAGTCATGCACATTCTGCGCATCAGCAAACTTACTCAGATCGCTAGTAGCGCTGACATCTTTCCCGTTCATCTTCGCATAACGATACAGGAAGGTCACCATCTGCTCTCTGGTTACAAAATGGCCAGGGGCAAAGGTGGTTTCCGTGATGCCGTCAGTGATCCCAGCCTCTGCGGCCCATACCACTGCATCCGTATACCACTTATCCTGCTGCACATCGGTGAAGGAAGTCTCTCCTGTCACCTGGGGGCTGCCCGCCATGCGGTACAGCATTGTTACCATTTGTGCACGGGTAACCTTGCCATTGGGGCTAAAGAGCTGATCGCCTACGCCCTCCATGATGCCGGTTTCCAGAGCAAAGTCAATACCCTCGTGATACCACTTGGTGCAATCCAGATCCTTGAATTCCTTGCAGGGGCAGTGGTCCACAGTAGAAGGAATTTCTTCCGTCTCGGTTTCTCCGCAGACCGTACAGGTTCTGGTCTTCTCCCCGGCTTCAAAGCAGGTAGCTTCCTTGGTCACGCTCCAATCAGACCACTGGTGGCCCTTAGCCGGAATCACTTCGCCCTTGGCAATCAGCTTGCCGCAGTCCAGGCAGTAGGCGTCACCGGAATAGCCGTCCTTGGTGCAGGTGGCTTCCACCACATTGCGGACCTCGGTATTTTCATGAGCGAACTCGATCTTCAGCTCTTCCTTACCGCCCTTTTCGTTGTTTACCTGAAGGGTTTCCACCGTAATGGCAGATTCTTCCACTTCCAAAGCATTGAATTTCAGGGTTGCAACGGCCTCCCCAGCAGGAATTTCACTCAGAGAGACATAGCCGAAGGTAACCTTGCCGTCTTCCTGAATCTTGGAGGTGTAAGCACCGTGAACCGTGACCTCCACCAGCTCCAGCTTGGTGGTGTCATAAGCTGCACTAATCAGACCATTGGTAGAAGCGATGTCCATACCGGCAGCATCCTTGGCTGTGATGGTGACAGAAACCGTCTTTTTGCCCTCTTCCACCTTAGAATCAGACTGCATCTCAGCTCTGGACTGTCTGGCTTCTTCGGTCATCTGGAAAATCTTGTCAGAGGTATCGCTTTCCAGTTCCTCCACCGCAGCCTTCATTTCCTCTGCGGTCACGGTCACAGCTTCCATTTCTTGGGTCGCATGGACTACCTTGTGTGCAGTTCCCGCATCGGGCTGATTGTTCGTAACCTCGGTGAGCATTGCGGGCCAGACCTCCTCACCAAAGGTTCCGATCCGCTCGGCATGATACATCTCGTTGGCTTCATCCAGTTCCAGACGATACAGTTCACTGGAATCCCCATTGAAATAGGACAGGTACAAAATGCCATTGGGGTCCGCAACCATGGAGCAGTACATCTTTTCCTTGTTGTCATAGCCGTCAAAGCTCAGGCCCAAATCACTGGGATATTGTGCCAGCCGTGCTCTGTAGTCCTTCCCTTCCAAATACGTATAGAAGTGGTAGACCATTCCCTTGTTATCCAGCAGTACCAAATGCTCCGTATCCAGAACCTCTCCGGTTTCAGGAACGGTATACTGCTCATAGCCCATAGACGTGATGGTCGTGAGATACTCAATGGCACCGTAGAGGTTAAACGCCTGATTGTCTAAGTGCATAGGATCCTTGGGAGGCAGGAAATAGTATGCATAGACGGAGGATACCTTGGGTGTATCTTCTGTGGAAAAATAAGAGCTGTATGCCATATCCCACAGAGGGATTCCTGCACCATTGGTTTCGGAGGTTTCGGCAGAAACACCGTTTTCCCCAACCTTATGCATCAAAAGATCCTTTGTGCCATCCTGCACATAGTAGAAATTATTTTTAGGATCATAAGCGGCGGAGTTTATGCTGGTATCAATCTTTGCACCCGGTGTCCAGGTGTCCTGCTCTCCCATATTCCAGGAGAAGAATTGTGCCTTGCCATCCTTGTCCTGCAGGACACCCTTCAAGGTAACATCGACTTTTTCCACAGTCACCGTACACTGGGCTTTCATCTTGGGATCCAGTACGGACGCAGCCGTCACAGTCGTTGTACCGACTCCAACCGCCGTCACAATGCCGTTCTTGTCAACCTTTGCGATTTCCTCATTCTCAGAGCTCCAGATGACGCTGCGATCGGTTGCCGTCCAGGGCTGCACCAGAGCAGACAGCTTTTGGGTGGTACCATTCAGCATATTGATGCTGTCACTGCTCATGATCACACCGGAAACCTCATCGGTAGGCTTCAGTACATCGTCTCCGGTGGTACGCTCCGGGATAACCAGGCAGGAAATCTCTTCCCGCAGGTCATTATACACCTCAGAATTACCAGTCTTGGGGTCCATTTCCACATAGTAAGACCGGCCAACGGTATATCCTTCACTGTTTCTTTCGGTATAGAAGGAATTCCAGCACAGGATTCCCGTGTTGGGATTGATTTCCATGGACTGAATGAACTCACTTTGGATATCGGCCTTCTTATCAACAGCTCCCACAAGCTGAGGCTTATCCATAGAAGTCAATGTAAACTTATAGATCTGATTGGTGTCCAACTGATTGCAGTAGAAGGTCCCCTCTGCGTCACAGGCCAGTGTGTTGGTTTTCAGACCAACGGTGCCCACCTCTGCCGTCTTGCCGGTCAGCATATCAATGGTATACAGTGTCTCATCGCTGATGCCATAGATCTTTTTATCTGCCCGGTTATACGCCATATCGGTGAATATCACGCCGGTATTGGCAACCAGATTCTCCTCTGCCAGGTCCTCTTCCGGCATTGCATAGAGCTTTCCGTCCTTGGTGGATGCAAATACCGTGTGATTTGCGATGGTGGCGCCTACAAAGACATTCTTGGTATCGGAGTAAGGCTCCAGACCATGGTCCGCGTCGGGATTATACGCCGTATTTTTGTCAAATGCAATCCAGTATCGGGAGTTCTCATCCATGGAAAATGCCATCATCTCAGGAAGGGTCTGCTGTTCGCCGATCTCCATTTCCACCATATAGGTGGTAGTGTTCATGGCATAGTCCACAACCTGAAGCGCAAACTTCTTTCCGCTCACATCGGTGAGATCCAGCTCATACCGTGCTTCTGCACCAGGCGCAATCTCCTGTACAGCGCCGGTGGATGCGCACACCTTGGTGCCGGTCTTGTTATACAGCACCACTGCTGCAATATACTGGTTGTCCGAAGCTGTCACCACCAGCTTATTGCCGGTGATGCTGTGAGACACATCCTTGATGGTAGGAGCGGTGTTATCCACCACCAGCGGCAGAGGGAAGCTGGCACCTTGTCCCAGTTCCTCCCACTTGATCTCTCCTTCGGCATTGACATAATACTCCGGTGCCAGAGTCAGGTTCAGCAGGAGTTTGTCCCCTTCGTCTGCATTCTTGGGACTAAAGTTGGTTTTCAGTGCGTATCCGGTTTCCTTCCATTGGTTTGCCGCAGGATAGAAGAATGCTGCGCCTACCGTACCCAATGCGGTATTTACCAGTTCTTTTCCCTTGGTCACATTCTGGGCGGTAAACCGTCCGGCGGCAGCATTACGGATTACCGTAAACTGCATTTTTCCCACGGTGTCGCCATTGACAGAGTTGATGGCGTTGCGCTCCGGCATGTATTTCTTATCGGGAATCACAGGGTTGCCACCTATGGGATAGACATTCTTGGGGTCGTTTGCATAGGTCACCAGATAGGTGTTGGCTTCCACATTGCCCAGGTAAGGGGTACGGCAATCCTCTCCGGTCCGATACTGAGCCAGAGTGCCGGCTTCATACATAGAAGGATCGGTCCAGCTGCCGCAGAAGCCCAGAACCGGGATGGAGTGGGTGGTCCCCTCGACTCCTTCCTTGCTTGTCATGCTCTTGGCAAACACATACCCTTCCACATATGCACCGTCGATGGCTGTTTTCATGTGCTCTTTCCATGCATCTGTCAGCTCCACGGTGACATGGACCTGCACAGAACCATCTCCGGGAACCACAAGGGAACTGGTTGTCAATTCCTTAAAGAACAAATATGCATCATAAGTATCCACATCGCCGTCTTCGTCTATATCGGCCTTGTCCGGATTCTGGATGGCTTTGGTGTTATCAACCACATAGTCCAGGAGCGTCTGTCCGTCATTGGCATTGATGGCACCATTGCCGTCAAAATCCAGCTCCATAGACAAATTGTTGGGCGCAAGTGTCTTTCCGTCCACTTCCCATGTCACATTGACAGGCAGAGAGACGGTCTTGGTATCCATATAGAATGCCTTCTGATTGTCGTCCTTCTTGTCGTTTGCGTAGTCCTCAAACACCTTCTGGGTGAAGAAATCAGCAGACACTGTAAAATTCTTATCTGTTGTCTCCAGATTGTGGATATTAAAGGAGAACTTGTACAGACCTGTCCGCTGGGGATCATCTCCCAGCTCTACCTTGACCTTACCATCTGCAAAAGACTTTGTTGCGGTTTCGTCCATGGTGATATAGCTGTCTGCTCTGACAGCGTTGCCAACATTGGCAAGACCGGCGCCCTGCTGAATAACAGGGAAATAGCTGTGGCTGTCGCCGTTCACCATAGGTTCCGCGGTGGACATCAAAAGGCTCTGAATCAGCTGGCGGGGTGTCAGTTTGGTCTTTTCTGCCAGATGATTGGCTTCAATATGCTGAGCAACCAGAGCCGCCATGCCGGCAACCTGAGGAGAGGCCATGGAGGTGCCGGACATGCTCTCGTACTTATCCGAGCCGCCGCCCACAGGGGTCGTACCATGTACCGAATAAATGTAACCGCCAGGCGCTGTGATTTCGGGCTTCATCTCCAAGGTGCCGGGGACGCCCCAGGAGGAGAAATTGCTCATGGTATAAAATTCGCTGTTAAGCTGGGCAGAGCCGAGCTCCTTGGAAATCGTCAGTGTGCCAGTATAATACTGCACTCCGGAATCCGTGGTAACTGCCTCAGAATTGTCACGGAAAACCTTAGCGGCGGCCTGTGTAATGGAGGCACAAGGAGCCTTTTCCCTATAGGAGGACAGATCCATGCCGATGATACCAGGCTCATTATTATAGATCACCGTTGCAATGGCACCTGCTTTCACAGCATTATTGGCTTTATCCACAAAGGGAATGACGCCACGGGAGCAAATCGCAACCTTTCCATTCAGGGCATCGCCAACAGCGGCCCAATCCTCCGGGGTTCCGTAGCCATCGATGAAGACATATTCATGATCACCTGCCAATGTCACCATGGGATCTCCACGGCCGGCATCTTCATAGTAGGCTGTCATGAAATCCTTCACCTGCATGTACAGGCCCGTGGTACCGTCGTTGTCCACAGAGGCCACACACAAGGAGTTTGTGTAAGAACCAGGGGTACCGTTGGTCTGCATGCTTACATCATCAGCATATAGGTGTCCCCCATTGGCCGCATTCTGGACCCAGCTGCCGCTGTTGCCCGCAGAGATACAAACCACAATGCCAGCCTTAGTGAGATCGTCCATAATGGCCTGATATTCTTTGTTGGCGTGGCGGGAGTTGCCGGGATTGGATGCACCCAAAGACAGGTTCACGGTGTCACAGCCCAGAATAATGGCGTCCTCAATGGCAACCATATAGTCTGAGTCGTAGGCACCACCTTTATGCCCGAACACCTTCATGGTAATGATCTGGGCATCGGGGGCAACACCCTGGACCTTGACGGAATCCAGCGCCTTGGAGAAGGTGCCATCCTTTTCAGGAATATAGGCGTTGGCAGCAGCAATGCCGCTGACATGAGAGCCATGCTCCGACTGGGTATCCTCTGCATGGGTGACATAGTAACTCTGATCCACATAGTTGTAAGCAAAGGGGAGCTTTTCGCTGACAAACGCCTGCTTCGGGTCGATTTTCACATGCAGCTGATTCTGCACAGACTGGATCTCTTCCACATCCAGAAGATTCAGCTGCTTCATGTATTCATCCAGACTGATGCCCTTTTCTTCTGCCAGTCGGGACAAGGAATGTTTATAACCGTCATTGTTAAAGGACTGATGGGTGGTATCGATACCGGTATCGATCACCGCAATCCGGGCACCTGCGCCGGTGTAACCCGCATCCCAAGCGATGGTGGAACCGATTTGCTTGGAGGAAGTCGCCATGTTGGGATCGTTTGTTTCTTCCCGATTCACAACGGCAGGTTCATATCTGGTTTCAATCAGAACCTTCTCAACGCCGGGGACCTTCTCAATGGTCTCGATTTGACCATACTCCACATCGGCAGAAATCAGGTTCGCTGCCAGAGTCAGGTTCCAGGCCACATCCAGTTTCTCCTCCAGACGCTTTTCGATGGAGGCTGTCACCTGGGCCTGCTGGGTTTGCAGTTCCTGACGATAGGCCATGGCAGAAGCATTTTGCGCAACATTCTTCATGTCAAATCCCGCTGCCACTGTAGATTCCTTCTCCAGAACAATGGAGACACGAACCACATCAGTCGGGGCATATGCCTCTTCTTGCTGCGGGGTAACGGGTGCGTGACCGGGATGCACTGCGGTCACAGCACTGTTGTCCACCTGCTGGAAGCGCACGGAAGCAGATTCCTCAGCGGCATGCACCGGGATCATAAACCCGCACAGGATCGCTGCAACCAGCATCAGGGACAGTAGTCGGTTCAACAAACTTTTTTCCATCATCTTTTCTCCTTCTCATTCTTTGTCATTTGAACAGGTGCCATTGTAAGAAATCAAAACCGTTTCTTTTCAATCTCTATACGGCCCCCATACAGCATTTTCTACACTCTCCCCAGTAGAATTGCCATGGGGATATAATACAATTTTGCAATGTCACTGTCAAGTATTTTTGCAAAGATGATTTATTTCGTTGCATCGTAACCGAATTGTTAACTTTTTTTCGTCAGTATTTTTCGTGCAAATGCATCTACTTTTTCAAGCTAATGCGCATCATTCTCGAGTAATTTCAAATTTTCAAGAGCGAATTCAAAAAATCTGCGCTCTCCAATATAGTGAAATAGCAACAGAGTATTTATAATAGATAATGGTACCTGATCGGCACAGTCAAAAGAGAGCGACAATTCATTTTTATACATATACTACCGAAACAATGCAAGCTCGTGCCGGCAGGATTTCTGCATAACGAGGTGCAAAAAAACACCGCAGGACCTAAGTCTGCGGTGTTTTCTATACACTATAAAATGAATCAGGCAGTGGGCTGGTTGGCAGCTTCGATGATCTGCACAAACTTCTCGGGCACCAGAGATGCACCGCCGATGAGGCCGCCGTCGATGTCGGGCTGAGCCAGCAGCTCGAAGGCGTTCTTCTCATTCATGGAACCGCCGTACAGGATGGAGATTGCACGGGCGTTCTTGGAGCTGTACAGCTTGCGGATCACGGTACGGATGCTCTCACAGACTTCCTCAGCCTGCTCGGGAGTCGCAGTACGGCCGGTGCCGATGGCCCAGATGGGCTCGTAAGCAATGATGACCTTGCGGATCTTGTCCTCGGGAACATTCAGCAGGCCAGCCTTGATCTGCATGGTGATCCACTCTTCGGTGATGCCGGCCTCACGCTGCTCCAGGCTCTCGCCGCAGCACATGATGGGAGTCAGACCGGCTTCCAGAGCAGCCAGAACCTTGGCATTCACATCGGCATCGGTCTCACCCATGGCACGGCGCTCGGAGTGACCGATGATGACATACTTACAGCCAGCGTCTACCAGCATGTTGGCAGCGATCTCACCGGTGTAAGCGCCGGAAGCGTTGGCGTTCATGTTCTCACCGCCAATGCCCACCCGGGTCTCACGCATAGCGCGGACGGCAGCGGGGATGCACACAGCAGGAACACAGAACACCACATCACACCAACGGCCCTTGGGCAGGATGCTCTTGAACGTGGTCATGAATTCCTTGGTCTCGCTGGGGGTCTTGTTCATCTTCCAGTTACCGGCGATGATCGTCTTGCGGTACTTTCTGTTCATTTTTTATGCCTCCAAAAAACTAAATCTATGATAAAAGGCAGCGGAGAATGATTTACTCCCCGCTGCCGCTGATAAACGGGAATTACTTATCCTGCAGGCAGGCGATGCCGGGCAGGGTCAGGCCCTCCAGGAACTCCAGAGAAGCGCCGCCGCCGGTGGAAATGTGGGTAATCTGAGAAGCAAAGCCCAGCTGCTCGCAGGCAGCAGCACTGTCACCGCCGCCGACAATGGTCACAGCGGAGGAATCAGCCAGAGCCTGAGCCACAGCCTTGGTACCCTTGGACAGAATGGGGTTCTCAAATACGCCCATGGGTCCGTTCCAAACCACGGTCTTTGCGGTCTTAACCGCCTCATAGAACTCAGCGCTGGCCTTCTCGCCAATGTCCAGGCCCATCTTGCCCTGAGGAATGGCGTCAGACATGACGGTTTCCACGGGGATCTCTGCGTCGATGGGGTTGGGGAAGGAATCTGCAACCACGGTGTCCACAGGCAGCAGGAGCTTGACGCCCTTAGCCTCAGCCTTGGCCATCATTTCCTTGCAGTAGTCGATCTTCTCATTGTCAACCAGGCTGGCGCCTACATTGTAGCCCTTGGCAGCCAGGAAGGTGAAGGCCATACCGCCGCCGATGATGAGGGTGTCCACCTTCTCCAGCAGGTTGTTGATGACATTGAGCTTATCGGAAACCTTTGCGCCACCCAGAATGGCCACAAAGGGACGCTCGGGAGCAGCCAGGGCCTTGCCCATGATGCCGACTTCCTTCTGCACCAGGTAGCCGCAGACAGCAGGCAGATGATCTGCCACACCGGCGGTGGAAGAATGGGCACGGTGAGCGGTACCGAAGGCATCGTTCACGAACAGATCTGCCATAGAAGCCAGTTCACGGCTCAGTTCGGGATCGTTCTTGGTCTCGCCCTTCATATAACGGACGTTCTCCAGCAGCATGACCTCGCCGTCCTTCAGGGCAGCGGCCTTTGCCTTTGCATCCTCGCCCACAACATCGGAAGCCATAATGACCTCCTTGCCCAGAAGCTGGGACAGACGGTCTGCCACGATCTTCAGGCTCAGCTCAGGCTTCCACTCGCCCTTGGGCTTGCCCATATGGGAGCAGAGAATCACCTTTGCACCGTGGTTCACCAGGTACTCAATGGTGGGCATGGCAGCCACGATCCGCTTATCGGAAGTGATCTTGCCGTCCTTTGTGGGAACGTTGAAGTCGCAGCGGCACAGAACGCGCTTGCCTGCTACTTCTACATCTTCAATGGATTTCTTATTGTAGTTCATAACTAAGCCTCCTGTTAATCTTCAGGCACAACTGGCAATTCCCAGTTTGTCATTTTTCCAGTTTCCTGTAGGTGGGGGAATTGTAACTGACGCAGGGCCTCATATACCGTAATGGCCACAGAGTTGCTGAGATTGAGGCTTCTGGCCTCCGCACGCATGGGAAGTCTCAGACATTGCTCCCGGTGCTGCTCCAGAAATTCCTCAGGGAGCCCCCTGGTCTCTTTGCCAAAGAACAAGTAGCAGCCATCCTGAAACCGGGCCTGCGCATAAACTCTGGGCGCCTTGGTAGACAGGCACCACATCTGCTTGACCTCATTGTTCCGGAAAAACTCCTCCAGATCCTCATAGACTCTTACATCCACCAGATGCCAATAGTCCAGACCCGCCCGCCTTACAGCCTTCTCTGAGATATCGAATCCCAAGGGCTTGATTAAATGAAGGACGCTGCCGGTGGCAGCACAGGTTCTGGCGATATTGCCAGTATTTGCCGGGATTTCCGGCTCAACCAGGACGATATTGAGCATATAAGGAACCCTCCTGCGTCTCTCAGGGCCACTGCCCCGCTTTCTGGTCTATTGTAAGTCAAAACCTTTTCAAAATCAATCCAAAAAATACATTTTTTCGTATTTTTCAATAGAATTCACATAATAATCTCGTTGAAACAAAGAAATTTGTCCATTTTGCGGAGTGAATGTGTCCCGCTCCCCCTTCAGCTTCCTCCCATGGACCCAAACCGGACTGTTTATCTGCCTGCTTCCGGCAATCCAGTGGAGGCGATCCGTCAGATAGTGGAAAATATAACACATTTGCTTTCAAAATACAACTATATTTTTCTTCTCCTCCTAATGATATATAATATATCTGTATCATTTAGACGGCATTTGCCGGATCCCCTTTTTTTATGGAATAAAGCCTCTTTTTTGCAAATATGATTCTTGTTATCTTACCGTGATGATGCTATAATGTTCATGAATATTTAACAGGGAGGAAAACCAACATGCTGGAAAAGCTCTTTCACCTAAAAGAGAACAAGACCAACATCCGCACAGAGCTGATTGCGGGCCTCACCACCTTTATGACCATGGCCTACATCATTGCTCTGAACCCCAATCTCCTGACCAACTTCGGCGCAGGACTTGGCGGTGACACCGAACCCGTACCCCAACTGTGGAACGCAGTATTCCTGGCAACCTGCATTGCCTCTGCCATCGGTATGTTTGCCATGGCATTTCTGGCAAACAAGCCCTTCTGCCTTGGCCCCGGTATGGGCCTCAATTCTTTCTTCGCCGTAGTCGTCACCAACATTGCCGTTGCCGCCGGCGTCTCCTATGTGGAGGGCTTCCAGGCTGCCATCTGCATCATCCTGATCGAAGGCATCGTATTTTTGCTGCTGTCCATCTTTAACATCCGTGAGCAGATCGTCAGAGCCATTCCTTTGGGAATCCGTCTGGGCATCTCTCCCGCCATCGGCCTGATGCTGCTGAACATCGGCTTTGGCTCCAACGCCCAGGTCTTTGGCCAGAACGGCTCCAGCTTCACCGTCATGGGCAGTTTCTTCGCTTCTCTGACCCCCCGCACCGTCTCCGACACCATGGCCAGTGCCGGTGCCAACTACGATCAGCTGGTGCTCACGGTCATTACCATGTTTGTGGGCCTGTTTGTGATCCTTGCTCTGGACCGTAAAAAGATCAAGGGTGCCGTGCTTTTGGGTATGCTCTCCGCTTCTCTGATCTACTGGGGCGGCTCCTGGCTGGTTCTGGATGTGAACCCCTTCGCTTCTCTGGCAGATGCCTCTTTTGTGCCCCCCTTCAAGGATATGGCAGAAACCACTTTGTTCAAGTTTAATTTTGAGACTTTGGGCAAAATCGGCTGGTTTACCGCCATTTCCATTGTGATTACCTTCTGCATCATTGATATGTTCGACACCATCGGCACCCTGCTGGGCACTGCTTCCCGGGCCGGAATGGTGGACAAGCAGGGCAACATGCCCAAGATGCGCGAGGCTCTCACCGCCGATGCCATCGGAACCATTGCCGGTGCCGTCACCGGTACCTCTACCGTTACCACCTTTGTGGAATCCGCCTCCGGTGTGGAAGCAGGCGGACGCACAGGTCTGACCGCCGCAACCACCGGCATCCTGTTCCTGGCTGCCATGTTCTTGGCTCCTGTGGCCGCTATCATTCCCGCCGCCGCCACCTCTTCTGCCCTCATCTATGTGGGTATCCTTATGCTGGGCGGCCTCAAGAACATCGACTTCAGCGACATGAACCAGCTGGCTCCCGTTGCCGTCATGCTGATCTCCATGCCCATCTCCGGTTCCATCGGCCACGCCATTGGTCTGGGTATGATCGTCTATACCTTTATGAAGATGCTCTCCGGCAAGTTCAAGGAAGTTTCCCTTCTCACCTACGCAATTTCCCTGCTGTTCCTGGTGAAGTTCTTCCTGGTTGCCTGATCCAAAGAACCAAAATAAAAAATGGTGCTGCCTCTCCAACAGGTGAGACAGCACCATTTTTTATCTTTATTATATTGCAGAAGCTGGTTCCTGGGGCTCACAGAATCGTGACATAGGTTTTTTCCAGTATCGGATCATAATACCAATCAGTCTGCCAACTCCCAGCATGGCAATGAGGGTTCCTTCCCGGACTCCCACTACCGTTCCCATCCCCACCAGGGAAATAATTGTGGCCGTGGAAACCAGGCAGCAGTCAAAAAACACCTTAACATTAGAATACTTCCAGCCGGTTTTCTTTTCAATCGCCAGGCATAGGCCTTCCGCAGGCTGGGGAATCAGGTTGCCGCACAGATACAGGAACATTCCTCCTGCCACCAAAATGGCACTGAGCACCGCCAGGCCCAGACGAGCTATATAAGCCTCCGGCACCGGAAAGCAGACAATTCGATTGGTAAGAGAGACGAAAGAGCCAAAAATTGTGGCACATAATACCTGTAACAGCTGAACAAGCCGGAACTCCCGGCGGAGGAGAAGAATCTGGATCAAAACGAAGCCGCAGAACACCAGAGTCACCAAAAGCCCCTGCTCCAGTCCCGTGACTTGGCTCAGGACATAGGGGATGGAATTGACCGGAGAAATTCCCAGGTCGGATTTCACAGACACGCTGACACCCAGTGCCAAAATGAACAGGCCCAAAAGATACACTACAAGTCGCCGGATAAAGTACTTCACTTTCTTCTCCATAGGAGACTCCTTTCACCTGCCCCTATTGGGGGGTAATATGCCCATTTTACTATAGTTTCTCCAAAAAGGCAACGACCGTTTTTGCATTTTCTCCCTATCTTCCTGGAAAACGGAACATTTTCAACTCCTTTTACACGGGCAGTACTATTTAAAAATATTTTGAAATAGTGATTGACACACAAGTTCCCCCATGCTATCATCTATTTAAGAAATATTTGAAATAGATTGGAGGTGATAGGTTGGGCATTCCCGAAGTATTGGCAGCCCTGGCTGACGAAAACCGAAGAAACATTTTGCTGAAATTAAGGGAAGGAAAAATCAGCTCCGGGGATTTGGCTTTGGCTCTGAATATAACACCTCAGGCCCTGTCCTATCACCTGGCAAAACTCAAGAAAGCAGATTTGATTTATGAAACCCGGTTCAAGAACTACATCTATTATGAGCTCAACCTGTCTGTTCTGGATGAAGCAATTCTCTGGATCAGCGATCTGCGAGGAGGTCCAAAATGAAAACGAAGAAAATGGTTCTATATTATGTACTCATGTTTTTGCCTCTGGCTGTGACGCTTATTGCCTTGCAGTACCTGCCGGAAGAAATCCCGGCCCACTATGACTTCCATCATCAGGTCACTCGCTGGGGCAGTAAATACGAATCTCTCATTTTCCCGGTCATTATCCTCATATTTGGCATCATTATGCTGGTGGTAACAAAATTTGCCGCAAAGCAAGAAAACAGCGGAGAAAGCAGCGGAGCAAACAACGAAACCGTCTGTATCACCGCCGGTATTTTGGGCCTTGTGTTATTTAATGCCATGACCTTTTATTTCCTGTATACCTCTTTCCAAAAGGTAGAAAACCTGTCTTGTGTCCGGGTTGACATCTACCAGATCATGATGGGGCTGCTTGGTCTGTTTTTTGTTGTCATGGGAAATATCATGCCCAAGGTCCGTATGAACTCCGTGGTGGGTCTTAGAACCACATGGAGTATGAAAAACGAAATAACCTGGAAGAAAAGCCAACGCTTTGGTGGCATTACCTTTATTGTCCTTGGCGTTGCAATGATTGCAACTTGTTTTCTTACGGAGGGCATTTCCTGTTTCCTGATTTCCATGGGACTCCTGTTGGTCTCAATGCCCATTGATATTTATTACACCTATCGGGTGGCAAAGCAGCAAAGTTCCGCCGAATCTTGAGCATCCATCAAACGTTGGGTCTGTTGCAGAATATGCGAATTGGTGCTGTCAAACGTTATGCGCAAATTTCATTTTGGGATCCGGGAGAAATGGATTACCGGGGGCGGATAACCGCCCCCGGATTGCCACAGCCAGTCTGCAAACAGCTACACCAAATGGACATTATACGAATACCTACTTTTTTAGTGGTGGCTTTGTCATCGAGGTATGGCTGTAATGTCAGAACAGAACCAGAGGGTAAGGCACATCATGCCTTACCCTCTGGTTTTTATGTATGTGCACAGCTTCTCTTGCTCCAGTGCTAAACCATGGAAGCAGCTCACCGCAGGCAATGTCAGTGTTAATCCCCTCATGACGGGGTGTTTATAGCCACTTACGCTAGAAATGATGCCACTTGCGCCAAAAAGCTTTTAAATTAAATTTTTATGTATAAAATGTGAATTAGATATGAATTGAATGTGAAGAAATAATCATCTATGCGGAGATATCCCAATATCAATACATGAGGACTGATGGATATGCACTGATTGTAAAATGATAGAAACGGAATAACTGTTAGGAATCAAAGCAATGGCTCCTGAATTACTACATCGCCGTATTTGCATGAACCGTATTCCAGCGGCCGAGTTTTAACTTACACCTATACCGGAGATGGACAAATTGATTCGATTACAGATAATAGTGCCACTTCTGGTAATACCACAGATAACTTGACCTATTATTACACATATGATACTCTTGGTAGAGTAATCAACTGTCAGATCTGCTCACTGGCTTTAATCCGCAGCCTATATGGTATGAAAGCCAGAGCCTCAGTCCCAATGGAACGAAGGAAGAAACTTGATGCAAGCGACCGCTTCTACAGATGAGACGGAAACGACTGCGAACCATCATTATGTGACATCGGTAGTAGCTGCAACCTGCAAAAAAACCGGGTATACACAGCACAAATGTACCCATTGCGGGGATACCTACAAAACAGATGAAGTACGACCCCTGGGACATGACTTTGTAATAATAAGAGAAACCGTCTTCATAAAAATCCTCAAATGTACTCGTTGCGGTGATTTTGTGGAAGAAAAACAAATCCCGGTATTTCCCTCCATTGACCCTAGGCCACCAACGGTACTGGAAGACGATGGTTCCGCAGAAGCAACCGATTGCACAAATGCGAAGCGAGTGCTGAAATCAACTTAGCAAACTAACTAATGCAACGAATGGTACTGTGACGTATGATAGCTTTGGAATGCCAGAAGGAACACCGTGCCAAGTTCATACGCGTACGTTGGAAGTGTCTGTTGGAGAGTTCGCAAAGATTTTAATGGGCAACAGTAGAATGAATGATGCAATAGATCTTGGCATTTTTGGATACTCTGTAGGTGAAATTTAAAAAAGCATTTGTGGAAAAATATAGGTAGTTCAGCTACTACAAAGACCGTAAGTGCAAAATATGGTATAGTTGCTGCATCTGTTGATTATCTCACACCACGAATTACAAAAAGCATTGTGTATGGAGGAATTCCGGAACTTCCAAATGGAACATAAACCGTGTACGATATTGACTTCAAAGCTTCTGTAAGCGAATACAATGGTGTTGTTACAGAATACCATTAAATTTTTCATATTATTGCTCAATAGATCCTATGAACAGCGGGCATAAAGAGCTTATGAGAGATGAAAGAATAGAATGTATTACTTGGCATAAGCCAATTAATTAGAGGAGGAATACTTGTGGAAGTACCATGTTGTCCCAAGTGCTCGAAAGAATCATATACCGATATGCGGCCTAACAATCCAATAGCGAATTTTTATAGCATGGTTTCGGGTAGCCCGTATATACGAGAATGCAAATCATGTGGGCAGCGATACTGCATGTCATGGAAGCAATGGACGATAGTAATTCTTCTAAACTCTATCTTCTTTGCATTTTTGGGGCTAATGCCTGGATGGGATGGCATCATTGCTCCATTGCTTTATTTGGGCGCTCTTATTCTAGCGGAACCGTTGATAATTGATGCAGCGCAGCGCCTTTTTGCCTGGAAACCAGTTGATGCACCACGTTTGGATTCTTGGTGGCGGCAGGCAATTAAAAGTGTTATTGTTATGGGGAGTATCTATTTGGGAGCAAATTTAATAGGGCTATTATTGCTTAGAATATTTAAATAGGGCCCAAAATCATAGGATTGGCTGAATCAGGAGGGAGATGCGATCTCCCTCCTGTGACAAATTTATTAAACAATAGAGGAGTCATGGAAAATACAAAGGTCATAAAACTTCGTATGCCGGACAAAAAGGATCAGGAGATTTTGTCACTGGTGCGGGAACTTTGTAAAACATCAATCGAAACAAGGGAAAGGAAACCCAAATAATACAGCATCCAGCCGACGCTCATAGGAGAGCGGCTGGTAAAGCAAAGGACAAGGTTCTTAACTATGACCCGGAAATTGCAGATTTATCAATGCGGACAGTTATGCAAGTACGGGGCAGGGGGTTCCTTGGCTGCAATATGGTTGCTTACTGCAACAACGCTCCAATAAATGAAGCCAATCCAACTGGACATTTAATCCGGGACAATATATAACATAAACTATATAAATGAAGGTGATAACGGATTTTGCAAGGTAAAAAAGAATAGGGGGTGTTATGAAGCAAGAGAGTACCTTTATATGTATGCCAGAAATTTCCCAACAGATTGCTTCTGGTATGAAGTTTCCACGAAGAAATCAGAATTGGAGTGATTGGATGCAAAAATCAGATCTACATTTACCCTATTTTCCGGTTCCTGGAAAAACAACTCTTCAACGCTGGAAGGAGATGCGTTACGGGGAAATCTTATGCAACGAGGAACAATTCAGCGCATATGGGAATGAAAAAATATGTCCGTCTGAGATCATCAGCAACGTGGGCCTCGTACTTTTCATAATGGCTATTCCGGCAGGAGCTGCCGTAAAACTTTTATTAGAATCCACCTTGCCAGTTGCAAATTATGCCATTATTATTCCTGCCATGCTGTTTACCTTTGCTCTTTTCCAATATATCCTGCCTAAATTTCTTTTGGTTCTCGTCCCTTGGGTAAGCAGAAATACGGACAAAAAATCAGAAAAAATGTGGACTCTTATCCACGAACAAATGTTCCGGTCGGTTGTACTTCTGGTGGAGCTACTGCTTGTGAAACAGTTATAAATTGGTGAATCGGTAACTGGTCGGGCGGCTCCCAAAGGAGGCCGCCCGCAACGATGCAAGGATTACACACACCTCCAAACTACGGATTGAACTAAAATTTTAGATCTCCCATATGCGATCGGAAGGAAAGTAGATTTATGGAGGTTCCATGTTGTCCCAAATGTGCCAATAGAATTGATATTGTCCCTAACACCAAATGCGAAGAATTGCATGATGAGCTGTATATGTCATATAAAGTTCGTCGCAAAGAGGAAATGGAGGAATTCCAGAACTTCCGAATGGTAAGTACAACGTGTATGATATTGATTTTAAAGTTTCTTCAAGTGAATACAATGGCGTGGTTACCGAATATCATAGAATTTTTTCCTATTATTGCTTAGCGGAGCCTGTGGGCAATACATATGCAATGGTCGTAGGCAATGAACGGATGGAGTGTATTACATGGTATAGACCAATAGATTAAAGGAGGAGTAACGATGGAGGTTCCATGTTGTCCCAAGTGTGCTCAAGATTCTCATGTCAAGATGCGGCCCAATGACCCGATGGAGGCATTTTATCACGACAATATATTAGCGCGAAAATGTACATCCTGTGGACAGTACTACAGTATGTCCTTGATACAATGGATGACGTTAGCGATTTTAGAAGCTATTTTTGTTGGAGTTTTGATAGCAACATTAGGGGATGGTGTACTAGCAACTTTGTTTGAGATTGGGATTGTATTAGTTATATCACCGCTATTATTGGATGCGATACAAAGTCACTTGCCGTGGAAGCCGGTGGATGCCACATATTTTGATTCAGCCTGGAGATTCCTGTGTCCTATTTTCCTCTATTATTGGGTGTATCGGATTCTGGAGCTGCTTGTAGAATCCTCCCTTACTTAGGGAACCTCTGATTTAATCGCATCTAGCATACAGGGTTGAGATATGGTAAAAAATGGGTGGATGTTATAAAGCCCTATTACCCAACTGGTAAGCGGGGCCACCCTCCTATGGGGATAGAGTAAATGCTGCGGATGTATCTGCTTCAGATCTGGTTCAACCTGTCCGATCCAGCAACAGAAGATGCCATTTATGACAGCTATGCCATGAGAAAGTTTACCGGGATTGACTTCATGACAGAAGCCGTTCCAGATGAGGCCACTCTGTGCAAATTCAGACATCTTCTGGAAGAAAACGGACTGAATAAGCTGTTTTTTGATGCAATCAATCGTGTGATGGTGCAAACAGGGCATATGATGAAGGGCGGTACCATCGTAGATGCAACCATCATCAATGCCCCCAGCTCCACCAAAAAACGCAGCCAGGAGTCGAGATTCTGAAATGCACCAGACCAAGAAGGGGAACGAATGGAAGTTCGGCATGAAGTGATATAGGGGGAGTCTGCCCTTTTTGAGAAAAAAACCCAGATTAAGAGGAAAAATTCAGATTTATGCATATATTCAGATAATTATTTCAAAAAACAGAGCTATTCAATAGCAGATCTCAAGGAATCCCATATTATTCAGAGGTTCCCTAAGACAATGGTTTGCTTTCGATGAAAGGACAGTGTAGTATGAAAAAAATGCTAGCGGCATTTCTAGTGCTCCCGGTCTTGCTTATGGGGTGCTCAAAGCAGGAAGATTCTTCCGAAGAGTCCATAGCAAGTACAGAAAATACAGTCCAGATTGACGAGAGCACAATACATGTTATTCACTGGGTTGCGCAGCCCTATGAGGAGTTTTTAGTGGAGTTGTTTGCTCCTATCACAAAAGAAGGTAAAGACGAAGAAGATAGTAAATTCAAGTATCTTCACATTGATGACCGTTTTGAAGATGAGTCCCTACAATCAGCCATTGCAGACTTGAATCTTACCTATCCACTTTCTTCCGATGAGCGTATGATAGAATATACCCTTGCAACCTTTGAAATTTTTATAGAGCAGGGATATGCAGATCCCAATATGATCCCCAGCAGCATTACACATTATTCCGACGGTATATGGTGTATTCGCTGGAAATTGGATGACTATGATACACAAGGGGCCCCAGGAATCTTTCAGGAATTTTACGAAATTTATGTTTCCGAATTAGACGGACATGTGCTTGACTGTATCTGTATAGACCCTGCACATGAGTTTGACGACTAAAAGGAGGGGATTTCGTGAAAAGTTCAAAGTTCTGTGGGATATTTCTGGCCTCGCTGCTGTTATTCTCAGGCTGCAGTCAAGAAAAAACACCGCTTCCTCAGCAAGAGAACTATTCAGTTCCTCAGGAAGAATATGAATCGTATCTTTATGGAATTCAGTGGAACAGCTTCCCTGGTCTTGTTAGTTCACCATTCAGGTACCATGTTGAAAGCGAATTGGAAGCACCCAGAAAGCAAATTTATGAAAATGAGGAGTTACAGAAGCAGGCCGCAGAACTCTTTCCCGAACACAAATTAGAGACAAAAGCACAGATTACGGAGTATGCCAAGTTGCTTTTGCCGATTCTGGAAGAAACAGGATGTTTTCCTCCTCAGGAGATGGAGGCACGGAAAGCAATTCATTATTCCAATCATATATGGCTATTTATATACCGCACAATGGACTGGCAGAGGATAGCAGGTCACGAGCGAAAGATTGTCTACGTCTACATGGATGACACAGATGGACATATCTGCAAAATAGAAACAAATACTTGATTGTTGGTGAAATTGGGTTTTGTTTTCAACCGAAATGATATACCAGCGGGTCATTGTGGTTGTATCATGCAAGATAACGAGCGTCTCATCAACATCTGTGTAACGAAATAGGTGGCAGAGCTCCCAAGGTTCTGTCACCTATCGTTTACAGGGCAAAGAATCAATTCTGAAACTTCCCGGAAACTTCGGCCTCGGTATGAAAGCAAAGAAGATTTCGGATAGCGACGACCAAAAAGATAAAAGGGGGAGACACAAATGGAGGTTCCATGTTGTCCCAAATGCGCCAAGGGCAAGCATGCCAATATGCGGCCCAATGACCCTATGGTAGCATTTTATAGCGAGACGATATCAATTAGAATATGCACATCATGTGGACAGATTTATTGTATGAGCTGGCTCCAATGGCTGCTACTCATTCTTTCAAACTCGCTCCTGCTGGGGATTTTGCCGGTAATCCTTTGGGATAGTACCATTACAGGCATATTCGCAGTTGCCATTCTAGCAGTGGTAGAGCCAATGCTATTTGATGCGATACAAACGCATTTCTCGTGGAAACCAGTTGATGCGGCATATTTGGATTCTAATTGGATCCAGTTTCGTACAGCTTTCATTGTTGTTGTAGCAACTTATTTTGGAAGGCATCTCGTAACGGCGCTTTTTATGTAGAGAATTTCGTACAAATCGGTACATCTACAGAGGGGTAAACACCTATATGTCTATGTGAATGGCATCGATCTGCGCCGGAACTGTGGGAGAAAATACAAAAATGTAGTAATCTTGGTTGCGATTGCGGCCAATGAGAACGGTTATCGAGAGGTTTTGGGTGCTGCGGAGGGCAAGCCAGTTGGATGAGTTTTTCCAGTGGCTCCGTGGTCGCAAAATACGAAATCAAGGGACGGTCACACGCCCCCGGTAATAGAGTTCTATCAGATCCCAAAATCAATTTTGCGCATAACTCTTGACAGTATCTAATTGTGAGTTATAATGTTGTTGTAGTTTCCTGAAGTTTCTTGTTGTGGTATAATGCAATAAAAGACCTTGATGCAGACTCAGTAGTTGTAGTTCCCTGAAGTTTCTTGTTGTGGTATAATCTGAGTGTTGTGGAGTGCATCCCGTGTAGCGTTGTAGTTCCCTGAAGTTTCTTGTTGTGGTATAATACTTAGCCTTCCACCGCTTGCCCTGGAATAGTTGTAGTTCCCTGAAGTTTCTTGTTGTGGTATAATGGACAGTCGGTACACCGCATTCCAGGCGAAGTTGTAGTTCCCTGAAGTTTCTTGTTGTGGTATAATCAGTTCGCTTTGAACGGCGACAAGTTAAAGGTTGTAGTTCCCTGAAGTTTCTTGTTGTGGTATAATGGGAAAACCACTCTTGCTACTCTGTTGTCAGTTGTAGTTCCCTGAAGTTTCTTGTTGTGGTATAATAAGAGCGGCTATGCCCCCCAAAAGGATGTTGTTGTAGTTCCCTGAAGTTTCTTGTTGTGGTATAATCCCGGCGATAAAGCCAAGGATAAATTTTAGGTTGTAGTTCCCTGAAGTTTCTTGTTGTGGTATAATGTTTAGGGAGCGGGATGTGCTGCATTTTATGTTGTAGTTCCCTGAAGTTTCTTGTTGTGGTATAATAGACTTGGGGAAAGTAGCGAACTATGGAACTTTCAACCGGGGAAAAAGGAGAAAACCTTTCAAAACACAAAAGAATTCGGAACATTCTCAAGGGAGAGTGTTCCGAATTCTTTCTTTTAAAAGAGCATCAGCTGTTCCATTTCCTGAATTTCTTCCTGTTCCTGAGGAGAGCCCAGAAGAACTTCAATATTTTCATATTGTCGCTCAGTAATTACAAGCACCCTCACAGCACCCCTGGCGGGAAGCGCCTTATAAAGCCTGTTTTTATGTGCCTGCACAGAATCCATGCCATTGCAGATCCGTGCATAAACGGAAAACTGCACCATATAATACCCGTCTGCCAGCAGAAAATTTCGAAAGCGGGAGGCAGCTGTCCTCTGAGGCTTTGTTTTTACCGGCAGGTCAAAAAATACCAATATTCTCATCAGTTTACTCATAGTGATATTCCTGCAGGGCAAGCAGTTCTGGAACTTCCAGATTCCGCCCCTGCCTGTGCAGAATGCGGACAAAGCTGTCAGCCATCCGCCCCACAGCGGATATCGCCTTGTATTTTTTACCGCCCTGCAGTATCAGATAATTGCTCAGGTTAAACAGTTGCTGCTTTACAGCGGGCACCATCTGTTCCCCATCCGAAATTTTAGAAGCTACAAACAGATCTACCAGAGGACGGTAAGGCTCCATCAGGTCATCCGCTAGATTGAACTGATTCAGTTCATTGTGATGGAAAATTCCCAAACAGGGTTCCACGCCCCGAATTGCCAGATTTCTGGCAACAGCGCCTCGTAAAATAGCATAGCCGTAGTTGAGGCAGCTATTTTGTATAGAATCCTCGCTTCTTGTAAACCCGGAGCCAAAAAGGAGCGGGAAATAGGCAGCGGCTGCAGATGCCTCCAAATTATCCGGATCTCCGGGACGAACGGATTTGGCCATGTAAAAAAGCTCCTCATAGCCCGGAGTCCCCATAAGCTGAAGACATCTCGCCTGGTTGCTGATTTTAGCGGAAACCACTTCCGCCCAGATATGCTTCCGGGTCGGGAGGGACATCGCAATTTGTTCTTTCAGCTGCTTTAACTGCCGGCAGTTTCGGTTCATGGGCAGAATCAGGGCCGCAGGCAAATGGGTGGCATCACAGATATAGGTGGTGACGCCGTGATCTGCCAGTTCCTGCAAGGCTGCAGCAGTTATGGTCACCGCTCTGGATTCAATCAGTAAACTGGAAATATCCTCCATCGGAAGCGTAATCTCTTTTTCCTGTCGGATAACCAACTGACCTTTGCGGACTGAAAGCTGAGCAGGGTTAGAGACAAACACAGAACGGAATTCCATAATGACCTCCTGAATCAGCGGAAGGATTGCCTCTTTTCCGGTTGAGACACCCTATGGCAATTTCCTAGTTCGTCTACTTCAAATTTCTGAATATCCAATAGCTTTTTGATTCTTGTTCTACCTTCGTATTTTCTGTCATGCGTTAAATATTCCCAACGTGTTGTGCTGGTGTCTGCACCTTTAAAATACAAAAACACTTCATTTCGATAGATTTTATTTTCTCCAGATGCCTCACTGTTTTTCTTGGATAAAGTTAACGGTTTCTTGGATTTGATAAATACTAAGTCTCCATGATATAGTGAGAAAACAAAATTGCTATCATCCATTTCTTGCCAGTATTTAGAATGTAACCCCTCAACTGCTGCTTTTTGCGGCAGCGCTGCGGAGACTGTATCTACTATATATATGGGAACAAAGTAGAAACCATCATCTGGCACATGATAGACATCCACCCGCACCATACCGCCGTTTCTTGCAATGCCTCCGTTTACCTCTACATTGTTAGAGGTTGTCTCCAGGATTTTTACCTTGTTCACGACAGGGCCGGGGGTGCCGTCTTTCTTAGGCTTGTGGAAAGGTTCGGAAAAAGCCTTGGCCGCATCACCGTTATATTGTTTCAGCCGGGCTTGCAGGGCTTCATAGAGCAGCCTGTCATCTTCGGGACGGTAATAGTTTTTGATTGTCCCATCTGCCTCAAGTTTCAAAGCGGTGAGAGGAACTTTCTTGATAAGAGAACCCTCTTCTTTTTTGCTCCAGATGGTTTCCAGATGGGCAGCGCCGGTAACTTTTCTGCGTGGCATCTGGGAGACAAAAATCGGCCTCACTTCCTCATCCGGCTCATAAGCAGGAAGATGGAGCCGTTCCAGATCTTCCATTGGGGTATCTCCCATGCGGGCCTCCAGCTCCCTGCGATACTGAGGCCAGGGCTCCGGGAAAGCGGGCGCATATTTTTCGTCAAAATCTGCCTGAGAGAGAAGTTCGCCGGTTTCCGGGTCTACATATTTCCCCTGTACTTTCTGCCCCCATTCCCGGCGTTTGGCATAGTTTGAGATTCGCTGAATCATTGCATCGGTGGTAACCGCTATGACAGCGGCATCCATGGCATGGTGCTTATCTCCGTCTGCACGATTTTTGTGCAGACCAAAGCGTTTACGCATATAGTCCGTAATAGCACCGTTCACTGCCATAATTGGTTTCTTACTATAATAGGTGCTGGGAGCAAACTCCAGATAATCCCGGAACAGATTGTAGACCATCCGGGTGATATATTGGGTATCGGTCAGGTTGCGGCTGCGGAATCCGGACAGGTCTTCCTCTGTGAGACTCTTTTTGAGCAGCTTCTGCCGTTTGCGATAATCTCGAATACGGGTCTCCACCAGAGTTCTAAAATCCTCCGCCTTTTGAGGATCGTTTTCCATGTATTGCAGAGGAAGCCGATTTCCTTTTTGTCTGTTTTCCGAAGAAAGTACCAGTACTTTGTTCCGATAGCTATCGTCAAAACTGATGCTGTAAGGGATGATATGGTCGATATCCACATAGCCGGGTTCAAAAAGACGGGACGCAACCAGACGCGCTCCGGAATACAGGCAGATACCGTCCTGCTCCTGATAGAGCTTCCACTTAACCAGATCGAGACCGGTGACGCGATCCCCTTTGATTTCCCGGATATGCTCCATCGCTTTTTCATTCTTCTGGCGGTTCTCAGCCATGGATTTTTCAGCTTTGATCCGCTGATCATGATTTTTACTCATTTCACGGGCGATCTCCAGCCGGATTACTTGTGGAGAGCCGTATTTCCGCACAATGGCACTGACTACCTTGCAGGTCTGGGAAATCGCACGCAAGACTACAGGATTGGTAATATTATCGGTCAGACCTGTTTCTGCAAGAAATTCCGGATTGAGCGAAATGGTTTTCCTGCGCATGCCGGCTGTATGTCCTCTGAAATCTCCGTATACAGCAGAGCAAGCTTTGTCATAAGTAATGCCTTTTTCAAGTTCCGGGATCAGTTTTCGCATAGCTGTAAGAGATAAGTTCCCAGCCTTGGAAAAAGAAAGGGGCAGGAGCTGTGCAATGACGGCATCATCAAGACCGATGGCCTGCAGCGCAGTGGTCCGCTTGTTATCTGCTTTATAAAGACTGAGGATCGTACCGATCTTATCCAAAGTGTCGTGACTGAACGTGCCAATGTATCCTTTGGATATCTTATCCAAAGCCTTCCGAATTTTGTGGTAAGACTGCATCTGAGAAAATTTTGTGCCTTTTTCGGAGAGTTCAACAGTGTCCTTGTTATACCGGACCAGATTGAAGCGGACATTCTCCGGGATGCTCAGTTCCTTTCGCAGACGAGAAAAATTTAAATTGTCCGATTTCATCGAAAGGGTAATAATCCGTTCCCGTTCTTCGGGTAAAAGCCCCCGCTCCCCCTCTTCAGACCGAAGCCGAATATGGTTCAAATCCTGCAGCAGCCTAAAATACTCGAAGGTAAAACAGGCCTTAAAGGCCCTGCGTTCTTCCTTCTCGAACAGGCAATATCCTCGCAGATCCATCTGCCGGTAAGGGCTGTCCCCGCCGGGACCTTCATCGTAATTTCTCTGAGAGAACAGAATCTCAGAATATTTCTGTTCAAACTCTTCACTGGCAAAGGGATTTCCCATACGGCGCTGTGAATCGAACAGAAGAGAAACTTCATCTGCAACCATTTGGCGTGTCACGGTAAATTTGTAATCTCCGGATGTGTTCCGAGTCGTTCTCCATACTTTCCCATCTGCACCAACTGTCTGAAATTTAGCATCCTTGCAGAACATTTCACCTACAGTTCGATAGCCTTTTTCAGTCATCAGCTTTTGATTGGCAGCAATAGCATCCTTGAGCACACCATTTTCTGCATCCTTTGCTTCCTCAGCCTTGCTGTTAGAGCGATAACCCCGGCGCTGGGTCAGGTGGAGCAGTACACGCACCCATTCATCGCTGGTCATGGCACGATCCAGCGCTTCAGAACGAAGGTCGTAAACATCCTTTGTAAAACCAGATGCCTCAAAAAGAGCAGACATGTCCTCTTTTTTCATAAGCCCGATGGCTTCCATCAGATTTTTGATGCGCTCTTTTCTGTGGTGTCTTCTGCGGATGCAGCGGCGCATGCCTCTGGCCTGCCTCCTTGGCAGAGCAAGACTGGCTCCGGTTTGCGGGTGTTCTGCAGCTTCAAAGATCCGAACACCTAAATCTTCAATTTTATAGGGCTCCTCTTGTTCATTATTTCTGAGGACGGCCCAGCCGACAGAGGCAATGCCAATATCCAATCCTAATGTATAGTTCATAGAGCGCCTCCTAAAATTATGTTAAAATAGCAAAGACGCCCCAACCACAATGAAGTGGTTGGGGCGGAGCTCTGAGGCATACTGCCTGATTGCAGTAACCTAAAGTCTCTTGTTGTGGTACAAGATATGTATATCTTATCAGATTTGGAAGATTTTGTCAATGGGAGGATGTAATTTTGACTGAATATGTAATAATTCTATATAGAATGGCAGTTCCTTATTATTGCCATTTTTTCTTAGCTCTATTTTACCATATCTTAGTCCTGTATGCTTGACGCGATTAAGGTAGAGGTTCCCTAAAACTTTTTTCCCGCAAAAAACCGCAGCTAAACTCATAAATGGCTGAAATATTTCCGAAAGTATCCGAACCATCGTATAAAACGGGGACGCCTTCCATACAGCAATTAAGCTCAACTGAAAAAGCTCAAAAAAGCCACGGAAATCAATCGTTTTCCAGCTAGAGAATTGTACTTTACGCATTGTCCACCAGATATATGACAGTGCGTTCACAATTTATACAGCCCCCCAGCAATTTAGAATAGGACTTTCCAGATCCACATGCTACAACAGAATCCGGAAAAAGAGAAATTGGATGCTCCCATAGCATACAGGGAAGCACCCATCTGTGCAGCATCATTCAATTTTCAATGTGTGTAGAATTCTGGGTGCATATCAGTCCTGCTCCTCTTGTTCTCCTGAAAAATTTTTTTCAAATTTTTTTGAAATTTTAAAACCAAATGGGAAGCTGACTCGTCTATTAGTCAGAAAACAAAAATAAAGGAGAACAAAGACTTATGAAAAACTTGTTACAGGCACTCAAAGACATTGATGAGACCTACCATGGGGAAAATGTCCATTTGGGACAAAAAGCGCACGATCAAAACCAAGGCCGACATGCTATAGGGATGGGCACAGATGGAAAACGCTGCGGAGCGGAAGATTTCTGAAGATAACTGCGAGTCCATTGCGTTCCTCACGGATGACCACTGGTAGCCCCTGACAACCGATTATCTCATCAAAGTGGCTCAGGTATAGCGGGCCGATCTCTGAAAGAAGCTCTGGATAGGCTGGATATTCAGCGGCAGGCACAGTTCACACACTGCAAGAGCATTCCCCAGCAGCAAAATCAATGCAGTCCAATGTGATGAACACTATGAGCAATATGTATAACTAAAAATTTTGAAAAATCAAAGAATGGAGAAAATCACCATGAAAAAGATCAAGAAATGCTTACTTATCCTTGGCGCTGCCCTTATGATGCTGGCCCTCACCGCCTGCGGCAGTACAAAAATTGATTTGGCCCCCTATATTTCCCTGGACTGCAATGGACTCAACGGCAAAGCAACCGCAAGCGCCCAGTTTGACTATGCTTCTTTTGAAGAAGACATTATGTCCCAATGGAAAGAAAAAGAGAAAACCTTTGAAAAGCTGGCAGAGCTGACGGCGTTTGAAGCCACCATTGACTGTGAGATCCAGAGCGGGGAAAACCTTCACAATGGGGATCAGATCACGGTTCAGGTAACCTGGGATGAAAAGCAGGCAAAGGATCTGGGCCTTTCTCTCCAGGATGGAAAAAAGACGATCACAGTAGAGGGCCTGCGGGATGTGGTAGAGATCGATCCCTTTGACGAAAGCAAGTTCGGTGATGGGAAGACGGTGGATGTGACGATTGAGGGAATTTCTCCCTTTTTGCAAGTAACCGTTAATAACAATGCACCCCAGGATGATATTTATGGAGCCATTCGATATACCATGGATTCTTCCATGAATCTCAAAAACGGCGATACGGTCACCGTAAAGGCTACGGTGGAAGAGTCCTTTGAAAGAGAAGGATATGCACTTTCCCGCAGCGAAACCACACTGAATCTGGAAGGGTTTCACAGCTTTATCACGGATGCATCGCTTCTTAAACAGGAAGATGTTGTGCGCCTGCAGGGACATCTGAAAGACAGCCTGGAGGCGCAGATGCAGGGAGGTATCGGTGTCAGTTATCCCGGTATCAACGAGTCCATCTGTTATGTGGGAAGCCATCGTGGCGGTACCTGGACCGACCCTGCCTTCCTGGAATATGGCTATACAACAGAGGTAAACTGGGGATTCGGTAAAAAATGCATTCTTCTGGTGCCCTTTACCACCGTTATCGAAAACACAAAACAAAGCATATGGGAGGGAGATTTTCACCCGAATGGAATTTCGGTTTCCATTCCCGATGCCTGCGGCTACTTTGTGGTAAGCGGCCTGGAGCTGGATGAAGACGGGAATGTGTGCAACGAATCGTTTAACATTGAAGAACTGAAAATGTTTGCAAATTCCCAGATGATGGAAGATGCCATTGTGGAGGCCTACGGTAAACTGAATCCTCAAAATTTCCAGTAAACAAGAGCCGGCGAAACAAAATCAGCCTGGGTCTGTGGCAGAATTTACATTTTGCCACAGACCCCTTTTCGTGCTCTGGGCATGGTTTTTGACATGATGCCTGTGGAAAACTTTTCATTCTCTTCTGTTTTGCGTATAGCAAAGCTGACCCTGCCCAAAATGGTGGCATCAAATTCCGTCAGGCTATGTGAAATGCAGAAAGATGGGGCTGCAAACGGTTCTCTTCCCGATTCAACCATAGCGTTTTCAAGTTAAAGCCCAGAGCAAGAAAATAACATTGTTGGCTGATCAGTATCCTGCTGGGCATCCTATTAGCGTGGCAGGTGTTGGCATTAAAGACGGAATTGCATCCCATATACTCGGTAATCCTACCGGATTTGCTCTACATCAATATTCTTGTGATCTACTACACAGATCGCCTGAGTATACAGGCGCAGAAGCAAAAAGAGTATGAGCTGAGAGAGCATCACTATACCATGCAGCAACGATATTATGAACAGCAGAATTTGCAGCAGGAAGAGATTCGCGCCATTTGGCATGACATCAAAAAATATATCCGCGCAGAACAGACTGAACAAAAAGGCAGTACCATGATGGAATTGCAGGAGCTCCTGAATGCAATTTCCTGTGCGGTGAATGTTGGTAACCGTGTAGTAAAGACAATATAATAATTTCCCCATCAGGCCGCTCAGCTGGTAATCTCCGAAAGCTGTCCTTTTTACTAAAATCTGTAATACATCATTGACAAACCTGCACTATCGGCTCATTTTTTTGCGGCGTGTCAAGGAGATCGCAACGGCAATACAAATCACGGGAACAATGACCGCCACCGCAATCACAAGGGAATTGTGCATAGCGGTGATCCGTGTCATGGTCACGCTGACCGCATCGGACACGGTAACGCTGCCGTTGTCCAGATTGACCACCGAAGCTGTAATTCGGAACTGTCCGGCAAAGGCAATCTGCAACGGAACCGTAATGGTAGTGTTCTCTCCGGCGGCCAGGCTTGGCAGATGCACCAGCGTTTCCCCGGCGGTGCCGAACTCATCGTCATAGATTCGGTCGTTCTCGATATCCACAAAGGATAGATAAGCAACAAGGTGATCGAGGCTCCCATCCGTCTTATTTGTCACGCTGAATACGATGTCCGTTTCGTAAAGAGGCATACCCTCCATAGCGCTGGGCGAATCCAGCGTCACCTCACAGTCGGGAGCAGACGCTGCGCTGGCTTCTACTGTAGGGAGAAGCAGCAAAGAAAAAACGATAACTGCCAGCACAAAAAGACCTTTTTTGCATTGTTTCATCTTACTTCTCTCCTTTCAGGGAAACCCGCTTGCTAAAGAGCAACATGGCCGTGACCGCACACACCGCAAAGAGTACCATTGGCAGGAGTTTTCCGGCGATGCTCGCAGCGGTGGCGGTTCCTGTCAGCACTTCCTTGGAGAGATCAAACGCACACACGATGGGATCTATCCGCAGTATGAGACGCCCGAAGGCAGAGTTTTGGAAAATGGCGCTCATAATCGACGGAATGGCAAGGACTGCAAGGCAAAGCGCAGAAATAAGCACGGACACCTTGGAGTTTTCCATTAGCACCGATAAAATGACCGACACAGCGGTAAACGCCAGAAGCAGCAGCCCGACCGAGCCGAAGCCCAGCGCCAGCGCCTTGAACCAAAGGCCGGAGCCTGCGCTGATGGCCAGCACATAGGGCACTGCTGTCAGCATGAGGATCACGCCGACGATGAGAACGCCGAGGTATTTAGAGACGGTGAGCGAGAGTTTGGACACCGGCGTGAGGAGCAGACTCTCCAGCGTGTTGTTCTCGCGCTCCGAAACGAAGCAGGCCGCACCAAGCGTCATGCAAACCAAAAGCGTCAGCAGGGTTTCCGCCTTCAGCGCATATTGCAGGATGTCGGTTTGAGAGTAGGCCGTGACTTCCTTGATCGTGGTGGCAAGGACGCAGAGGGTGGTGAAAATAAGCGATACCGCCACGATCATCCAAAGCCCCTTACTGTCATACAGATTCTCAGTCAGCTCTTTTTTCAGCATTGATCTGTTCATGCCGTCACCTCCCCTTCACCGTCCCGCTCAATGGCGCGGAAGAAAATGTCCTCCATACTCAGCGACTTATGAGACAGCTCCAAAATGTCCAGTCCTGCGGAGAAAACCGCAGTCGTAACGCGATGCTTCACAGCGAGGATACCTGCCGCATCCAGCCCACCTGCGCATACGATTTCAAGATGGTCCCCGCAGTTCGTCACCCGACGCACGCCCTCCACACATTTCAGAGCTTCTGCGGCGCGGAGATCATCGCCGGTCTGCAAAAGCAGTGTATAGTTTCCCGTGTACCTTTTCTGCAATTCGGGAATCGTGCCCTGCTCCACCATGAAACCGTCCTTGATAATGCAGACGCGATTGCACAGCACCTCAATGTCCTTGAGCATGTGGGAGGTGATAAATATGGTCACCCCTT